>NZ_CP073078.1:0-319500 GCF_018135625.1 Phenylobacterium montanum
CAGGGCGGTGAGCACAGCGTCGGCGGAGTCCTCGGGCGAGGCCACGGCCGTGTCCAGGTGGATCTCCGGACTTTCCGGAGCCTCGTAGGGGCTGTCGACGCCGGTGAAGTGCTTGAGTTCGCCGGCTCTGGCCTTCTTGTAGAGGCCCTTGACGTCACGGCGCTCGGCCTCGGCCAGGCTGGTGTCGACGAACACCTCGAAGAACTCGCCAGGGGGCAAGAGGCTGCGGGCCATGTCGCGCTCGGCCTTGAACGGCGAGATGAAGGAGACGATCACGATCAGGCCGGCGTCGGCCATCAGCCTGGCCACCTCGGCGACGCGGCGGATGTTTTCCACCCGGTCGGCGTCGGTGAAGCCGAGGTCCTTGTTCAGGCCGTGGCGGACATTGTCGCCGTCCAGCAGGTAGGTGTGCTTGCCCAGAGCGAACAGCTTCTTCTCCAGCACGTTAGCGATGGTCGACTTGCCGGCGCCGGAGAGGCCCGTGAACCACAAGACGGCGGGCTTCTGCCCCTTGGCCCCGGCCCGGGCGGTGCGGGTCACGTCCAGGGCTTGCCAGTGGATGTTGTGGCTGCGGCGCAGGGCGAAGCGGATCATGCCGGCTGCGACCGTGGCGTTGGTCATGCGGTCGATCAGGATGAAGCCGCCAAGGTCTTTGTCGTCCTCGTAGGGATCGAAGGCGATCGCCTGGTCGAGGGCGAGGTTGCAGACGGCGATCTCGTTCAGGGCCAGGGTCTTCGCCGCCGCGTGCTCCAGGGTGTTGACGTTGATCTTGTACTTCAGGTCGGTGACCTGGGCCGAAACCGTCTTGGTTCCGAGCTTCAGCCAATAGGGGCGGCCGGGCAGAAGCTCCTCGTCGGCCATCCAGACCAGGGTGGTCTCGAACTGGTCGGCGACCTCGGGCGGCGAGGCGGCTGCGGCCAGGACGTCGCCGCGTGAGACGTCGATCTCGTCCGCCAGGGTCAGGGTCACCGATTGGCCGGCGACGGCGGCGGCAAGGTCGCCGTCCCGGGTGACGATGCGCTCGACGGTCGAGGTGCGGCCGGAGGGCAGGGCGCGGACCTTGTCGCCCGGCCGGACCGCGCCGGAGGCGATCAGGCCGCAGAAGCCGCGGAAGTCGAGATTGGGCCGGTTGACCCACTGCACCGGCATGCGGAATGGCCGGGCCTTCAACCGGTCCTCGTCGATCTCGACGCTCTCCAGGTGCTGCATCAGCGTCGGCCCGCCGTACCAGGGCGTGGCGGCGCTGGTCGACGCAATGTTGTCGCCGTTCAGGCCCGAGATCGGGATGGCGGTGATGTCCTTGAGCCCGATCGCGTCGGCGAAGGCCAGGTAATCGGAGACGATCTCGTGGAACCGATCCTTCGACCAGTCCACGAGGTCCATCTTGT
The DNA here is from genome assembly GCF_018135625.1 of Phenylobacterium montanum. Lineage (NCBI taxonomy): Bacteria > Pseudomonadati > Pseudomonadota > Alphaproteobacteria > Caulobacterales > Caulobacteraceae > Poindextera > Poindextera montana. The sequence continues at coordinate 1,389 of NZ_CP073078.1, forward strand.
TCACCGCCAGAACCACCTGGCGGATGCCGATCAGCGCGACCAGAAAGCTGTGGCGGCGGGTCTGGGTCAGTACGCCCTTGCGCGCGTCGATCAGGATCACGGCCAGGTCCGCCGTCGAGGCGCCGGTGACCATGTTGCGGGTGTACTGCTCGTGACCCGGTGTGTCGGCGACAATGAACTTGCGCTTGTCGGTGGAGAAGAAGCGATAGGCGACGTCGATGGTGATGCCCTGCTCGCGCTCTGCGGCGAGGCCATCGACCAGGAGGGCGAAGTCGATCTCGCCGCCCTGGGTGCCGACCTTCTTCGAGTCCGCCTCGAGGGCCGCCATCTGGTCCTCGAAGATCATTTTCGAATCGTAGAGCAGCCGTCCGATCAGGGTCGACTTGCCATCGTCCACCGAGCCGCAGGTGATGAAGCGCAGGAGGCTCTTGTGCTGGTGGGCCTCGAGATAGGCCTCGATATCGGTCTCGATCAGCTCGGAAATGTGGGCCATCAGAAATAGCCCTCCTGCTTCTTCTTCTCCATCGAGGCGGCCTGGTCGTGGTCGATCATCCGGCCCTGGCGCTCGGAGGTGGTGGTCAGCAGCATCTCCTGGATCACCGCGGTCAGGGTGTCGGCCTCGCTCTCCACCGCGCCGGAGAGGGGGTAGCAGCCGAGGGTGCGGAAGCGGACCTTCTTCATCTGCGGGACCTCGCCGGGACGCAGGCGCATGCGTTCGTCATCGACCATGATCCAGGTTCCGTCGCGCTCCACCACCGGCCGCAGGTCCGCGAAATAGAGCGGCACGATGGGGATGTTCTCCAGGTGGATGTATTGCCAGACGTCGAGCTCGGTCCAATTCGAGATCGGGAACACCCGGATGGTCTCGCCCTTGTGCTTCTTGGCGTTGTAGAGCCGCCAGAGCTCCGGCCGCTGGTTCTTGGGGTCCCAGCGGTGGCCGGCGGAGCGGAAGGAGAAGATGCGCTCCTTGGCCCGGGACTTCTCCTCGTCGCGCCGCGCGCCGCCGAAGGCGGCGTCGAAGCCGTAGAGGTCCAGGGCCTGCTTCAGCCCCTGGGTCTTCCAGATGTCGGTGTGCACGGCCGAGCCGTGATCGAAGGGGTTGATCCCCTTCGCCACCGCCTCGGGGTTCTTGTGCACCAGCAGTTCGAAGCCGAGCTCGGCGGCCATGCGCTCGCGCATCTCGTACATGGCCCGGAACTTCCAGGTCGTGTCCACGTGCAGCAGCGGGAAGGGCGGCCGGGCCGGAAAGAAGGCCTTGGCCGCCAGGTGCAGCATCACCGCCGAGTCCTTGCCGATCGAGTAGAGCATCACCGGTTTTTCCGCCTCGGCCGCCACCTCGCGCAGGATGTGGATGGCTTCCGCCTCCAGGCGCTGCAGGTGGGTCAGGCGATCCGGTGCGAGGCTCTGGTCGATCGTCGCGGTCATCGAAGCTCCTCTGCCGTCGTCAGTCGACCGGCTTGCCGCCCGACTTGTAGACCACCCCGCCCTTCATCACGAACTGGACGTGCTCCAGGGTGGTGACATCCTGCAGCGGATCGCCCTGGACCGCGACGATGTCGGCGAAACGGCCAGCCTGGACGGCGCCGATGTCGGGCGAGCCGATCAGGTCGGCGGCGTTGTGGGTCGCGGCCCAGATCGCCTCGGCCGGAGGCATGCCCGCGCGGACCATGATGGCGAACTCCTGGGCGTTCTCGCCGTGATTGCTCATGCCGAAGGTGTCGGTGCCGAAGGCGATCTTGACCCCGGCCTGGTAGGCGTCGTGCAGGTTCTTCTGCAGCATCGGCGCGACCGCCAGGGCCTTGGCCGCCGTGGAGGGGTTCAGATCCTCCGGATGGGTCTTGGCGTGCTCATAGACCCGCGCCCCCACCAGCATGGTCGGCACCAGATAGGTCCCGTGGGCCTTGAACAGCTTGTAGGAGGCGTCGTCGGCGTAGGAGCCGTGCTCGATCGAATCGACGCCCAGCTCGATGGTGTGGTTGATCGCGGCCTCGCCGTGGGCGTGGGCGGCGACCTTCATGCCCAGCGAATGAGCGGTGTCGATCACTGCCTTGATCTCGTCGTCGGTCATCAGTTGCAGCTTGGGGTCGTCGCCGATCGACATCACCCCGCCCGACGGCATGATCTTGATCAGGTCGACGCCCTCGCGGCGCAGGGTCCGCACGATACGGCGGGCGGCTTCGGGGCTGTCCACCAGATTGTCGGTCCAGCCCGGATGGCTCAGTTCCGGATCCAGGCCGTTGGCGGCGTCGCCGTGGCCGCCGGTCGGGCCGAGCGGCGAGCCTGAGACCCACATGCGTGGCCCCGGAATGGACCCACCGGCGACGCCATGCTTGAGGGCCACGATCACCTCGGTGTCGGCGCCCACGTCGCGGATGGTGGTGAAGCCGGCCATCAGCTCGGCCTTGAGGTTGTTCACCCCGTCGATTTCGTCGTCGTAGTTGGTGCGGGTCACCGCGTTGCGGATCGGATCGCCGGGATGAAAGCTGGCGGTGATGTGGTCGTGGCAGTCGATCAGGCCGGGCAGCACCGTGGCGTCCGAGAGGTCGATCACGGTCGCGCCGGCTTGGGTGACGAAGCCGGCCTGCACCCCGGTGATGCGGTCGTCGTGGATCAGGATCGAGACTTGGCTCTGTTCGGTCTTGCTGACGCCGTCGATCAGGCGGCCGGCGTGGATGACGACGTCCTTGGCGCTTGCGGCGGTCGCAGCGGCCGCCACGGCCGCGGCGAGGCCGAGGGTTCGGATCGCTGTCCGATGACGCTGTTGCATGTTGGCTCCCCTAGATCACGATTTCGTTGGCCTTGAGCTAGACCCCTTGCCGTCAAGGTCAAGCTCATGCGTCGCAGTCGCCAAAAATGTTTGATGTTATACAGAATAACTGTTATCTCTCATAAAAATGGGGGGTGAAACATGCCGCCAGCTTTCACAGGCGATCTGCGTCCCGGCCCGGCCCGGCCCGGCCCGGCCAGCGCCGTGGCCACCAACTGAGCCCAACTAGCGGCTGGGCCTGAGCGCCAAAGGGCGGCTCGGACCTGAGCATCCGGAAAAGTCAGTAACGCGCACAACCTGCCCGGCGCCGGCCGGAGCCAAGGATCGCATGCGCCTGCGTCAAACCAAGACCTGGCCCAGCCAGGCCACCAGGGAGGGGACCCGATGAGGGAATCGAAGACTATTGCGGCCGCGCTCGGCTCGGTGTCGCTGCTGGCGCTGTCCCATGCGGCGATGGCCCAGACAGAGGCGGCCGCCAGTGCGCCGGCGCAGCTGCAGGAGGTGGTGGTGACCGCGCAGAAGCGGTCCGAGAACGTGCAGACCGTGCCGATCTCGATGACCGCCCTGACCGGCAAGTCCTTGACCGAGAAATCGGTGACCACGCTGGCGGACCTGCAGTTCGCCGCGCCATCGCTCAGCGTCGAGAACGCGGGCCTGACCCAGAGCGTCAACATCCGCGGCATCGGCCTGGCCAGCGGCTCGCCCAACGCCGCCAACGGCGTGGCCACCTATGTCGACGGGGTGTTCCAGCCGCCGATCGTCTCGGCCGGCTCCTACTATGACCTGGCGGACGTGGAGGTGTTGCGCGGGCCGCAGGGCACCTTCGTCGGCTCCAACTCCACCGGCGGGGCGATCTTCATCAACTCCCAGAGCCCCAAGCTGGGCCGCCTGGAAGGCTATGGGATGCTCGGCGGCGGGACCTATGGCGCCTTGCTGGGCCAGGGCGCGGTCAACCTGCCGCTCGGCGACACCCTGGCGGTGCGGGTGGCGATCAACGACCAGCAGCACGACAGCTACTATACCGACCACGGCCCATATCACGACAAGCCGGGCCGGCTGGACGAACTGGACTACCGCCTCGGCATTCAGTGGAAGCCGGCCAGTTTCTATCAGGCCACCTTCAAGCTGGAGAGCATTCAGAGGGAGACCGGCGGCTACGCCTACCAGCCGGTCCCGGGCACGACCTACGGCTCGGACCTGCCGGCCGGCGCCGCGTGGCATGAACTCTACTACAACGCTCCGACCGCCAACAACGAGCGGGCGATCCAGGGCAGCCTGACCCAGCAGTTCCAGTTGCCGGGCGACATCACCCTGAAATCGATCACCGCCTACCAGAACAAGCAGATCCACAATCTCTACGACGTTGACGCCGCCGAAGTCCCCGTGAGCGCCGCTGCGACAGCGAACGACACGGAAGACCAATTTGTACGTGAGAAGGTTTACACCCAGGAATTCGACCTGCTGTCGCCGACCGAGCGCACCCTGTCCTGGATTGCGGGCGGCTATTTCCAGCGCAATCGGATCGACGTGATCATCGAGGACGGCGCCTTCCCGACCCACATCCTGGTGCAGAACAAGAAGACCACGCTCGGCGTGTTCGGCCAGGTCAGCTACCGGCTGTCGCCGACGCTCGTGGCGACGGTCGGCCTGCGCTACTCCAACTATTCCGTGGACGGCAGCGGCGACGTCCTGATCGGCGCGGGCATCCCCGGCTTCCCGCCGGGCGGCCTGGATGTCGCCAATACCGGCGGCCATGAGGAAGACCACGCCCTGACGGGCAAGGCGAACATCGACTGGACCTTCGCGCCGCACAACCTGCTCTATGCGTTCGTGGCGCGCGGCTACAAGTCCGGCGGGATCGAGACGCCGACGACCGGCTTCCTGAAGGAGACGGTCTGGAACTATGAGATCGGCTGGAAATCGACCCTGCTGGACGGTCACATGAAGACCCAGCTGGACGCGTTCTATAACGATTACAACAACTTTCAGTTCGACACGGTGGATACGGCCACAGGGCAGGGCGCAGTGCAGAACGTGCCCAGCGCCACGATCGCCGGCGTGGAGGCCCAGGCCCAGGTGCAGTACGGCGGCTTGCGTGGCGATGCGGCCGCCTCCTACGTCCACTCGCGCCTCGGCGACTACAAGGTGATCGACCAGAACGCTTTGCCGGCGGGACCCACCCAGCCGCAGTGCGCCACGGGGCAGACCGTCGGCTGCACGGACTATACGGCGCCGGGCGTCATCCGCGACATATCCGGCGCGCCAAACCTGTTTTCGCCCGAATTCACCTTCAACGCCGGGGCCGAGTACGCCTTCGATATCGCCGACGGCTTCGTGCTAACCCCCAGGATGAACTACTCCTACCAGTCGTCACAGGAATCTTCTCCGTCCCTGGACGCCTTCTACAAGATCCCCGGGCGCAGCCTGGTCTCGGCCCTGGTGTCGCTGGAGCACGGGCCCTGGCTGGCGCAACTGCGGGTCACCAACGCCCTGAACAAGATCTACGTCACCGGCTTCTCGGTGAATGGCGGCGCCGGCGACAGGTTCTACGGCGCGCCGCGGGAGGTCATGTTCGTGCTGCAGAGAAGCTTCTGATCCGCCTGGAGGGCCGACCTTTGAACACCCCCTTGCGTTCTGCGCTTTGGGCTGCGCTGCTCGGCGCGCCCGCCCTGGCCCTGGCTCCTTCGGCGGCCTCGGCCGCGGCCTTCGACTGTGCCGCCCTGAGAGGGGCGCACGAGGACGGGGTCGTGGTCGAGGCCGCCGAGGCCCTGCCGGCCGGCCCGGTTTCGTTACCGGGCATGGGCGGGCCTCCCGTCACCCTGCAATCGCCGGCGGTCTGCAAGGTCACCGGGGTGATCGAGCCGAGGAAGGCGCCGGACGGGACCGCCTACGGTGTCCGCTTCGAGCTGAGGCTGCCTGCCCCCTGGAACGGGCGCTTCCTGTTCCAGGGCGGCGGCGGGCTGGACGGCTCCGTCCTGCCGGCGGTCGGCGCGGCCGGCTCGGGCGCCCCGGCCCTGGCGCGAGGCTATGCGGTGCTATCCATGGATGGCGGGCACGAGGGGCGCGATGCGAGCTTCGCCGCCGATCAGCAGGCGCGGCTGGACTACGCCTATCAGGCGGTGGGCAAGGCCACGGCCGCGGCCAAGGCCCTGATCCGGGCCTACTACAATCGCGGGCCGCAGCGGTCCTACTTCATGGGCTGCTCCAACGGCGGGCGCGAGGCGATGATGGCGGTCCAGCGCTATCCGCTGGAGTTCGATGGGGCGGTGGCCGGCGCGCCGGGCTATCGCCTGTCGCGCGCCGCGATCCAGGAAGCCTTCGCCAACCGGACCCTGGCTGCGATCGCCCCGCGCGACGCTCAGGGGCGGCCGGATCTGGCGCGGGCGCTGAGCGATGCGGACCTGAAGCTGGTGTCCGAGGCGGTGCTCAAGGCCTGCGACGCCCAGGACGGCCTGGCCGACGGCCTTGTCTCCCATCCGGCGGCCTGCGCCTTCAGCCCGAGATCGCTGGCCTGCAAACCCGGCCAGGCCAGCGGCTGCGTGGCCCCTGACAAGATCGCCGCCCTGGAGGCTGTGGTCGGCGGGGCCAAGGACAGCCAGGGGCGTGCTCTCTACAGCCGCTACTACTGGGACAGCGGGATATCCGAGCTGGGTTGGCGAATGTGGATGCTGGGCGTTCCGGGACAGATGCCGGCCCTGAACGTGGTCCTGGGCGGGGACGCTATGTCGCGGTATTTCATGACCCCGGCGCAGCCGGGACGCAGCCCGTTCGACATCGATCTCGACCAGGCTTTGGTTGAGACCGCCCAGACGGCGGCGATCAACGACGCGACCTCGACCTTCCTGAACAGCTTCTCCGGCCATGGCGGCAAGCTGATCCTGTATCATGGCGTATCCGACCCGGTGTTCTCCGCCGCCGATACGGTCGGCTGGTACGAGGATGTGCAGCATAACGATCCGGCGAGCGCGGCGGGCGTGCGCCTGTTTTTGGTTCCGGCGATGAACCATTGCGGCGGCGGGCGGGCGACCGACCAGTTCGACATGCTGTCGGCGATCGAGGCCTGGGTCGAGGAGGGCAGGGCGCCGGAGTCCGTGCTGGCCAAGGGCGGTCCCGAACTACCCGGCGTCTCGCGGCCGTTGTGCGCCTATCCCGCCTATCCGCGCTACACGGGCGGCGACCCCAAGGCGGCCGATGGTTTCGTCTGCGAGAAGCCCTAGTCGCCGTCGCTGAGTTGGGAGAGGCGGGCCAGGGCGTCGAGGAAGGCCGCTTTGTCGATCGGTCCCAGCGCCGCGTCGACATCCGCCTCGTGGCGGGCCTGGGCCTCGTTGGCCCGGGCCAGCAGGGCCGAACCTTCGGGTGTCAGGGTCAGGGCGTAGGAGCGCCGGTCGCCCGGGACCGAGCCGCGCTTGACCAGGCCGCGGCGCTCCAGGGCGTCCATGATCGAGACCAGGTTGGGCCGCTGGATGCGCAGGGCCTCGCCCAGGCTCTGCTGCTTCAGTTCGGGATTGGCCTCGATCACCAACAGGGCGGAATAGTCGGTGAGGCGCAGGTCGAACGGCTCCAGGGCGGCGATCAGGTGCTTGAACACCGAGACCTGGGCCAGGCGCAGCAAGAACCCGACCTGATTCTCCAGGTCGCCCAGGCCGATGTCGCCGCCGAGGGATCGCCTGGTCGCCATCGCCTGCTCATCGTCCATCAATCGTCCCGCCCCGTGCTTGCGCCGTCTGTGACGAGGTCTGCGCAGAATTGGGCCTGATAGCAAGGCCCGGCGGGCTAAGCGACCGCTTGATGTTATATAGTATAACTATTATAGTGTGCCGACAAATTGGGAGGAAGCATGTCGCAAGCTGTCGTGGACCTGATCGTGGGCGGGGCGCCGCGGGCCGCCGCAGCGCAATTCGAGCGCCGTGATCCCATCACTGGCGAGGTCGCCACTCGCGCCGCGGCGGCGACCGCCGCCGAGGCGTCCCTGGCGGCCGACGCAGCGGCCGAGGCCTTCGCCGCCTGGTCCCAGACCGGGCCAAACGCGCGGAGAGCTTTGCTGACCGCCGCGGCTGCGGCGTTGGAGGCCCGCGCCGAGGCCTTCGTCGAGGCGATGAAGACCGAGATCGGGGCCACCGAGGGCTGGGCACGGTTCAACCTGATGCTGGCGGCCGGCATGGTGCGCGAGGCCGCCGCCCTCACCACCCAGATCCAGGGCGAGGTGATCCCCTCCGATAAGCCCGGCTGCCTGGCCATGGCCCTGCGCGAGCCGGCCGGGGTGGTCCTTGGGATCGCCCCCTGGAACGCGCCGATCATCCTGGGCGTGCGCGCGATCGCAACGCCCCTGGCCTGCGGAAACACCGTGGTGCTGAAGGCCTCGGAGATCTGTCCGAAGACCCACGCCCTGATCGTCGAGGCCTTCGTGGCCGCCGGTTTCCCGCCGGGCGTGATCAACCTGGTCACCAACGCGCCGGCCGATGCGGGTGAGGTGGTGGGCGCCCTGATCGACCATCCGGCGGTGCGGCGGATCAACTTCACCGGCTCGACCGCGGTCGGCAAGATCATCGCCCAGCGGGCGGCGGCGCATCTGAAGCCGGTGCTGCTGGAGCTGGGCGGCAAGGCGCCTCTGATCGTCCTGGAGGACGCCGACCTGGACGAGGCGGTCAAGGCCGCCGCCTTCGGCGCCTTCATGAACCAGGGCCAGATCTGCATGTCGACCGAGCGGATCATCGTGGTCGACGCGGTGGCCGACGCCTTCGTCGAGCGCTTCCAGGCCAAGGCGGCCAGCCTCGCGGTCGGCGATCCGCGCGAGGGCAAGACGCCGCTGGGCGCCGTGGTCGACCTGAAGACCGTGGGCCACGTGGAGCGGCTGGTGGCCGATGCGGTCTCGGCCGGCGCGCAGAAGATCAATGGCGGCGCCGCCGACGGGGTCTTGATGCCGGCCACGGTCGTGGATCGCGTGACCCCGGCCATGCGCCTGTTCCGCGAGGAGAGCTTCGGGCCGGTGGTGGCGATCGTCCGCGCTCGCGACGAGGCCCATGCCATAGAGCTAGCCAACGACACCGAATACGGCCTCTCGGCCTCGCTGTTCACCCGCGACATCGCCCGCGGCCTGAAGCTGGCGCGCCAGATCCAGTCGGGCATCTGCCACATCAACGGCCCGACCGTGCATGACGAACCGCAGATGCCGTTCGGCGGGGTCAAGGCCTCGGGCTACGGCCGCTTCGGCGGCAAGGCCGGCATCGACGCTTTCACCGAGCTTCGCTGGGTCACTATCGAGACCCAGCCTGGCCACTTCCCGATCTGATTTCTGATTTTTGAAAGGCAGCGCCAGACATGGCTGACGATCCGACCGTCGCGACCTATCGCATCGAAGACGGCATCGCCTGGGTGAGCTTCAACCGCCCGGACAAGCGCAACTGCATGAGCCCGAACCTGAACCGGCGCATGGGCGAGATCCTCGACGAGATCGAGTTCCGCGACGATTTCAGCGTGCTGGTGCTGAAGGGCGAAGGCTCGGCCTGGTCCGCGGGGATGGACCTGAAGGAGTATTTCCGCGAGACCGAGGCGCAAGGCCTGGGCGCCACCCGCAAGGCCCAGCGGGAGTCCTATGGCTGGTGGCGGCGGCTGCGCTGGTACCAGAAGCCGACCATCGCCATGGTCAACGGCTGGTGCTTCGGCGGCGGCTACGGCCCGCTCTACGCCTGCGACCTGGCCATCGCGGCGGACGAAGCCCAGTTCGCCCTGTCGGAGATCAATTGGGGTATTCTGCCGGGCGGCGGCGCGACCAAGGTGGTGGTCGACCTGATGCCGCTGCGCGATGCGATGTACCACGCCATGACCGGCGAACTGATCGGCGGCCAGAAGGCGGCCGAGTGGCGCCTGGTCAACGAGAGCGTGCCTCTGGCGCGGCTGGAGGCCCGGGTCACCGAACTGGCCAAGGTGCTGCAGGGCAAGAACCCGGTGGCGCTGAAGGCGACCAAGGACGCCATCCGGCGGGTCAAGGAGATGACCTACGACAACGCCGAGGACTATCTGGTCCGGGCCCAGGAGGCCGCCAACTCGTTCGATAACGAAGGCCGCAAGGAAGGCATCAAGCAGTTCATCGACGACAAGACCTACAAGCCGGGTCTCGGCGCCTACGACAAGTCCAAGCAGGTCGATGCCTGACAGCCATTCCCAGGACCCGGTCGATCACGTCGGTGTCCACGCCCGGCTGCAGCCGGACTGGCTGGCGGCGGTCGACCTGACCTCCGGCCGGCGGCTGACCTATGCCGAGCTGGACCGCGAGGCGCAGGCCTGCGCCGGTCTGCTGGTCGGCGAGTGGGGCTGCGGCCCGGGCGACCGGGTCGCCTGCCTGTCGAAGAACCGGCTGGAGATGATCGTTCTGCACCTTGCCTGCGCCCGGGCGGGACTGATCTTTGCGCCGCTGAACTGGCGGCTCAGCCGGACCGAACTGGTCGATATCCTGGCCGACGCCGAGCCGCGGCTGGTGGTCGGCGACGATCAGCTGGCCGAGCATGGTATCGAGGGGGCGGCGTTCGACGACTGGTGGCCCGACTTGGCTGCCCGAGAACCCCGCGGCCTGCCGCGGCCCGACCCCGACGCCGCCAGCCTGATCCTCTACACCTCCGGCACGTCGGGCCGGCCCAAGGGGGTGATGCTGTCGGCGCGGAACCTGGACGAGACGGCGCAGAACTTCTCGCTGCTCGGTCGGGTCACGCCGCAGTCGGTGTTCCTGGTGGATTCGCCGATGTTCCATGTCATCGGCCTGATCGCTTCGGTGCGGCCGGCCTTCCTGCAAGGCGCGGCCATCCTGGTCTCGGACGGCTTCCAGCCGGCGCGGACCCTGAGCCGGCTGGCCGATCCGGCGTTGGGCGTCACCCACTATTTCTGCGTGCCGCAGATGGCCTCGCGGCTGCGGCGCGAGCCGGGCTTCGACCCGGACGCCCTGCGGCGGCTGACGGCTGTGTTCACCGGCGGCGCCCCGCATCCGGCGGACGAAATCCGGGCCTGGCTGACGGATCGGATCCCGGTCGTCGATGGCTACGGCATGAGCGAGGCCGGCACCGTGTTCGGCATGCCGCCCGACGTGACCCAGATCGCGCGCAAGGCCGGATCGGTGGGTGTGCCCACGCCGGGTGTGCGGGTGCGGATTGTCGGCGAAGACGACCAGCCGGTAGCTCCCGGCGAGGCCGGGGAATTGCAGCTCCAAGGCCGCAACCTGTTCCAGGGCTATTGGCGCCGTCCGGCCGAGACCGCCGCCGCCTTCACGGCCGATGGCTGGTTCCGGACCGGCGACATCGCGGTGCGCGACGAAGACGGCTTCTACCGCCTGGTCGATCGCAAGAAGGACATGTTCATCTCGGGCGGCGAGAACGTCTATCCGGCCGAGGTCGAGGCCATCCTGGCCGGGCATCCGGACCTGGTCGAGGTCGCGGTGATCGGCCATCCGGATCCAAGCTGGGGCGAGATCGGGGTCTGCTTCTACGTGGCGGTTTCGGGGCGGTCGCCCGAGGGCGAGGCTCTGAGGGCCCATGTCGCTGCGGCCCTGGCCCGCTACAAGGTCCCCAAGCATTTCCTGGCCTTGCCGAACCTGCCGCGCAACGGCGCCGGCAAGGTGCTGAAGCCGGCGCTGCGCGAGCTCGCGGTCCAGGCCGGCCTCAGCGGGCCGCCTCGCTCCTGAGCAGCCGGCCCAGCCGGGCCACGCCTTCCTCGATGGTGGCCGGGTCGCTGAGCGAGAAGGCCAGGCGCAGGCTGTTGCGCCGGGGTTCTGTGGCGAAGAAGGCGCCGCCGGGCACGAAGGCCACCCGCTCGGTCTCGATGGCCCGCTGCAAGAGCGCAGCGCCGTCCTGACCTTCGGGCAGGTCGACCCAGACGAACATCCCGCCCTTGGGCCGCGACCAGGAGACGCCGGGCGGCATGTGCCGGTCCAGGGCCGCCAGCATGGCGTCGCGGCGCTCGCCGTAGGCCGCGCGCAGGGCCTGGATATGGCCGGGGCCCAGGTGATCTAGCACGTCGGCGAGGACGATCTGGGCCAGGGAGCTGGTGTGCAGGTCCGCCGCCTGTTTCAACAGCACCAGTTTGCGGATCACCGGCCGCGGCGCGACGATCCAGCCGACCCGCAGGCCCGGGACGATGGTCTTGGAGAAGGTGCCGCAGTGGATCACCCGGCCCGGGTCCACAGACCCCTTGGCGGCGGCCTCCAGGGCCAGCAGCGAAGGCGGCGGCTCGCCGTCGTAGCTCAGGCTGACATAGGCGCCGTCCTCGACCACGGTCACGCCGCGGGCCTCGGCGTCGGCCAGGAGGGCGCTGCGCTGGTTCATGCCCATGGTCTCGCCGGTGGGATTGGCGAAGTCGGGCATGACATAGGCCAGCTTGGCCTTCGGGCCTGTGGCCAGGTCAGCCAGGTCGCCGTGGCGCGGGGCGGCGGCGTTGAAAGCCTGCAGCGCGCCCAGGTAGGTCGGCCGGGCGCTGAGCACGACATCGCCCGGATCGAGGAACAGCCGGCCGATCAGGTCCAACGCCTGCTGCGAGCCGTTGGTGATCAGGATGTTGTCCGCATCCAGCTCGACGCCCTGGTCGCGCCAGGTCTGAGCCAGGCGATCGCGGAGGGGGCGATAGCCTTCGCTGACCGAATATTGCAGCGCCGCCTGGGCGAGGGCGGGGTCGGCGAACACGCGGGCGTGGGCCTCTGCGAGGATCTCCAGAGGAAACAGGGCCGGGTCGGGGATGCCGCCGGCGAAGGAGATGATGCCCGGCTGGTCCAGCAGCTTGAGCAGTTCGCGGATCTCGGAGGCGGTGGCGCGGCGGCCGTAGCTGGAAAAGGCGGCGGCCCAGTCGATGGCGTCGGCGATGTGTTCGGAAGAGGAGAGGGCGTTCATGGTCGCCAAAAGCCCCGTTTCGGCGGCGCTGGCAAGGCTCGACCTCGCTTGACGGCTGGGACGTGGAGCGGCCAAGGTCGGACACCGGCGTTCTATGGGGCGAGGGCGCGCCATGTATCGGGTCTTGCTCGAGAAATCCTATTTCCCGGCGGTTTCGGACGGGCCGGTCGAGGCGATTTCGATCGGCGAGCTGCTGCGTCGGCGGGCGCAGGCCATGGGCGACGCGCCGGCGCTGAAGGCATTGGGCTACGACGGTCAGATTGGCCGAACCTGGACCTTCGGCCAGCTCCTGGCCGACGCGGAAAGGCTCGGGCGGGCTCTGGCCAGCCGGCATGCGCCGGGCGCGCGCATCGCGGTCTACGCCAACAACGTGCCGGAATGGGTGCTGCTGGAGTTCGGCGCGGCCCTGGCCGGGATGGTGCTGGTCACCGTCAATCCGGCCTTTCAGAAGCGCGAGCTGAAGTACGTGCTGGAGCAGTCCAGGGCCGAGGCGATCTACTATGTCGAGGCGTTTCGCGGCAATCCGATGCGGGCGATCGCAGACGAGGCCTGCGACGAGGTTCCGGCGGTGGGCCACCGCATCCTGATGACCGATCACGCGGCCTTGTTCGCCGGCCACGAGGCGGGCGTCCTGCCGCAGGTCTCGCCGCACGACGTCGCCCAGATCCAATACACCTCCGGCACCACCGGCTTTCCCAAGGGCGCGCTCCTGCACCATCACGGCCTGGTGCGGAATGCGGCCGCCCTCGCGGCGCGCATGGACCTGAAACCGGGCGACATCGCTGTGCACAACATGCCGCTGTTCCACACCAGCGGCTGCGGCATCCTGGTGCTCGGGTGCGTCGGGGTCGGGGCGACCATGCTGCTGGCGCCGGCCTTCGACCCCGGCATGATCGTCGAGGTGATCGAGCGGGAGCGCCCACGCTTTGTCCTCGGCGTGCCGACCATGCTGGTCGCCCTGACCGACGAGGCCGAGCGCAGCGGGCGCGATGTTTCTTCGGTCGAGCGGATGATGTCGGGCGGCTCGATGGTGGCGCCGGATCTGGCGCGAAGGGCCCAGGCGGTGTTCGGCGCCGTGGTGCAGATCGTCTACGGCCAGACCGAGGCCTCGCCGGGGATCACTCTGGGCTGGCATGACGACACGCTGGAGGATCTGACCGAGACCATCGGCCAACCCCTGCCGGACATGGAGGTGGCGATCCTGCATCCACGCACCGGCGAGGTGCTGCCGGTCGGCGAGCAGGGCGAGATCTGCACCCGCGGCTACCATGTGATGACCGGCTACAACAACAATCCCGAGGCCACCGCCCAGGCGATCGACCGGGACGGCTGGCTGCACACCGGCGATCTCGGCCGGATGGACGCGCGCGGCTATCTCAGCGTCACCGGGCGGGTGAAGGAGATGATCATCCGAGGCGGTGAAAACCTGTTCCCGGCCGAGATCGAGAACGCGCTTCTGGAGCACGCCGACATCGGCGAGGTCGCTGCGGTGGGCGTGCCGGATCCGGTGTACGGCGAGCAGGTCGCCTGTTTCATGCGCGCCAGCGGGGAGCGCAGGCCGGAGGCCCGGGAACTGAAGGCCTTCATCCGCGAGCGCCTGTCGCCGCAGAAGACCCCGCACTACTGGATCTGGGTCGAAGCCTGGCCCCTGACCGGCTCAGGCAAGATCCAGAAGTTCGTGCTCGCCGAGCAGTTCGGCCGCGGCGAGCACGAAACCTTCCAGGCCTGATCAGAACCGCTCGCCCACCAGTTCCTCGCTCTTGGCCCAGAGGGCGGCAGCGTTGGCGGGGTCGAGGGCGTAGGGGCGGACGCCGGCGCGGGCCAGGTTGTCGGAATCGACCACTTCGGCGACGTGGCAATCCTCGCAGTAGCGTCCGCCGACGGCGTCGGCCTCAGCTACGACGGCGGCCCAGACCGAAGTCGCCGCGCCTTGGGGAATGGTCTTCCAGGTGAAGGCGTTCTCGCCGGCGGGCATGGAGTCGAGCAGCGCCTTGATGGTCTCCGGCGTCATGTGCCGGCCAAGCTCGGTCTGGATGCCGCCGGGATGGACGGCGGTGGCGCGGATACCTGCGGCCTTGTGGCGGCGGTCGAATTCCACCGCGAACAGCACATTGGCGGTCTTGGAGCGGCCATAGGCGCCGAAGGGGGTGTATTCGGTGCGCTCGAAGCCGGGGTCGTCCAGGTTCACATCGGAGAAGCGGTGGCCGGAGGAGGCGAGGGACACCACGCGCGAACCGGACCTCAAGAGGCCGGCGATGCGGTTGACCAGCACGAAATGGCCCAGGTGGTTGGTGCCGAACTGGGTCTCGAACCCGTCGGCGGTGTGGCCGAATGGGGTGGCCATGACCCCGGCGTTGTCGATGACCACGTCGAAGGGCTTGCCGGCCTTGACCAGGGCATCGGCGCAGGCCCGAACGCTGGCGAGGTTGGCTAGGTCCAGTTCGATCAGTTCGAGCCCGCCGCCGTTGGCGGCCTGGGCGCGCACTTGTTCGGTGGCGCCGCGAGCCTTGTCCAGGTCGCGGGCGGCGCCGACTACATGCGCGCCATGGGCCGCCAGGGCCCGGGCCGTCTCCACGCCGAGGCCGGCCGAGACGCCGGTGACCAGGATGCGCTTGCCGGAGAGATCGGCGCCATCCAGCACGTCGTCGGTGGTCGAGTTGAAGCCGAAGGGTCCGCTCATGGGGCGCTCCTCAAAAGGGCGATGATTGTCAGCCGGCGCTGCGCATTGTATGAAACGGAGGCAGGCTCCGGTTATAATCGGAGGTCGCCTCCGCTTTTTCAAGAGGGCATGGTGGACGCCGAGCAAAATTCTTTGCGCAAGCCGCGGGCCGACAGCCTGCGCAATCGCGAACAACTCCTGGCGGCGGCCAAGGCTGTGTTCACCGAGGCCGGGGCCGAGGCGCCGCTGGAGGAGATCGCGCGGCGGGCGGGGCTGGGCGTCGGCACCCTCTATCGGCACTTTCCGACCCGCGATGCAGTGCTGACCGCGGTCTATCAGCGGGAGGTCGAGCAGCTCTGCGCCGCCGCCGACGACCTGCTGGCGTCCCGGCCGGCGTTTGTGGCGCTGGAGGCTTGGCTGAATCTGCTGGTTGACTACATGGCGACGAAACGCGTGGTGGCGCCGGCGTTGCGGGCGGGGGCGGGGCCTCAGGTCTATGCCGCGTCGGGGCCGGCCATCACCGGGGCGCTGCAACGCCTGATCGCGGCGGCCAGGGCCTCGGGCGCCGTGCGCGAGGACCTGACCATCGACGATCTCAACCGGCTGATGATCGGCTTCAGCCACGGCTACGACCAGCCGGGCTGGGAGGCCAGCGCCCGGCGGCTAATCAAGATCATCGTCGCCGGGATGGGCGCCGCCTGAACGCCTCGATCTCGACACTCGGCCATTAATATCATAACTGGATATAAATGGCCGCGAGCGTAAAGAATGAGGCGCAAATGACCGGGGTTGGCAGGTTTCTGCGTGTGGCGGCAGCCTGTACGGTCATAGCTTGGACCGGCGCCAGCGCCGTGCGGGCCGCGCCGGGCCCGGCGTCTCCCACCGTCACCGCCTACCGGCTCGGTGTCGCAGACCGGCTGAGGATCACTGTGTTCAATGAGCCGGATTTGACCGGCGAATTCGTCGTCAACGCCAATGGCTCCATCGCCTTTCCGCTGGTCGGCCAGGTGAAGGCTGTGGGGCGCACGAAGGAACAGGTCGGCGCCGAACTGACCCGCAAGCTTGCCGACGGCTATCTGCGCCAGCCGCAGGTCAGCATCGACGTAGTCGGCTTTCGCCCCTTCTACATCATGGGCGAGGTCAACAAGCCGGGCGAGTATCCCTATGAGCCGGGACTGACAGTGCTGGACGCGGTCGCCGCGGCCCAGGGCTTCACCTACCGGGCCGACAAGCAGCACGTCTTCGTGCGGCATGAGCGCCAGACGGCCGAGGCGCGGGACCCGCTGAAGTCGGGCATGGCGGTGCGGCCGGGCGATACGCTGCGCATCGGCGAGCGTTATTTCTAGAGCAGTCTATCTGTCGAATTCAAATTGCGACGTGCTTCCGCGCCAAGTCCTTTGTGGAGTGGAAGAAACGGCGGATTGATTGATAGGCATTAACTATAGATCGCGACATTCTGACCTTTGTCGCGATCTAATCTCAAATTAACACAACGGCCTTAGTCTGCGCTTCGACTTGCTCACCAGAAGGGCCACGGGCATGAAGCCAGCAGGCGAAGGCGTTCGACAATTGATCTCGTTCTGCGTGGGCGAGCAGGAATTCTGCGTCGACGTGACCACCGTGCGCGAGATCCGCGGCTGGACCCCCGCAACGCCCATTCCGCAATCCCCGGACTATCTGCGCGGGGTGATCAACCTGCGTGGGGCGATCATGCCGGTGGTCGATCTGCGCAATCGCCTGGGCTATGGCCGCACCGAGCCGGAGGCGCGCCATGTGATCATTGTCGTTGAATGCGCGGATCGCCTGGCGGGCGTCCTGGTGGACGCGGTCTGCGACACCATGACGGTCGATGAGGCCCAGATCCAGGCCGCCCCCCAGACCGGCCATCCGGACCAGGCCTTCGTGCGCGGCATCATCCCGATGGAAAACCGCCTGATCACCTATCTGTCGATGGAAGACATCTTCCCCCGCCGCCTCGGCGACGCCGCCGCCGACTTGATGGCCCAGGCTGGGGTCGACCAGGCGGCCTGAGTTAAGCCTTCAGGGCGTAGGCCTTCACGCCCTCGACCAACAGCCGCGCCGGAAACGCCCGCGGGTCGGGCGCGCCGGCCCAATTGCCGCCGACGCCCAGGTTTATGATCAGGCTCATCGGCGCGTGCTGCGCTGCGTGGGTCGGGGTCGAGGCGACCAACTGATCGTTCTGAAACCAGCTGATGGTCTTGTCGGTCCATAAGAGGCCGTGGGTGGTCATGCCGGCCCCGGCGTCGAACACGCGCGCGGTCTGGCTGACATAGTCCTTGGCGCCGCTACCGAAGTGCAGGGTCAAAAAGGCGCCGCGGGTGTCGTCGCCGATGGTCTCGATCACGTCGATCTCGTCCTCGATCGCCGGATTGGGATTGCGATAGAGCGCGATGCCGGGATGCAGGCCGCGGCCGCGCGGGAACTGGGCGCGCACCTCGAAATAGCCGTAGGTCTGCTTGAAGAACGGGAAAGACGAGATCAGGCCGCTGACATAGGGCATGTCCCAGGCCGCATCCCCGTCCTTGGCTTCGCTGGGCCGGGCGGTCAGGCAGAGGACGCCCTTCTGCGTGGTCACCTGGCTGGGCGCATAGGCGCAGAGCGAGCCGTCGTCGCCGATCGTCCAGGCCCCCTTGCCCTGGCCGCCCCAGGGCCAGCGGCGCGCCCACCGGCTCCAGTCGCCGCCATGACCCGGCGCGGAAAACGTCAGATGGCCCAGTCGCGATCGGTCGAGTTGCGTCATGCCCCATGCTCGCGCAGTTGCGCCATTCCGCCAAGTGCGCCAGCTTGGCTTTCGGCGCTCGCGCACCTTTGCGCCCTCTGTGTCCCGTGTCACCCCCCGCCGCCGCCGCGCCGGCTAGAGTCCGATCCTTGGCGTATGCCCGGCCGCGTCCTGGCCGCACGAACTTGAAGAGAGGTCCGATGGCGAACACCGACACGGTGGTCCTGGCGAACAGCGCATTTTCCATCCCTCCCGGTGCGCGCGCGGTCCGCAGGACCGATCCCAATCGCTGGATCGAACTGACCGTCGGCGTGCGCCGCAAGGCGGCCCTCATGGCGCTCTCGGCCTGGGAAGAAATCCCGCCCAGCCAGCGGATGCCGCTCAGCCGCGCCGACCTCGCCCGGCATCACGGCCCGGACTCGGCCGCGCTCGAGACCGTCACCAACTGGGCCGAGGCCCGCGGCCTCCTGGTCACCCGCGAGGACAAGGTCGGATCTCACATCGGCCTTGCTGGTACGGCCGCGAGCCTGGCCGAAGCCTTCGAGGTGGAACTGTTCGATTTCGAGCACCCTGAGCTCGGCGAATTCCATGCCCGCACCGGCATGCTGCACGCGCCGCCGGCGGTCGCCCGTTGCATCACCGGCGTGTTCGGCTTCAACAACCACGCGATCCTGAAGCCGCCAGCGGAGGAAGTGGGCGTCGCTGGACCCTGGTCGGCGCCCGCGGCCCTGGCGCGGATTCATAGCTGCCCGGCGGCCAATGTGCCCGGGCGGACCATCGGCCTTGTGGCCTTCGGCTCCGCCAGCCAGACTGCGGACGTCGCCGCCTATCTCAGCCGCCTCGGCCTGGCTCGCCCGAACGTACAGGTGGTGCCGGGTTCGTCAGCTTCCGGCGGGGCGGCGGCGCGGCCCAAGCTGGTGGTCTATTTCTCGACCTATGACGAGAAGGGGCTGGTGGACGTGCTGTCGACCGTGATCGGCGACGCCGCCAACGACCCGTCGGTGCTGTCGATCGGCTGGGGCGAGCGGGTCGCGCCGGCCTTCGCGGGGTCCCCAGCCTGGGCGCCGCCCCTGATTGAGCACATCGCCGAGAGCTTCCTGGTGGCCGCGCACCTGGGTGTTTCGATTATCGCCGGCGGGGGTGGAACCGGCCTCGCGACGGAGACCCGCGCCGACCGCGCCCCAGCCGGGCCACTGCTGAACACCCTGATCGCGCGACTGAAGTCAATGCTTTATCTCGACCGGGTGGCGGGCGGCGACACCGCCGATCTCCTGGCCGCCTTCCGCTGAGACCTGTCGAATCCAGATTGCTCCGAATTTTCAACCGCTCTTCCCGGCGAATGCCGGGATCCAGATTCTATGGCGCAGGCTTGTGGTCTGTATTCACGAGGAACTAGCCGCCGCTCGGAGTCCTATGATCTGGCTCCCGGCATTCGCCGGGAATAGCGGATTTGGGAATAGCGGGTCAGACAAATCCCAACCCGCTCCAAGGCACGCCTATTCGAACAGGCGCACCCCGGCGAGGTGATGGCTTCCGACGGTCATGAAGGCCGGGGCGATCTCGTTCTGGCGGGCGGCGGTGCGGCGCTCCGACGGACTCACCCCGGCCATGGCCTTGAACTGGCGTGAGAAGTGGGCGCAGTCGGCGAAGCCGGCTTCCAGAGCGATGTCGGTCACCGAGCGGTCGGTGTGGTCCAAGAGCCAGCGGGCGTAGCGCAGACGAAGCTCGCGATAGAAAATCGCCGGCCTGACGCCTACGGCGTCGCGGAACAGCCGCTCCAGGTGCCTGGTCGAGAGCCTGAGCCGATCGGCGATCTCGGTGATCGGCATGGGGTTGGTCAGGTGCTGCTCCATCATCAAGAGCGCCCGGCGCACGCGCGGATCCTCCACCCCCTTGGGCGCGGCGGTCGAGATCGGCGGGTGCGGCTGGGCGTCGTTCCCGTGACGGGCGCGGTCGAGCAGCAAGACGTGCCGCGCCTTCTGCGCCGTGGCCGCGCCCAGGCGCTTTTCGATCAGCCACGAGGCCAGGTCCGCCGCCCCGCCGCCGCCGGAGCAGGTAATGCGGTCGCCGTCGACCACGAACATGCGGTCGGCCACCGGCAGGTGGTCGGGGAACTCGTCGATGAAGTCCTGGCGGTGATACCAGCTGACGCAGCAGCGGCGGCCATGCATCAGCCCCGCGCGGGCCAGGATGAAACTGCCGGTGCAGATGCCGATCAGCGGCACGTGCGCCGCCGCAGCCTGCTTCAGGTAGGCGATGGTCGCCTGATCGACCTGCTTGCCGGCGTGCAACAGGCCGCCGACCACGGCGATGTAGTCGAACTGGGTCGGGTCGGAGAGCGGGCTGGTGCCGCCGACCTTGACCCCGCAACTGGCCTTCACCCCGTCCGGGTCGCTGGCCATGGTCTTCCAGGAGCAGAGGATCGGCCGCGACAGGTCGCCCTCGTCCGCCGCCAGCCGAAGCTGGTCGACGAACAGGGAGAAGGCCGAGAGGGTGAAATTCTCGGCCAGGATGACGCCGATCGACAGGGCCTTGCCGGGTTCGGGGCGGGTCATGTCTGTCTCTCCCTCTCTCTATTGGGTCAGGGCGATCTGGCGTCGCCTTCTATTTCGGGGCGGGCATGGCGATCTGGCGGCCCGCGCCGTCAGGCGGCGAAAGCCCGGACTGGGCGGCGGCGAGGCGGGTCACGGCCGCCAGCACCTCGCCCTCGGCCGGGACCGAGCGGCGGGCCTCGGCGTCCACGTGCACAAGCATGTGCTCGCCGGTGGCCAGGAGGTGGCCGGTCTCGGCCTGGTAGAGCGAGTGGAACAGGTGCAGGCGCTTGGCGTCGGCGCCCAGCACCTGGCTGACGGCCTTCAGCGGCTCGCCCTCACGGCATTCACCGAGGTGGCGGATGTGCGTCTCGACCGTGAAGTAGCTGCGACCCTGGGCGACATAGGCCGGGCCGGCGCCGAAATAGGCCAGGACCGCGTCGGTGGCGTCGCCGAACACCTGCAGGTATCGGCTCTCGGTCATGTGGCCGTTGTAGTCGATCCAGTCGGGCAGGACGGTCGCGGTGTGCAGGGCCAGAGCTTGGGTCTCATCGACCTTGGCCGGCGTGGACGCCTTGGCCGCGGCCAGGCCCTCGCCATAGAGGCGCAGCGTCTCGCCGGCGCCGTAGTCGGCCCGGCGCAGGGCCGACAGCACCTGGATCAGGCAGTCGTCGCGGCGCTTTTCCAGCTCGCGGATCGAGACGCCGTGGGCCTGGTCGTCGGACTGGGCGGCGATGCGGTCGGCCAATTCGTCGGTCAGCTCGGGGGCTTCCAGCTTGGTCCAGGGCAGCTTCAGGGCCGGGCCGAACTGGCTGAGGAAGTGGCGCATGCCCGCCTCGCCCCCGGCCATGCGGTAGATCAGGAAGGTGCCCATGAACGACCATCTGAGCCCCGCGCCGAAGCGGATGGCGTCGTCGATCTCTTCGGTGGTGGCGATGCCGTCATTGACCAGCCACAGGGCCTCGCGCCAGACGGCTTCCAAGAGGCGATCGGCGATGAAGCCGTCGATCTCCTTGCGTACGTGCAGCGGTCTCATGCCGATGGCGCGGTAGAAGACCGCCGCGCGCTCTTTGGCTTCGTCCGAGGTCTTCTCGCCGCCGCAAATCTCCACCAGCGGCAAGAGGTACACGGGGTTGAACGGGTGGCCGACGACGAAGCGCTCGGGGTGGGCCATTTCCGACTGAAGGCGGGTGGGCAGAAGGCCCGAGGTGGAGGAGCCGATCAGGACCTCCGGTCGCGTCGCCCGGTCGATGTCGGCCAGGACGCGGATCTTCAGGTCCTCGCGCTCGGGTAGGCTCTCCTGCACGAAGTCGGCGCCTGTGACCGCCTCGGCGACCGAGGCGGCGAAGGACAGATTGCCCTCGGGGGGCAGGGCGCCGGGCAGCAGGCGCGCCATGGCCCGGCGGGCGTTGTCGAGGACCAGGCCCATCTTGCGTTCGATCTCGGGGTCCGGATCGAACAGGGCCACGTCGATGCCGTTCAAGAGCAGGCGGGCGGCCCAGCCGGCGCCGATCACACCGCCGCCGACCACCCCGGCCTTTCGTACTTGATGCGTTGCGCTCATCGGACGGGTCACCAGCGCTTGGTCAGTTGCAGGCGCTCGCGCACCTCGGCGGGACCCAGCACCCGGGCGCCCATGGTCTCGACGATGGTCTTGGCGCGCGCCACAAGCTGGCCGTTGGAGGCGAACTCGCCGCGGCCGAGATAGAGGTTGTCCTCCAGGCCGACCCGGACGTTGCCGCCGGCGAAGGCCGCGACAGCCGCGTAGGGCAGCTGATGCCGGCCGAGGGAGAAGGCGCTGAAGGTCGAGCCCGCCGGCAGCTGATGCACCATCGACATCAGGGTCAGCATGTCGTCCGGCGCGCCATAGGCCACGCCCATGCACAGCTGGATCATCACCGGATCGTCCAGCAGGCCTTCCTTGATCAGCTGCTTGACGAAGACCAGGTGGCCCGTGTCGAACACTTCCAGCTCGGGCCGCACGCCCAGTTCCTGGACCCGCGCGGCCATGGCGCGCAGGGTCGAGGGGGTGTTGGTCATCACATAGTCTCCGGCCGAGAAGTTCATCGTGCCGCAGTCGAGGGTGCAGATCTCAGGGCGCAGTTCCTCGACATGGACCAGCCGCTCCAGCGGGCCGACCATGTCGGTGCCGGCGGGGTCGAGGGGTAGGGGGGTCTCGCCCGGGCCGAACACGATGTCGCCGCCCATGCCGGCGGTCAGGTTGATGACGATGTCGACCTTGGAGTCGCGGATGCGCTCGACCACCTCGCGATAAAGGGCCGGATCGCGCGATCCCTTGCCGGTCTCCGGATCGCGCACGTGGATGTGGGCGATGGCGGCGCCGGCCTGGGCGGCCTCGATCGACGCGTTGGCGATCTGCTCCGGCGTCACCGGAATGGCCGGATGCTTGTCGACGGTTTCGCCGGACCCGGTCACGGCGCAGGTGATGAAGACTTCGGCGTTCATGGCGTTCCCGGACAGCGTCGTTGTGGTTTTGGACGAGGGTGCGAGCCCCCATCGCACGAGACGATGGTGCGGAGCATTCGCGGGATCGTGTTGACAGTCACCGACGTTTGCTTGGCATTATCCGACATCGCTCGCAGCCCCCCGGACCAAGGTCGATGACGGACGATGCAGAGACCCAGGTGATCGGCTTCCTGCTGGTCCCCGGCTTTTCGGCCATGGCCTTCTTTTCGGCCCTGGAGCCCCTGCGCGTGGCCAACCGGCTGTCGGGGCGGCCGCTCTATCGCTGGCGGGTCTATTCCGAGGACGGGGAGGCGGTGGAGGCCTCCAACGGCATGCGGATCGTGGTCGATGCGGTGTTCGGGGCGGATTCGCCGCCGACCCTGATCGTCTGCGCTGGATTCGAGCCGGCCCGGTCGGAGAGTCGGCGCACCCTGGCCATCCTGCGCCAACTGGCGCGGGCTGGCGTGGTGCTGGGGGCGCTGGACACCGGCGCCCATGTCCTGGCCAAGGCGGGGTTGCTCACAGGTGTGCGGGTCTCGCTGCACTGGGAGGCCGAGCCGGCCTTTCGTGAGGAGTTTCCGGGGATCGAGGTCACCGAGGAGCTGTTCGAGGTGGACGGGCGCATCTTCACCTGCGCCGGCGGCACCGCGGCCCTGGACCTGATGCTGGACGCCATCGGGCGCCGGCACGGGCCGGCCCTGGCCGCGGCGGTGTCCGAGCAGTTCATCCACGACCGCATCCGCTCCAGCCACGACCACCAGCGCATGGAGCTCTCGGCCCGCCTGAAGGTGACCAACGCCAAGGTGCTCAGCGTCGTGCGGCTGATGGAGCGCAACCTGGAACAGCCGCTCGGCCCCGAGGCCTTGGCCCGCCAGGTCGGCGTCACCCCGCGCCAGCTGGAGCGGCTGTTCGCCGCCGAGCTGGGCGTCTCGCCGCAACGCTATTATCGCGAGCTGCGCCTGACCCGCGCCCGGCATCTCCTGCGCCAGACCGACATGCCGGTGATCGACGTAGCCATGGCCACCGGCTTCTCCTCGGTCTCTGCCCTCTCGCGCCGCTACGCCGCACACTTCGGCGAGCCGCCCAGCCGCGACCGGCGCGAGGACGTCGCCTCGGCGGTTTCCTGATGTGGGGTGCGCCAGCTAGGGTGGCTTGGCCAAGTTTCGGAGGTCCGCCTTGTCTGCACCCCTGACTCTCGATCACGTCCGCGCGGTCGCCGCGCAGATTCGCGACCACGTCAACCTGACGCCGATCCACAGCTGGCGCGGGCCCGAGGTCGCCGCTCGCACGGGGCCGGGCACCGAGGCGGTGCTGAAGCTGGAGCTGTTCCAGCGCACCGGCACCTTCAAGGCCCGCGGCGCCATCAACAACCTGGCCCAGCTGGACGAGGCGGCCCGCGCACGGGGGATCATCGCCGTCAGCGCCGGCAACCACGCCATCGCCGCCGCCTGGGCCGCCCAGACTCTGGGGACCTCGGCCAAGGTGGTCATGATCGCCAGCGCCAATCCCGCCCGCGTCGCCCGCTGCAAGGCCTATGGCGCCGAGGTGATCATGGCCCCGCACGGCGCCGCCGCCTTCGCTCTGGCGAACGAGATCGCCGAGAAGGAGGGGCGGGTGATGATCCATCCCTTCGAAGGGCCGAACGTTGCGGCGGGCACGGCGACCCTGGGCCTCGAGTTCCATGAGCAGGCCGGGCCGATGGACGCGGTGATCGTGCCGATCGGCGGCGGCGGCCTCTGCGCCGGGGTCAGCTGGGCGATCAAGCAGTTGCAGCCCACCTGCAAGGTCTATGGCGTCGAGCCGGTGGGCGCCGACAGCATGACCCGCAGCTTCGCCGCCGGCCGGCCGGTGGACGCCCTGCCGGTGACCACCATCGCCGACAGCCTGGGGCCGCCCTATTCGCTGCCCTACAGCTACCAGCTCTGCCGGGAGAACGTGGACCGGATCGTGCTGGTGGACGACGACCAGCTGATGGACGCCATGGCGGTGCTGTTCCGCGAGATGAAGCTGGCGGTCGAACCCGCCGGTGCGGCCACCACCGCGGCCCTGTTCGGCCCCTTGAAGAACGAGCTGGCCGGCAAGCGGGTCGGCCTGATCGTCTGCGGCGCTAATATCGACCTGGAGACCTTCAGTCGCCAGATCGCGCGGGGTAACGAGATTTCGGGGCGGGTCTAGCCCCCTTCTCCCCCTGCGGGAGAAGGAGGGGCCCGTTGCGAAGCAATGGGAGGATGAGGGGGCGCACCGGCTCATCCGACGAGGTTTCGCGGCGGCGAGAAGTTGATTGGAAAGGTCAGCGCGACCCCTCATCCTCCCACCCGCTACGCGGTCAGGCCCCTCCTTCCCCCGCAAGGGGGGAAGGGAGTTTTTGTCGCCTTCGTACAGTTCCCGGAGCGATTCCCGGCTGGCCTAGGCGCCGGACGCGCATCAGGGTCATATCGGCGCCACAAGACTCGCCAGGGAGAAACCGTGTCCACAGGTCCGCTGATCGAGGCCCGCTCGATCGACTACGTCCCCTTGCGCGAGCGCCACGGCAAGGTCTGGCATCTGTGGCCGGTCTGGTTCACGGGCGACGCGCACTTGGCGACCTTGGCCACCGGCGCGCTCTCCATCGCCATGGGCATGAACCTCGCCTGGACGGCCTTGGCGATCCTGCTGGGCTGCGGGCTCGGCACCTTCTTCATGGCCTTCCACTCGACCCAGGGGCCGCAGCTTGGCCTGCCGCAGATGATCCAGTCGCGGCCGCAGTTCGGCTATTACGGCGCGATCCTGGTCTGGGGTGTGGCCCTGGTGACCTATGTCGGCTTCAACGCCTTCAACCAGCTCTTGGTCGGCGACACGCTGAAGCAACTGGCCCACGCGCCGAAGGGGCCGAGCATCCTGGGTTTCACCCTGGTGGCGCTGCTTCTGTCGGTGGTCGGTTATCGCTGGATCCACGTCGCCCAGCGGGTGATGGCCTATGTGATGATCGCCGCGCTCCTGGCCTTCACCCTCGGCGCCGGCGCGCTGCACCTGCCGATCGGCCATCTCGATGCGGCGAGCTTTCGCACTGTGCCGTTCCTGACCGAGTTCTTCGCCGCCGCCGCCTACCAGCTCAGCTGGTCGATCTATGTCTCGGACTATTCCCGCTACCTGCCGCGGAACGTCGGTGTCGCGGCCTCGTTCTGGTGGACCTTCACCGGCGCCCTGATCGGCGGGGCCTGGATGATGCTGGTGGGCGCCGCAGCCGCCTCGCTGCTGCCCAGCCTCGACATCGTCGCCGCAGTCCAGGTCGCCGGCGACCGCATCTGGCCCGGCTTCGGCCTTCTGCTGCTCGGCGTCTCTTGCCTGGGCCTGGTCACGGTGACGGCGCTGAACTTCTACGGCGGCTCGCTGACCCTACTCTCGATCGCCAATTCGGTTGGGATCAGCCCTTCGCGCAACCGGCGGATCGTGAGCCTGGGGATCCTGGCGGTGACCGCCTCCAGCCTGGCCTTCCTGTCGCCGCCAAACCTGATGCAGCAGTACCAGAACTTGCTCTCGCTCTTGCTCTACCTGTTCACCCCCTGGACGGCGATCAACCTGGTGGACTTCTACGTGGTCCGCAAAGGCCACTATTCGGTGCGCGAGATCTTCAATCCGAACGGTCTCTACCGCCGCTGGAACGCCCATGGCCTGGCGGCCTATGCGATCGGTTTCGCCAGCATGATCCCGTTCTTCTCCACCGAGGTGTTCAAGGGGCCGGTGGCCCAGGCCCTGGGCGGGGCCGACATCTCGATGGTGGTCGGCCTGCCGGTCTCGGCGGTGGCCTATCTGATCCTGTTGCGCGGTTTCGACGCCGCCCGCGACGCTGAACTGGCGCTGGCGGCCGACGTCGGGCTAGAGGACGAGCCGCACCCGGCGGGCGCCGAGATCCTCGACGGGGCGCTGCCGGTGACGGTGGAGTAGGGCGGGGGGATCAGTTCCCCAGTTCGCGTTCCAAGACGCGGATGCGCGAGATCAGTTCGTCGCGGTCGACATAGCAGCCTTGCAGGTGACGACGGCCGCTGGCCGGGTCGAATTCGGTGCGGGCATGCAGCACCCGGCGATTGTCGAACACCCAGGCGTCGCCCGGCTCCAGCCGGCGCACCAGGCGTAAGGCGGGATCGCGACTGAAGGCCAAAAAGCGCCTCAAGGCCCGATAGATGGCGGCCATGGCCTCGGGCTCCGCGTCGATCGGCCCGCGCAGGAAGTTGGCGAACCGCGCCTCGCAGACCCGCCCGGTATCGTCCAGGGCCAGCAGCGGCGCATTCCAGCGATAGTCGGTGACCGTGTCCTTGTTCCAGAAGGCCATGGGCGTGGTGGTCAGGACGTGGAAGTCGTCCGGATGCTGCTGGCGCATGGCCGCGGCGATCGCAAAGCCGTCGACGAAGATGCTGTCGCCGCCGATCGCCTGGTTGGCCAGGCAGTGCAGGAACTGCAGACCCGGTTGCAGCTCGCGGGTCGGCAAGTCGGTGTGCGGGGGCAGGTTGACGCCGGTATAGGCGGCGCTGTCGGGATTGGGCTTGGACTCGACGTCGAACAGCACGCCGAAATTGGTCTGGCGGATGAACGCCACGCGCCGGGCCAGGGTCATCACCGCCTCGCGCTCGACCGGCACGTTTTTGACCAGGGTCAGGCCGGCGTCGCGCAGGGCCGTGAGCCAGGCCAGCAGGTCAGGCCCATCCTCGGCCAGGGCGGCGAAGTCGAAGGTGGGCAGGGGGTCGCCCGCGCCCCACAGCACCTGTGGCGGCGGCGTGCGGCGCTCGGCCCGGCTCTCCGCGTCATAGGCGTTGGCGCGCAGCCAGCCAGGCTCAAAGCGGCTCTGGTGGCCGTCACGCCAGGCCAGGCCCAAACCGCCGTCTGGCTCCG
The DNA here is from genome assembly GCF_018135625.1 of Phenylobacterium montanum. Lineage (NCBI taxonomy): Bacteria > Pseudomonadati > Pseudomonadota > Alphaproteobacteria > Caulobacterales > Caulobacteraceae > Poindextera > Poindextera montana. The sequence continues at coordinate 29,284 of NZ_CP073078.1, forward strand.
GCCAAGCCTCGGACGGGGCTAGGCCCTCGGGCGCATCGATGATCTCGAACACCTGCTCGCGGGTCTGGCCGTGCACGCACTGGCGGCAGGGGCAGTTGTCGCGCAGCCAGTCGAAATGGAACGGGCTGATGCGCCCGTCGCTCCAGGTGACGGCCACCAGGCCGCCCGCGATTTCGGCGCGAGCTATGCGGTGGCGAGTGGGGAAGCGGCGCCAGTCGGAGATGATGTCCAGGGTTTGGGACACGATGGCCGCTCCACTAAAATTCCTCATCCTGAGGTGCTCGTCGCGCAGCGATGAGCCTCGAAGGACGCATTCACGGCGCCGCCGCTGCGTCCTTCGAGGCCCGCTGCGCGGGCGCCTCAGGATGAGGGCCTGAGAGGGCGCCGCGCGGCTCTAATCGCCTCAGAACGTCCGCTTGTACTGCACCGTCACTGTCATCGGCTGCAAGGTGGCCACCTGCGGGATGACGCTGCCGGTCACGGTGCTGAACTGGGCGTAGCCGACATAGCCGATGTCGCCGAGATTCGGCTTGGCGTTGGTCAGGTTCTTCAGATTGACCGCGACTTCCTGGTTGTCCCAGCGGACGCCGAAGCGGCCGTTGACCAGGGAATAGGCCGGGCGGGTCGATTCCGAGCCGCTGCCGCCGTTCAGGAGCGAGACGCTGTTGCCGGTGTAGCTGTAGTCGGCCGAGGCGAAGCCTTCATAGTCGCCAAACAGGGTGTGGGTGTAGGCCGCGCCCACCGTCACGCTCCATTCCGGCGTGCCGAGGATGCGCGAGCCGGCCTTGATGTTGACGTCGGCCAAGGCCCCCGGATTGGTGATGTCGGTGCTTTCATAGCCCAGGCCGAAACGCACCGTCAGGTCGTGGGTCAGCCGGCCCGAGGCTTCGATCTCGCCGCCGTTGACGGTCGCGGACTTGCCGTTGATGTCGAAATAGTAGCCGCAGGGCAGGGCCACCTGCTGCTGGATATCCTTCCAGTCGATGTGGAAGCCGGCCGCCGAGATCAGGATGCCGGGATTGCGCAGCTGCACCTTGGTCCCGGCCTCGTAGGACCACAGGCTGTCAGAGCGCAGGTTGGTGATGTCGGTGACGCTGATGTTCGGCGCGCTGCAGAACGGGGCGAAGGCCTGCGAGCCGCCGGCGCGGAAACCCTTGGACGCCGAGGCGTAGAGCATGGCGTCATCGGTCGCCTGGTAGGCCAGGCCGATCTTGGGGTCGAAGCCCGACTGGCTGTTGTGCTGCGGGGCGCTGGGCGTCGCGCCGAAGTTCATGAAGCCATCGGCGGTGAAGTCGGCGGTCTGGCGCAGGACGTATTCGCGCCCGCCCAGCGTCAGGGTGAACTTGTCGAGGAACTTGTAATAGAGCTCGCCGAAGACCGAGAAGTCTTCCTGGGTCCCCGGGTTCTGCTGTTCCCAGATCAGCTCATTGGGCCAGGGGCCGACCACCTCGTTCCCCGCCGTCGCCGCCACCAGGCCCTTGGCGAAGGTGTTCGGGATCGAGAAGCGCACGTTGGTGTGCGAATAGAAGATGCCGAAGGTGCCGCTGATGTTGTGCACCGGGTCGAACGAGATGCGGAACTCGTTGGTGTATTCCCGCTGGCTGTGCTTGCCGATCCAGACGTAGGGCTGGTTCGGGAGGCTGGAGACGCCGTAGTTGAACTCCTGGTTCGGGTACGGGAGGATGCCGAACACTTCCTCGGTGCCGTAGGTCGAGTCCTCGTGGTCCGCCGTCTGGCGGTAGAAGTAGCTGGTCGAGTTGATCACGGTGAAGCCGTCGCCGTGATAGGTGATGTCCAGCGAGGGCAGGGCCCAGACGTCGGACGCGCGGGGCTGCACGTTCCAGGCGCGGTCGATGGTGTACTGGGGCTGGAAGCCGGGCAGGGGCGCGAAGGTCGCCTGGAAGCCGTGCTGGATCTCGTCCTGGCCCATGATGCGCAGGCGCACGTCGACCTTGTCGGTCATCTTCAGAAGGGCGGTGACCGAGCCGCCATAGCTGGTGACCGCGCCCTGGTCGCCGACCGATGTGCGCGGGACCTTCAGGGTGGGATCGGTGACGCCGGGGCTGTTCGGGTCGGTGGGATAGGTGCGGGTCAGGTAGCCGGCGTCGTGGTTGTAGAAGGCCACGGCGCGGATCGCGAGCACGTCCGGCTTGACCACGTAGTTGCCGACGGCGCTGGCGCCGCCGTCGGGGCTGCCGCCGTGTGAGGTCAGGCCCGCCTCGCCCTGCAGCACCAGGCTATTGCCGCTGAAGCTGGGCTTCTTGGTGATCAGGCGCACATTGCCGCCCAGCGAGCTTTCACCGAACAGGGTGCCCTGCGGCCCCTTCAGCACTTCCACATTGTCGACGTCCAGCACACGCGGGTCGACCGAGCCGGGCAGGGGGGTGTCGTCGATGTAGAAGCCGGTGGCGCCGGCGGTGCCCACCAGGTTCTGGCCGGTGATGCCGCGGATGGCCACGGTCCGGGCCTGGGAGATGCCGGTCGGGCCGCCGCCGTAGGAGAAGGACAGGTTCGGGGCCTTGGTGGCGTAGTCGTTGAACGACTGGATGTGGAAAGTCTGCAGGGCCTGGCTGGAGAAGGCGGTGATCGAGGCCGGGACCTTGCTAATCGCCTCGTCGCGCTTGCGGGCGGTGACGATGACCACGTCCATGTTGCCGCCGGCCGCAGCGCCCTGGGCGGCCGGCTGGGCGGTCTGGGCCTGGGCCTGGGGCGCCAAGGCCGTGATGGCGGCGATCGAAACGCCGGCCAGGAGCGCGCCTGTCATCGTGCGGTTCGCCCGGCGTCCCCCGCCGTCTGCAATCTTGGTCTGTCCCATGTCACGCCACCCCTTTTTGACTTGTTTGTTGCTTGTGTCCGGGCGTCACGGCGTCTTCAGCCGCCGTCGTCCAGGAATCCGTTGACCGCGCCGGCGACCCCTTGCGGGTCCTCCCAGAACGGGTTGTGGCCGAGGCCCGGAAAGATCTTCACCTTGGCCTGGGGCAGGGCGTCGATCAGGGTCTGCCGCACCTCAGGCGCCATGATCGGATCGGCCGAACCCCAGATCAGAAGGGTCGGCGCCTTCAGCCGTGGCAGGGTCGCCTGCAGGTCGGCGCCGGTCAGGCCCTGGTCCAGCACCGCCAGCCAGACCCGCAGCGGAATCTGGGCCGCGTCCTTGCGCTGGCGCCTGATGAAGTCGGGATCCACCGGGGTCGGCGAATCCCACCAGGCGATCATGAACGGGGAGTCCGGATCGATCGGCTCTTTCAGCTTCTTGATCTCGGCTGCGTAGTCGAGCTGCGGCTTGACCTGGGGCGCGCCGGGCTTGGGGCCGCCGGTGGAGGCGACCAGCACCACCTTGCGGGTCCGCTCGGGCCAGTATTCGGCGAAGGTCTGGGTGATGATGCTGCCCAGGGAATGGCCAACGATATCGGCCTTGTCGACCCTCAGGGCGTCGAGCAGCAGCTTGATGTCGTAGGCGAAGTCGAGCCGGGTGTAGCAACAGTCGGGTTTGCTCGACCGGCCGTGGCCGCGGATGTCGACCACGATCAGCCGGTCGGACTTCGACAGGTAGGGGATCAGCGGGACCCAGTCGCGGGCGTTGTCGGTATAGCCGTGGATCAGCACCACCGGCTTGCCGGCGGGATCGCCCATCTCGACATAGGCCAGGGTCTCGCCGTTCGGCAGGGCGACCGCTTTCTTGGCCGCGTCGAAGGCGTCGAGGTCGATCTTCAGTGGCGGCGGGGCGGGGGCGGCGAAGGTCGGGGAGGCCAGCGCACAGGCCGCGAACGCAAGCGCCAGGGCTGCGCCTAGCCGCCTCGTCCGCAAGTCGCCATGACCCATCGCTCGCCGCCCTCGAAACCGTTTCGGCGCAACGGGTTGCAGCGCCGGAATTGTGACGAGTTCGACATTTCGCACCCCGCCAATGATTGTATGGAACCGCCCTTGGGGCGCCACAGACCCGACAAGCGCCCCGGGGCGGGGTAAGGGCTCAGGCGGCGCCGGCCGCGGCGGCTATCACCTCGAACAGCCGCTCGATGTCGATCGGCTTGGCCAGGTGGCCGTCCATGCCGGCGTCCAGATAGAGCCGGGTCTGGTGGGCCATGGCGTTGGCGGTGAGGGCGATGATGGGGGTGGGGGCGCAGCCGGCCTCGGCCTCCAGGGTGCGGATGCGGCGCGCGGCCTCGACCCCGTCCATCACCGGCATCTGCACGTCCATCAGGATCAGGTCCCAGGCGCCGGGGCGGAAGGCCTCGACCGCCGCCAGGCCGTCCCCGACCAGGGTCGGCGCGATGCCGACCTGTCCCAGGAGGGTCTTCAGCACCAGCTGGTTGACCGGGTTGTCCTCGGCGGCAAGCACCCTCAGGCCCTCTGCGCCGGGCGCTTCGTCGGCCGCCTCGTCGGGGACGGCGTAAGCTGTGGCTCCAGCCCTCTGCAACGGCAGATCGACGATGAAGGCGCTGCCCGAACCTAGCTGGCTCTCGACCCTGATGCGTCCGTCCATCGCCTCGCAGAGTTCGCGGCAGATGGCCAGGCCCAGACCCGTGCCGCCGAAGCGGCGGGTAGTTGAGCTGTCGGCCTGGACGAACTTGTCGAACAGGTGCTCGGCCTGCTCCGGGGCTATGCCGATGCCGGTGTCGCGCACGGTGATGCGCACGCCATCCGCCCCGCTGTCGATGGTCAGCTTGACTGCCCCGGCGTCGGTGAACTTCAGGCCGTTGGCCACCAGATTGTAGATCACCTGGCGCACACGGACCGGATCGCCGCGCCAGAGGCCGCGCGCCGCCCCCGTAACCTCGGCTTCGAGCGCCACGCCCTTGCCGGCGGCTACGGCGCCGAAGGCGGCCTTGGCGCTCTGGGCGATGGCGGCGAGGTCGAAATCGACCTCCTCCAGGCTCATCATGCCGGCCTCGATCTTGGACAGGTCGAGGACGTTGTTGAGGATCTCGAGCAGGGCCGAGCCCGACTGGCGGATCACCCCGATCCGCTCGCGCTGGGCCTCGGACAGGGGATCGCGCTCCATCGCCTGGGCCATGCCGAGGACGCCGTTCAGGGGGGTGCGGATCTCATGGCTGATCATGGCCAGGAAGGCGCTCTTGGCGTCGGAGGCCTGGCGGGCGTGGCGCATGGCCACCAGCAGGATCTGGTTGCGCCGCCGCTCGCGCCGCACCATCAGCGCGCCGACGCCGGCCAGCATCAACAGCGTGACGGTCAGGAAAGGGCCGATAATGCCCAGGAGGTGGGTGATTGGGCTGTAGGGCCGCCAGGCCAGCCGCGCGGCGCCGGCCCCCGGCTCCAGCGGCGCGCTGGCGAGGCCGCGCGGGATAGCCTGGCCGGGGGGGATCAGCCGCAGGTCCTGCAGCAGATAGCGACGGGTGAGGGCGGTCAGAAAGGCGCGGTCGACCGCCGCCGCCACCACCACGATCGGCGCCCGGCGGCTGGGGACCACGCCGCTGGAATGGTCGGTCTGCACCAGGCTCGCGGCCAGGACATGGTCGCCGCCGCCGACCCGGACGATGGCGCCGGCGTCGATCGGCTTGGGGTTGGTGTCGGTGGGCGGGGGCGGACCGCGGGCGGTCTCAGCGGCGCGGACCTTGGCGACCAGAGGCGCCACATCGGCCGCGAAGGGAGCGAAGCGCTCGACCGGGACCGGAACGCCCTTGACCGCGGCGAACAGCGGCCGGCCCCGGGCGTCCAGCACGAACACCAGCGGATAGCCGTTGGTGCGCCAATAGTATTCGGCGATGAAGCCCTGGGCCCAGACGGGGTCGAAGCGGACGTCGAGGTGCGAGACCGCCTCGTCCCAGACGGTGTTCGGCGTCAGGCTGGCGCGGGTCTGCTCGACGGCGAGGTCGAGGCCATTGGCGATCACCTGCTCTTCGCGGGCGCGGGCCTGGGCGTCGACGCGCGAGGCTACGGCGTAGATCCCGGCGATCACCAGCAGGATGACGGCCACCACCCCGGCCAGGATGGCGGGCGCGGCGCGCTGCGGCGCGGCGATCTCCAGGTCTTCGTTCAAGCTGGCCGTGGTCTGTTCCCCCAAGGAAGCTTTCGAGTGATGCGTCCCCAAAGACAACCCGAAATGGCCTTTAGCGACAGAAGGCCGCGGAAGCTGAGCCCGCCGTCACCTGCGATGCCACAAGCCGTCAGGATCGCCGCCAAACGCTGCCGCTTGAACGCAGCCTGAGCGCCGATCTGAGATCACACTGTTGAATTCCTTGGCCGGCCGGCGTATCCCCGGCCTCGCTCTGAAACCTCGCCGGAAGCGCCCGACCATGACCGACAACGCCCGACTGCTCGACCGCCGCACCGCCGCCGTGCCGCGCGGGGTCTCGACCGCCACCGCGGTCTATATCGACCGGGCCGAAAACGCCGAAATCTGGGACGTCGAGGGCCGCCGCTATATCGACTTCGCCGGCGGCATCGCCGTGCTCAACACCGGCCACCGCCATCCCAAGGTGATGGCCGCGGTGCAGGACCAGCTGAACCGCTTCACCCACGCCTGTTTCCAGGTCACCGCCTATGAGCCCTATGTCGAGCTGGCCGAGCGGCTGAACGCGCTGGCGCCCTTCGCCGGCCCGGCCAAGACCATCTTCTTCACCACCGGCGCCGAGGCCGTGGAGAACGCGGTCAAGATCGCCCGCGCCGCCACCGGCCGCCCCGGCGTGATCGCTTTCACCGGCGGCTTCCACGGCCGGACCATGATGACCATGGCCATGACCGGCAAGGTGCTGCCCTACAAGCGCAAGTTCGGCCCGCTGCCCGCCGAGACCTTCCACGTGCCGTTCCCGATCGAGGCCTATGGCGTCACCGTCGAGGACAGCCTCCGCGCGCTGGAATTCCTGTTCAAGGCCGACATCGAGCCCGACCGGGTCGCGGCCATCGTCATCGAGTCGGTGCAGGGCGAGGGCGGCTTCCACGCCGCGCCGACGGCCTTGATGCAGGCCCTGCGCTCGATCTGCGACAAGCACGGCATCCTTCTGATCGCCGACGAGGTCCAGGCCGGGTTCGGCCGCACGGGCAAGATGTTCGGGGTGCAGCACTCCGGCGTCGAGCCGGACCTGGTCACGGTGGCCAAGTCCCTGGCTGGCGGCTTCCCGCTGTCCGGGGTGATCGGTCGCGCGGCGCTGATGGACGCGGCGGAGCCGGGCGGCCTGGGCGGCACCTATGCCGGCTCGCCGGTGGCCTGCGCCGCCGCGCTCGCCGTGCTGGATGTGATCGCCGAAGAGAAGCTGCTGGAGCGCGCCGACGCTCTTGGCGCCCGCGCCAAGGCCCGGCTGGAGGCCCTGGCCCAGCGCAACGACGTGCAGCCGATCGCCGGCGTGCGCGGCCATGGCTCGATGATCGGCTTCGACCTCGTCCAGTCCCGCGGCGGGCGCGAGCCGCGCGGCGAGGCCGGCAAGCTGGCGGCCAAGGCGCTGGAGCACGGCCTGCTCTTGCTGTCCTGCGGCATCCACGGCGAGACCGTGCGCCTGCTCTATCCGCTGACCATTTCCGAGGCGTTGCTGGACGAGGGGCTGGACAAGCTGGAGGCTGCGCTGAAGGTCTGAGGCGCAGGCTCGACCTCCGATCTCGACCATCGCGCGACCGCTTCCAAAAGGTCGCGCGGGGTGATCGGCTTGCCAAGATGAGCGTCCATGCCGGCGTCGAGGCAGCGAGCGACCTGCTCGGGCAGGACGTTTGCGGTCATGGCGATGATCGGCGGCCGGGGTCCGAGTTCGGCGCGGATCCGGCGTGTCGCGGTGAGGCCGTCCATCACCGGCATCTGCACGTCCATCAAGATCAGGTCGTATGCGCTCGTGGCGGCCGCCTCGACGGCGGCCAAGCCGTTCTCTGCCGTCTCGATCTCGACCCCGAACGGGCTCAAAAGGCTCGCGACAAGCTCGCGATTGACGGCGTTGTCGTCGACCAGCAGGAGACGCACGGACCCCTCCGGCGCCGGAGCGGCCGCTTCCGGCTCGTTCGTCGCCCGGCCGTCGGCCAGAGGCAGGCTGACCTCGCACCAGAAGATCGAGCCAGCGCCGCCAGCGCTATCGACGCCGATGGCGCCGCCCATGGCCTCGATGATCCGCCGGCAGATCGCCAGCCCCAGGCCGGTCCCGCCATATTGCCGCGACACCGACGCATCGGCCTGGGTGAAACGTTCGAAAATCTGACCGCTGAGTTCGGCGGGCACCCCGATACCGGTGTCGCGCACGGCCAGTCGCAATCGCCGCCCGGCATAGCCGTCCCGCTGCGAGACCTTGATTTCGACCTCGCCGCTGGGCGTGAACTTGACGGCGTTGGAGGCCAGGTTCAGCAGCACCTGGCCTAGGCGACCGCCATCGCCGACCAGCAGATCTCTCGGCCCTTCGACCGTGACGGACAAGGCCAGTCCTTTGGCCTCGGCCTGCTGGGCCAGGAGCGCCATCACAGAATCGGCCAAGGCGTGAGGATCGAAGGGGTCGTGTTCGAGTTCGATCGCGCCCGCGTCGAGCTTGGAGAAGTCCAGCACGTCGTTGACCACCCGCAACAGAGCCTCGCTGGCGTCGGCGATCAGGGTGACCTTGCGGGCGTCCTCCGGCGAGAGCGCCGTCGAGTGCTTCAAGAGACCGGAGAAGCCGACGATGGCGTTGAGCGGCGTGCGCAGCTCATGGGTCATGTTGGCCAGGAAATCGGCCTTCACCGCCGCCGCGCGCTTGGCCTCTTCGAGGGCCGCCTCCTTTTCTGCGACGCTCCGGGCCAGGAGTTCTTTGGCTCCTTCGATGTCGATGCGCTGGCTGATCAGAGCGAAGGACATCGGCACGCCGACGATGAGGCCGATCAGCAGGGAGACCAGCGGCGTGAAGCTCTCCGGATGGCGGAACAGCACCACGTTGAAGAGGTAGTCGCCGCCGATCGCGCTCGTGGCGATAACCGTGGCGGCCCCCAGGGTCAGGCCGAGTTTTCGGCGTCGACGCGCCGAGGCGCCGCTGTCTCGTGTTGATCGGTCGAGGGGCACGCTGGCGTTCGGCTCTGGCGTCGGCTCCATGGATGGGCGCGAGCTTAGCCAAGCCATGCTGACGAAGTCGCTAAGCTGACGGCCCCGGCCCCGCGGCATCGCGTCACGGGCGCCGCTTGCGCTTCCGCCCCAGCGTGGCAAAGCTCCCTTGTCGCGCCGCAAACGGACGGCGCCGAGGGGAGCGGGCGGATGAAAAGCGAAGAGGCCGGCGTGCGCGGCCATCTGCTGCGAGTTTTCGGCCTGGGCTTCGGCCTCGCTGTGGTGATTGGCGGGGTGATCGGTTCGGGGATCATGCGCAACCCCGGCATCGTCGCGGCAGGTTTTCCGGATCCAAAATGGGTGCTCCTGGCCTGGCTGGCCGGCGGTGTGGTGGTGATGATCGACGCCATGCCCACGGTCGAGTTGGGCGCGGCGATCCCCCTGGCCGGCGGCCCCTATTCCCTGGCGGCGCGGGCGTTCGGGCCGCTGACCGGCTTCCTGGTCGGCTGGGCCGACTGGCTGCAGAACGCCGTCTCCACCGGCTTCATCACCGTGGCCTTCGGCGAATTCGTCCAGCGCATGGGCCTCTTCACCAGCCTGACCACCGGCGAGATCGCCATCGGCCTGGTGCTGGCCTGCGGGCTGATCAACTGGATCGGCACCCGGGTCGGGGGGGCTTCGCAGAACATCGGCAGCGCCTTGAAGGCGGTGGGGCTGACGATCCTGGTCGCGGCCCTGTTCCTGGCCCATGGCAAGGGCGTCGCTCCGCCCGCGCCGCCGCCGGCGGCTTTCTTCTGGGGGGCGCCGGCCATACTGGCGATCCAGGCGATCTATGGCGCCTATGGCGGCTGGCACGCGGCGGTCTATTTCTCCGAGGAGGTGCACCAGCCCGAGCGCAACGTGGCGCGGGCGACCTTCGGCGGCATCGTGTTGGTCACGGGGCTCTATCTGCTGGTCAACGCCGCGGTGCTGAAGGTGCTGCCGATTGGAGTCCTCGCCCAGTCCAAGCTCGCCGTGGCCGACGCGGCCATGGCCGTGCTCGGACCGATCAGCGGCAAGATCGTCACCGGCCTCGCCATCATCTCGGTGGCCACCATCGCCAACCTGCAGATCATGGAGTACGTGCGCACGGGCTTCGCCATGGCCAGGAACGGGGTCATGCCGCCGAGCCTGGCGCGGGTCTCCAAAAGCGGGACGCCGCGGGTGAGCCTGGCGGTGGTTCTGGTCGTGACGATCGCCATCATCCTCTGCGCCGACCTGATCAAGGGGCAGCTCTACCAGATCCTTTTGGAGATCTACGCGCCGTTCGTGATGCTGGTGTTCCTGGTGCTGGCGCTGGCCTCGATCCGCCTGCGCCTGGCCGAGCCGGACCTGCCGCGCCCCTGGAAGATGCCGCTGTTCCCGCTGCCGGCGCTGATGTCGGCGGCCATCAATGTGGTCCTGCTGGTGGCGTTCTTCCTGCGTAACGATTGGAAGACCAGCGCCAGTTCGGTCGGCCTGCTGGCTGGGGGAATGCTGATCTACCTGGTCGGCCGCTCGCGCTGGAAGCCGCTGACGGACTGAGCCACGGCCTCCGCCGCGGCCTCCAGTCCGGCCTCGTCGAGCCGGTCGATCGCCACCTGGGCCAGGGGCTCGACGCCGTGCTTGCGCCGGCCGCGGGCGTAGGCCGGGTCATAGTGCAATTCCATCAGCGCCTCGGCGAGGGGGACATAGTCGCCGGCGGCGATCCATTTGCGCCACTCGATCAGCCGCTTTTGCGCCGGATAGACCGGCAGGCGGCGGAAGGCCTCCTCCAGCGCCGCGGCGTCGGCGATGATGTCGCCATAGGCCTCGGTCAGATAGCGGGCGCGCTCGGCCCTGGGGACCACCAACTCGATCCGCGGCGCGGTCTGCATGGCTTGCCATAGGGCGGGCGGGACCATGCGGTCGCCGACCTTGCTGGACTCGGCCTCGATCACCACCGGCAGCGCCGGGTCCAGCCGCTCCAGCGCCTGCAGCAGGCAGGATTCGAACAGCTTCTGGCTGGGTTGGGGATCGGCCATGGCGCCGAACAGCGAGCCGCGATGGCAGGCCAGGCCTTCCAGGTCGATTACCTGCAGCCCGCGCGCCGCCAGCTGCGCCAGCACCTCGGTCTTGCCGGAGCCGGTGTTGCCGTCCAGCAGGACAGGCTTCAGCGGCCGGGGGCGGTCGTACAGTTCCTCGCGCACCCGCCGGCGATAGGTCTTGTAGCCGCCGACCAGCACCGCCGTGCGCCAGCCCACCCGCGAGAGGATGGTGGCCATGGAATTGGAGCGCTGCCCGCCGCGCCAGCAATAGACCAGGATCTTCGTTTCCGGCGGGGTGTCGGCCAGGGCCGTCTCCAGGTGGCGGGCGATGTTGCGCGCCACATAGGCCGCGCCGATGCGGTTGGCGCGGAAGCGGCTCTCCTGGACGTAGATGGTCCCGACCTCGGCGCGCTCCTCGTTGGTCAGAACGGGCAGGCTGACGGCGCCGGGAACATGGTCCTCGGCGTATTCGGCCGGGCTGCGCACGTCGACGATCAGGTCGAACGCCGCCAGGGCCTCGCCGTCCGCCTTGTCCAGCTGTTTGATCTGCAAGGGCCGCTATCCTTCGCCGCCCTTATGCGGTGGCCTCGAGGGGCTTGGCAATGGCGCCGCGGGGAGGGATGAAGGCTCGATCCTAGCCCCCGGAGCCGGCCATGACCGAGACCCTGCGACTGACCAGCCTGGCCCATGGCGGCGGCTGTGGCTGCAAGCTTTCGCCAGGCGTGCTGCGCGAAATCCTGGCCAAGACCCCGGCGGCCGGAATGTTTCCCGACCTGATGGTCGGGACCGAGACCTCGGACGACGCTGCGGTGTGGCGGCTGAACGACAGCCAGGCCCTGGTGGCGACCACCGACTTCTTCATGCCGGTGGTGGACGATCCCTTCGACTTCGGCTGCATCGCCGCGACCAACGCCCTTTCCGACGTCTACGCGATGGGGGCGAAGCCGATCTTCGCCCTGGCCGTCGTCGGCATGCCGGTCGGTCGGATGCCGGTGGAGATGATCCAGCAGATCCTGGCCGGCGGCGCCTCGGTCTGCGCGGCGGCGGGGATACCGATCGCCGGGGGCCACTCGATCGACAGCGCCGAGCCGATCTATGGCCTGGTGGCCCTGGGCCTGGTCCATCCGGACCGGGTGCTGACCAACCGCGGCGGGCAGGACGGCGACGCCCTGATCCTGACCAAGCCCCTGGGCGTGGGCGTGCTCAGCGCCGCCTTCAAGCAGGAGCGGATGCCGCCGGGCGGCTACGAGGCCCTGGTCGCGACCACCACCCAGCTGAATACGGTCGGCTCGGCCCTGGCCGAGGCCGCGGGGGTGCACGCCGTCACCGACGTCACCGGTTTCGGCCTTTTGGGCCATGGCTTGGAGATGGCGCGCGGGGCGGGGCTGACGGCCGAAATCTTCGCCGATGCGCCTACGCTGCTCCCGGGCGTCGAGGCCCTGGCGCGCGAGGGGGTGCGCACGGGCGCCGCGAGCCGCAATTGGGCGAGCTATGGCGAGGCGATTCGCTTGCCGGCGGGGTTCGAGGCCTGGCGCCAGGACCTGCTGTCCGATCCGCAGACCAGCGGCGGCCTCCTGATCGCCGTCGCCCCATCGGAGGCCGACCCCGTGCTGGACCAGGTCAAGGCGGCCGGGTTCGCCGGCGCGCGTATCGTTGGACGGCTGAAAGCGGGGCCGCCGCTGGTCGAGGTGACGACGGCCGACGCCTGAGGCGCTGACCGGCGGCTCAGCTGTCGCCGCCCAGGAGGCTGCCCAGGATTCCGCCGACCACCCCGGCCGTGGCCACCCCGCCGAGGTTGCCGCCGCTGCGCTGTTGCTCGCCGCCGGGCAGATAGTGGGCGATCTCCTCAGCCAGGTTCATGATCGGCATGGACTGCAGGTGCACCTCGCCCGGCCCGGTCAGGCAGGCCAGGAACAGGCCCTCGCCGCCGAACAGGATGTTGCGGAAGCCCGGCACCACCTGGATGTCGAACGAGACGGTGGGCTCATGGACGCCCACATGGCCGGCATGGACCAGCAGGCGTTCGCCGGGCGCCAGGCGCTTGGAGACCACCTCGCCCGACAGGTCCAGGAACACGGTCCCGGGACCGGTCACCTTCTGCAGGATGAAGCCGGCGCCGCCGAAGAAGCCCGAGCCGATGCGCTGCTGCCAGGCCAGTTCCAGGGTCACCGACTTCTCGGCGCAGAGGAAGGTCTCCTTGCGGCAGATCAGGCTCTCATAGGGCTGCAGGGTGCGGGCCATGATGGTGCCGGGAAAGCGCGGGGCGAAGGCCACGTGGCCCGGCCCGCCCTCGGCGGTGAAATCGGTGATGAAGAAGCTGCCGCCGGTCAGGCTGCGCTTGAGACCTGCGAACAGGCCGCCGCCGGTGTTGGTGTGCATACGCATGCCCGCGGTCATCCAGGCCATGGTCGCGGTCTGGCTGTAGACCGTCTCGCCGGGCGCAAGGTCGAGGCCCACGGTCTGCATCACGGTTCCTGAGATGTCGTAGCGCACGGCTTTCCCCTAGATAACGTTGGCATGCGAGCATACAGGCGAGCGGGCCTGCTAGGCGAGGGGGCCGGGCTTAATTCGGCGCAATGATCGCGAGTTCAGCTGTTGGCGATCCAGCGTTCGATGCCGAGCGAGAGGCTGAACGCTTCCTCCTTGATCCACTGCAGCATGGTCTCTTCGGCGTCGGGGCGCCGGTCGATCTCCGCCAGGCGCTGTTCGAGCACTTCCTTCTGGCGTTTCAGCACAGCGAGTTTGCCGGCGGCGTGCATCCGCGCGCGATCGGGACCCTCCTTCATCAGAGCCTCGGCGTCGTCGATATGGATATTGGCCTGGGCCAGCATCAGGGCGACATCGCGGCGGATGGACGGCATGGACATCAGAGCGCGCCTTTCGAGACTGGGCGTTGAACGCGAGCGCGACGCGGAGAGGCGGCTAGTCGCGCAATTTATATCACTCTGAGATGCAAAATAGGCGGGACCGTGGCGGGCCGCTATATTTTCAGCCGCCGCAGGCGTTCCAGGGAGCGGGACAGCGATGGCTCCTGGCGCAGCATCGCTTCGAGGTGCTTTTCCGCCAGTTCGGCGAAAAGCCGATCTCCTTCCGGCGTCAGCGTCAGGCGCACGCTGCGACGGTCTTCCAGGGAGGGCTGTCGTACGGCGAGGCCCGCCTTGGCCAGTCGGTCGACCAACTGTACGGCGGCGTGGTGGGTCAGAAGCAGCTGGTCGGCGAGATCCTTCATCGACATGGCCTCGCCGGGCCAGGCCTTGATGGCCAGCATGGCCTGGTACTGCTGCTGAGTGGTGCCGGCCTCGCGGTTGATCTGCTCGCTGGCGGCGACGAACTGGCGCAGGGCGAAGCGGAAGGCGGCCAGATCGGCGAAATGGTCCGGTTGGTCCGTCATCGCGCCTCCCCAATCGCGCCGCCGTGAACCTATGTCTGCGGCCTGATCCGGCAAAACGCAAACCGAAGGCCGCCAGATATTCCGCAAAGGGGGCTTTGTAAAATATATCATTAAATGATGAAAATCTTGCGCTTCGACCTGCTTGAGGTGTTGCGCAAGGAACGTGTCACTATCGGCCAGTGTCCCCAGGTCTTCGGCAGCGCGTTCAACTTTCTGCCCTTGGGCAAGTGCTGCGCCGCCGGCCCACTTGCGCCGGCTTGAGAGCGATGTTATCTGCGCCCCTCGTTTTTGGAGAGCGTCAAGTCGATGCAAGGTCTCGAACAGTTCGAGCAAGCGTTCCGTGCGGCGGTTGTCGCAGCGGATGCGCTCTATTGCGCGCAAGACTAGACAGCCTTTCGTAGAACGAGGGGCGCTGGCCCCTCCAAACGGTTCGAAACCCTGGAAGGCCGGCGCCTCCGGGGTTTTTTATTGGCCTGTCGCCCCGCCAGGCTGAGCCCGTGAAGGACACCGCCGATGACGCCGGCGTTTGTGATCGCGACCACCGAAGACGCCCGCACCCTGTCGTGCGGCGAGGCGGCCGCTTGGCGATCGCACCCTTAAAGCCTTCCCCAGTCCATCGCCCTGGGGAGCCGTTGCGGACCTCCAGGGCCACCCGAGATGCGGGCCCGCTGATCCGGACGGTCAGCGGGCTTTTTCCATTCCGGCCCAGCTCCGCGTCGAGGGGCGGGTCCGACCGAGATTGGCGCGCGCCAATACCATGCCGTCCGGGCCGGGCCCGGCCAGTCCGACCCGGGCGGCGCTTGCAACAGGCTGGAGATCCCAATGCCTATCAACACCCCCATGGAGGGCAAAATCCATGTGAACGTCGGCACCATCGGGCATGTCGACCACGGCAAGACCACACTGACCTCGGCCCTGACCCAGGTCCAGGCGATGCGGCTGGGCGGCCAGGCCCTGTCGTTCGACCAGATCGACCGGGCGCCGGAGGAAAAAGCCCGCGGCATCACCATCAACACGGCCCATGTGGAATACGAGTCTGAGACCCGGCACTACGCCCACATCGACTGTCCCGGTCACGCCGACTACGTGAAGAACATGATCACGGGCGCCTCCCAGATGGACGGGGCGATCCTGCTGGTCGACGCCACCAAGGGCGCGGCCAAGCAGACCATCGAGCACGTCCTGCTCGCCCGCCAGGTCAATGTCCGGCACATGGTCGTCTATGTGAACAAGATGGACGCCTTGGACCCGTCCGAGCGGGCGGACATGCGCGAGCTGATCCAGCTCGAGATCGGCGCCCTTCTGGCCTCGCAGGGCTATCCGGAGGCGGTGTTCGTGTTCGGCAGCGCGCTGAACGCGATCGAGGCCGTGCGCCGGGGCGACCTGGCCGATCCGGACCTTGTGAGCGTGGTCGAGCTGGTGGCGGCGCTGGACGCGGCCATTCCCGATCCCGTGCGCGACTTCGACAGCCCGTTCCTGATGCCGATCGAAGGGGTGCACACCATTCCCGGGCGCGGCACGGTGGTCTCGGGCCGGGTCGAGCGCGGGGTGGTCAAGGTCGGCCAGGCGGTCGAGATCGTCGGCCTGGACAATGACGGGGCCGAGGTCGTGGTGACGGGCACGCAGGCCTTCCGGAAGAACATTCCGGAGGCGCGGGCGGGCATGAACGTCGGCCTGTTGCTGCGCGGGCTCAAGCGCGACGACGTCCAGCGCGGCCAGGTTTTGAGCGCGCCGGGCTCCATTCGCGCCCGCACCCGCGGCAAGGCTCAGATCTTCGTGCTGACGGCCGAGGAAGGCGGGCGGCACACGCCGTTCGCCAGCGGCTATCGCCCGCAGCTGTTCTTCGGGGTCACCGACGTCACCGGCGTGATCCAGGTGGACAGCGGGGCCGGCGTGCATCCCGGCGACCAGGCTGAAATCAGCTTCGAGCTGACCAAGCCGGTCGGCGTCGAGCCAGGCGTCCGCTTCGCCATCCGCGAAGGCGGCAAGACCGTCGGCGCGGGTCTCGTCACCGAGGTGAGCGACTAGGTCTAGGGGCCGCTCCCGCCCTTGGCGCAGGCCAGGGGCGGGAGCGGTTTGCCGGCGTCACGCCGCCAGCTGGGTGAAGCCTTGCTGGCCGGCGCGGCGGTTGGGCGCCCAGCCGACCTTGGCCAGGGTCTCGTCGGTGGTCGAATAGAACTCGCCGATCCTGCAGATGCGGCGGGCCTCCTGGCCGCTGGCGATCTCGCGGTAGAGCTCGCGGGAGATGCGCACCAGCTGCTCGATCTGCTGCACGCTGGTCAGGCGTTCGCCCTTGCGGCCCCAGAGGTTGTCCTCGATCCCGCAGCGCACGTGCAGGCCCATGGCGATGGCCATGGTGTTCAGCGGCAGGCAGCTGCGCATCATGGATTCGATGGTCAGCACCGCCCCGTCGGGGCAGCGGCGGACGAATTCCATCATGTTGTAGGGGCTGGGGCCGTCCGCCCCGCCGCCGATGCCGACCCAGTTCAGCACCAGGGGCCCGGTATAGATCCCCCGCCGATAGAGCCGCTCGACGCTTTCCAGCTGGCCCGGATCGCCCAGCATGAACATGGCCTGAACGCCGTTCTTCTGCAGCCGGCGCAGGTGTTCCTCGACGAAGTCGGGGCCGGAGGGGATCCACATTTCGCGATAGGCGTGGTGATAGGCAGGCAGGGCGAGCGAGGTGCCGGCGACGTCGTCCGCGCTCATCAGCTCGGTGACGTTCATCTGGTTGGTGTTGATGGCGATGGTCACCTGGTCCGGCTTTGGGTCCAGCTCGGCCAGCATGTGCCGGGTGTCGTCGCCGAGCCACTTGGCGGATTCGCCTTCGCCCTCGGGGGCGAACGAGATCGAGCCGCCGACCTGTAGCACCATCTGGGGCACGGCGTCGCGCAGGCGGGACAAGAGCTCGTTGAACATGGACAGGCGCTTGGAGCCCGACCCGTCCGCCTCGCGGCAGTGGACGTGCAGCACAGTGGCGCCGGCGTTCCAGCAGTCGACCGCCTTCTGCACCTGCTCGTCCATGCTGACCGGGATGTCGTCGGAGTCGCTGGGCAGGAATTCGGGGCCGTAGGGCGCGGCGGTGATCACCAGCGGCTGCTGATGCTCGGGGAACAGGGCGTCGTCGAGAAAATGCATGGTTTCCTCCGGGGTTGATCGGTTATTCGGCCGCGGCGCGGGCGGCGGCCATTTCTTCGGCCAGGATCGGAAAGCCCAGGGCGCAGCTGTGGATGCCGAGCACGGCGACCCCTTCCAGCACCGCCATGATCTCTTCGGGCCGGGCGCCGAGCTCTAGCGCCTTGCGGATATGGCGCCGCACGCCGGGGGCGTAGAGGTGGGTGCACGAGGCATCGACCGCGATGGCGATCAGTTCCCACGTCTTGGGATCGAGGGCGCCGGCGAAGCGGGGCTTGAGCCCCATGGCCAGGAAGGATTCCAGCCAGGCCGGATCCATGTCCGCGATCGTGTCCCAGGCGGAATTGAATTCGCCCTGGGCGCGCAGGCGGTTGGTAAGCGGGGTCGGCGGAGAAGCGGTCACAGCGGGCTCCGGACATTTGCGTGGTGTGACCTGGGTCTAGCCCTCCGATGGCGGCTGTGATTGAAATACGGGGACACACGTTTGTTAATTTGGGACACGCGCCCTGACCCGCCTCACCCGCAGCGCCAGCCTGACCGGCTTTGCAGACCTGGTGCGATCGCTGGGGCTGGATCCGGCGCGACTGGCGGCTGAGACCGGAATCCCGCTCGAGGCCCTGTCCGATCCGGATCTCAAGGTCCCCGCAGAACGGGTAGGGCGCCTGCTGGAGCTGGCGGCGACACGCGCCGCCGCCCCCGACTTCGGCCTGCGGCTGGCCGAGACCCGGCGTCTGTCCAATCTGGGTCCGGTCGGCCTGATCGCCCGCGACCAGCCCTCCCTGCGCAAGGCGCTGGAGGTGATGCGGCAGTATCAATGGCTGCATAACGAGGCCATCGCTCTGAGCGTGGACGAGACGGAGGACATCGCCGTGCTGCGCCTGGACTTCGCCGGCGGGCCGGCGGCCCAGGCGGCGGAGCTGTCGGTCGGCGTGCTCTGCGGAAACCTCAGGGCGCTGATGGGGCCGCGCTGGCGGCCGGAGGCGGTGATGTTCCGCCACCTGGCGCCGCCGGATCTGGCGCGTCATCGCCGCCTGTTCGGCGTGGCGCCCGAGTTCGGCCACGACTTCGACGGCCTGGTGATCGCCCGGCGAGACCTGGATGCGCCCCTGGCCTCGGCCGATCCGGGCATGGCGAACCAGGTGCAGCGCTATGTCGAGCAGCTGGCCGCCGGTCGCCGCCGGGCCTGGCGGGAGACGGTGGGCGACCTGATCGTGCTGCTGCTGCCGACCGGCGCCTGCTCGGCCGACCGGGTGGCCGAACACCTGGGCTTCGACCGCCGCACCCTGCACCGGCGTCTGGCGGCGGAAGGCTGCTCTTTTCGGGACCTGATGACCGAGCGGCGCGCGGAACTAGCTGCGTCGCTGGTCGCCGAGGGGCGGGGGCTGAGCGAGGTCGCGGACCTGACCGGCTTTGCTTCGCTCAGCGCTTTTTCGCACTGGTTCCGCGCCCATTTTGGCCGCTCCGCGAGCGCCTTCAGAGCGATGCGCGGCGGGCAGGGGGGGCTCGCCCAACGCGTGCGGGGCTGATCCGAGCAGTCCGATTTCACAGCCGGTCAGCGATTTTTAATGCCCAATTTTCGAGAAATTGCGGCATCAACGCCACGCAATGCCCTTCGGTCTGGGCTAAAAGAGCGTCGGGCGCGGGCCGGTCCCGCCCCGTTGCGATCGATGAGTTGGACGAGCCATGAACCACATCCGCGTCGAGACCTCCCTGCGCTTCGAGCAGAACCCCAACCCCACGCCGGCCACCGAGCGTGAGGCCCTGCTGCAGAACCCCGGTTTCGGGCGCGTATTCACCGACTACATGGTGACCATTCGATACGCCGAGGGCCGCGGCTGGCACGACGCCAAGATCGCCGCTCGCGGGCCGTTCCAGCACGATCCGGCTTGCGTGGTGCTGCACTACGCCCAGGAGATCTTCGAGGGGCTGAAGGCCTATCGCCTGCCGGATGGCGGGGCGACCCTGTTCCGGCCCGAAGCCAACGCCCGCCGCTTCGTCAATTCGGCCACCCGGTTGGCCATGGCGCCGCTGCCGGAGGAGCTGTTCCTGGAATCGGTGCGCGAGCTGGTGCGGGTCGAGCGGGACTGGATCCCGTCGGCCGACGGGGCCTCGCTCTATCTGCGGCCGTTCATGTTCGCCACCGAGGTGGGCCTGGGGGTGCGGCCGTCGTCCGAATACCTCTATTGCGTCACCGCCTCGCCGGTTGGGGCCTATTTCAAGGGCGGCGCGTCGGCGGTGACCATCTGGGTGTCCGAGACCTATACCCGCGCTGCGCCCGGCGGCACCGGCGACGCCAAGTGCGGCGGCAACTATGCCGCCAGCCTGGCCGCCCAGGCGGAGGCGATCCGCGAGGGCTGCGAGCAGGTGGTGTTCCTGGACGCGGTCGAGCGCCGCTGGGTCGAGGAACTGGGCGGCATGAACGTGTTCTTCGTGTTCGACGATGGCTCGCTGCAGACCCCGCCGCTGGGCGGCACCATTCTGCCGGGGGTGACGCGGGACTCGCTGATCACCTTGGCCCGCGACCTCGGACTGACCGTGCGCGAGGAGCCCTACGCCATCGACCAGTGGCGGGCGGACGCGGCGAGCGGGCGGCTGACCGAAGCCTTCGCCTGCGGCACGGCGGCGGTGGTCAGCCCGATCGGCCAGGTCAAGGGCCGCGAGCACAGCTTCACCATCGGCGATGGCGGGGCCGGCCCGGTGGCCAGCCGGCTGAAGGCGGCGCTGCTGGACATCCAGAACGGCCGTGCGCCGGACAAGCGCGGCTGGCTGGACCGGTTGTTCTGAAGGGCGGCGCGCCGGGTATCGAGTGCGCTGAATTCGGCTTGATCTGGATTTTTCAACCGCTCATCCCGGCGAATGCCGGGACCCAGATCATAAGGCTCGGACCGTCGAGACGTATCCCACTGCTATACTTGAATGCAGCCGGTTCCATAGGATCTGGGTCCCGGCATTCGCCGGGATGAGCGGATTTTAGGGATCAGCGCAGGGTTCACCCCGGCAAGCGCTCGAAGGTCTTGAGGCCCTCGGGTATGCGGTGGAAGGCCTGGGCGTCGCAGGTGTAGATGGCGAGGGCCGGCTTGAAGACGCTGGGGTCGTCGAGGCCGCCAACCTTGACGATCACCGCCGGGAATCCCGGCGCGCGGGTCACTAGGTGGGTCCCGCAATTGGGGCAGAACTCGCGGGTGACGGCGTTGGGGATGTCGTCGCGCTTGAAGCCCTTGGGCTGGCCTTTCACATAGGAAAACCCGGCGATCGGCATAGCGATGAACAGGTTCGGCGAGCCGCCGGTGATGTGCTGGCATTCGCGGCAGTGGCACTGGGCCTGCATCATCGGCTCGCCCTCGGCCACATAGCGCACCTGGCCGCAATAGCAGCCGCCTTCGAGTTTCATGGCGTTTCTCCCCTGGAGCCGGCGCCGATCCTGGCACAGGCCGCCGCGGGTCGCATCAACGACGGAACGGAAGGGGAGCGGTCAGAACTCGCCGCTGAGGACGCGCGGGTCCAGGCCCTGATGGAAGGGGAACCATTGCAGAAAAGGCTTGGCCTCGCGGATGGTCCGCTGAACAGACGGCCGCAGCAGCAGCCGGTCGAAATAGGCGGCCAGTTCCGTCTGGCCAGGCTCGAACGGCCGGATCGCTCGGGCATAGACTAATGCGGGGACGGCTGCGCAGTCGGCCAGGGTGAAACCATCCCTCGCCCCTTGAGCCGCCACGCCGGTTTCCAGGAATTCATAGGCGACGCCCAGCGCGGCGCGGGCGTCGGCGACACCGGCCGGGTCCCTGTCACCCTCGGGGCGTAGATAGTCGCTGACGATCTTCTGCAGCGGCGACTGGACGTGCAGGTCGAACACCCGGTCCCACAGCCGCACGTCCAGCGCGCGGTCGGCGCTCTGTGGGATCAGGCGCGGGCCATTGGGATAGAGGCTCTGGAGATATTCGACGATGATGCTGGCCTCGGGCACGACCTTGTCTTGCGCCGCGTCCTTCAGCACCGGCATCTTGGCCAGCGGCCACATGGCCCGGAAGGCCGCGTCGTCGGCCGGCCGGCCCTGGAGCACCTCACATTCAAACTCTGCGCCGACTTCGTAGAGGGCGATCAACGCCTTCCAGCAGTAGGAGGACAGGGGGTGCATGTAGAGGGTCAGGGCGGCGGCCATGTCCATACTCCTCGAGCGAACCGATCGGTTAAGTCATCGGTTTAGTATCAGCGCTTCAAAAGTTAGGCAATGACCTTAGTGATGGGCGCTCAGCCGCCACCCACCATCGCCGTATCCCGGCGGCGTCCGCGAGCCTGCAGGTGAGCGCGGACCGCGAAGGCAATCCCGACCAGCGCGCCGCCGATCAGGGCGATGGGGAGCAGCACCGAGCCCAGCGTCACCACAGCCGCCAAGATCGCGATGATGGTGTGGCCGGCGCCGACGGTAGCGTCGCGCAGGGGGCGAAGGGCGCCGCCTTGGGCCATCAGGCCGGTCACCTGGTAGTCGACGGTGAGCTTGGACATGGCGACGCGGGCCTTCATCACCGCCAGTTCGGAATTGGTGGCGTCGAGGTCGCCCTGGACCTTGGCAAGTTCGCGCTCCACGTCCATCACGTCGGCCAGCTTACCCGGGCGCTCGGCCAGCACCTTTTCGATGCGGTCGCGCAGGGTGGCCTGGGCGCGGGTCTGGGCCTCGGTGTCGACGATCGAGCGGCTGAGGTCCTCGCTGTCCACGGTGGCCGCCGCGATGTGGCCGCCGTCGGCCTTGGTCTGGCTTTCGATGCCGCTGCGGAAATGGGCGATGAAGTCGGGGACAGCGCGCAGCTCCAGATGGGCGCCGGCGACCCCTTCGCCCTCGCGGTCCAGGCGCGCGCCAACCAGCTGGCAGGCATAGGGGCCGGCCGCCGCGCAGGCCTGTTCGTCCCGATCGATGGCGGCCTGGATGCGGTCGCCCGGCAGGCTGAGCCGATAGGCGTAGGCATAGGCGAGTTGGGGGATGGAGATGGTCGGCGACTTGCCGTCGCCCGGCTTGGGCGGCGCAGCGGGGCTGGCCATGTCTGTCTTGCCGGCCAGATCGGCGCCGGCCGGCGCGACCTTGGCGCAGGCGGTCATTCCAACGAGCAGCAGCACCGGGACCCATTTCCGCATGTCTTCCTCCAGCTCTCATCTTGTGATCACGAATTCGTGATCACGAGAATGTGATCGCCCGGACGAAGGCGGAATTGTGGCTGGCGACGGTGGGGCTTCAGGTCAGGGATTGTTCCAGGGGAACCCGGTCTCGATGGTCATCTCGTGGTTCACCGGATAGCGGCGCGGGTAGAAGCCGGTGGCGTGGAGCTGGCCAGCCTGAAGGCGCGAGAGGGTCAGGTCCAGGTCGCGGACGTCGCGCATGCCGAGCCAGGGTGCGGCGATCCCTTCGCCCACGCGGCAGCAGTGGGCCGTCCAGAGGATGGTGTCGCCGGGCAGGTCGGCCAGCAGGCGCTTGGTGGTCGCGCGATAGGCCGAAAGGCTCGCCCCCGGCAGGAAGGCGTAGAGGGTGGTGGGATAGATAAAGTCGCCGATGAACAGGCGATGGGCGGCTGGCTCGTAGAGCGCCACCGAACTCGGCGTATGGCCGGGCGTGGAAAGCACCGCCAGCGAGCGGCCGCCGAGGTCGAGGCTTTCGCCGGGTTTCAGCCAGGCTTCGACCGTGGGCGAGGGGGTCGCCAAGCCATCCTCGAAGCCCATGAACTCGTAGCGCTTCGGATGGAGCCGGCCGTGATCGAAGTCGGCCCTGGTCTGCGGCAGATCGATCATGTCAAGCTTGCCGAAGGCTCCGATCCCGCCCAGGTGGTCGAAGTGCAGGTGCGAGACGATCACCGTCACCGGGAGGCGGGTGAGGCTACGCACCACCGGGCCGATGTCGCGCGTGCCCGAGCCGCTGTCGAACAGCACGGCGCGTTTCTGGCCGATGATCAGATAGGCGTAGTTCTGCTGGTAGTAGCGCGGCTCGCCGATGGCGAAGGTCGCCGGCCCGATCGGTTCGACCGCGAAATAGTCGTCGACCATGTGGCCCTTGGCCAGCACGGCCGGTTGCGGGTCGGTGATGGCGTGCGGGTTCAGCGGCGCCATCAGCTCGGCATAGACGTAGGGGGCGAACAAGGCGGCCAGGCCCAACAGGCATATGACCACCACGGCGCCGATCGCGCCGCGTCTGACCCATCCACCCCTGGTCGCCATGTCTCCCCCCGCGCCCCTGTCGCGCGGCGGCGACTCAGCGAAGCTCGATATCGATGTCCGAGTAGCGCGCGTCGAAGGCCACCGCACAATAGGCTTCGAGCAGGTAGCGGTTCAGGCTGTCGCGCTCCTCGACGAAGCGGATCTGCATCTTGTTGATCCGGGTCTTGGCCGCCTCGAAGGCGACGCCGAAGCCCTGATCCTTGAAGATGTCCTCCCACCCGGTCTTGCGCGAGACCGGAACCGAAAAGCGGCTGTCGGCCAGCATGACCTTCAGCTTCAGGGCCGAGCGGTTGGTGTGGGCCGAGCCGCGGCAGTGGTTCATCAGCCGCTGGTAGAGCCGGCTGGTGCGCCCGACGAACAGGTGGTCGTCCCCTTCCGAGAACAGATAGACGCCTTGCTGCGGCCCCTGTTCCGAAAAGGCGCCGAAATGGCGGCCGGGCTGGGAGACGAGTTCTGCGGCCTGGGCCTGCAGGACATCGAGGGCGCGGACGAACCGCAGGTCCGCCACGCTGTGCCGCGCGCTCTTCAGGCGCGGGCTGCTCAGAAGTTCCCCCATGGATGCCAGTCCCCCAACTCCGTCCAGCCACACCGGCGCGGCCGCCTCAACCGGGAACTGCAAGGCCCGCGCCAGGTAAAGGCTCAAGGCATGCAAGAGGGCCGCCTGTTGCTGCGGCGCTCGCAAATCGAGCCCCAGAGTGGGGTGATGAGCGTAAACGCGGCCGGTTCAGTGCGCCGTCGACATGGAGAAGGGCCGGTCGGCGGGCCGGGTCGCCCAGGATTTGTTCGGCCGGGCCTGCATGACGAACTTCAGCTCGCCGCCGGCCATGATCTCGTCGTGGCGGAGGAAGCTGCGCGAGAGCGGGCGGCCGTTCAGCGTCACCTGGCCGACATAGCGGTTGGCGTCGCTCAGCCCCTCGGCGATCACGCTGAAGCGCTTGCCGTTCGGCAGGTTCAGGGTCGCGTGGTCCACGAACGGGCGGCCGATCACGTACTCGTTCGAGCCCGGCGCAACGGGGTAGAAGCCCAGAGCGGTGAACACCAGCCAGGCCGACATCTGGCCGAGGTCGTCATTGCCCACCAGGCCATCGGGCGCCGGCCGGTACTGGCTGTCCATGATCTGCTTCAGCCGCTCCTGGGTGCGCCAGGGCTGGCCGGCGTAGTCGTAGAGATAGGCGACGTGGTGGCTGGGCTCGTTGCCGTGGATGTACTGGCCGATCAGGCCGGCGATATCCTCGGCGCTGGAATAGTCGAGTTTCGAGTCATCGAAGTCGAACATGGCGTCCAGCTTGGCGACGAAGGCCTTGTCGCCGCCCATGCCCTTGACCAGGCCGGCCTCGTCCTGCGGGGCGAAGAACGTCCACTGCCAGGCGTTGCCCTCGGTGTAGTCGCTGCCGTACTTGATCGAGGTCGGGTCGAACGGTTCGCGGAAGGCGCCATCGCTCTTCCTTGCCCGGATGAAAGTGGTCTTGGAGTCATAGACGTTGCGCCAGTTCCCGGCCCGCGCGGCGAAGGTCTTGGCTATATCGTCCCGGCCTATGGCGTGGGCGGCGCGGGCTATGGTCCAGTCGTCGAAGGCGTATTCGACGGTCTTGGAGGCGGCCTCCGGCTCCTTGTCGATCGCGACCCAGCCCAGGCGCATGTAGTCGCCGAGGCCGCCATAGGGGGCGTAGGTGGCGCTGGCGACCATGGCCTTCAGCGCCGCCTCGCGGTCGAAGCCCTTGATGTCCTTCATGATCGCGTCGGCGATCTCGGGCACGGCGTGATAGCCGATCATGCACCAGGTCTCCTGGCCGGCGAACTGCCAGACCGGCAGGATGCCGAACGGGCTCTCCTGCTGCGACGCCACCAGCGAGCTGACCACGTCGGCGGTGCGCTGCTCGGGCCGGATCAGGGTCATCAGCGGCTGTTCGGCGCGGAAGGTGTCCCAGAGCGAGAAGGTGGAGACGAAGGTGAAGCCATCCGCCTTGTGCACGGCATTGTCTGGACCGCGATATCGTCCGTCCACGTCCATATCCAGGCTGGGCGCCATCAGGGCGTGATAAAGAGCGGTATAGAGCGACTTGCGCATCGGCTCGGCGGCGTCGATCTCGACTGCGCCTAGGGCCTTGTCCCAGGCCGCGCGGGCGGCGGTGCGGGCGCCGTCGAAGTCCCAGCCGGGGGCCTCGGCCTTCAGGTTGGCGACGGCGTTGTCCTCGCTGACCGGGGAGATCGCGACCTTGACCAGCAGCGGACTGTCCAGCGGGCCGAAGTCGAACACGGCCTCCAGGCCCCGGCCGGCGATGGCGTCTAGGTCGGTCGCGCTCGTGCCTGGGCCCTTGAAGCCCTTGTATTCGTTGGGCGGCTCGCGGTCGTAGAGCTGGTGGCCGGTCAGAGGCTTGGAGAAGGCCACGGCGAAATAGAGCTGGCGGCCGGGCGCCCAGCCGCGGGTCTCGCGAAAGCCGGTGACGAGGCCGTCGGGACGGATCCGCAGGCGCGACCAGCTGACCTTGCCCGGATAGTTGTAGATCGAGGAACGCAGGTCCAGCAGCACATGCGCCGCCTGGCCGGCCGGGAAGCTGTAGCGGTGCAGGCCCACGCGCGGGGTCGTGGTCAGCTCGGCGCGGACGCCATAGTCGGCGAGGGTCACGGCGTAGTAGCCGGGCTGGGCGATCTCGCTGTCGTGGCTGAAACGGGAGCGGTAGCCGGACAGGGGCTTGTCGCTGTCGCCCGGCTCCAGCCGGACCTCGCCGGCGATCGGCTGGATCAGCACGTCGCCCAGGTCGGAATGGCCCGTGCCGGAGAAATGGGTGTGGGAGAAGCCGAGGATGGTGTGGTCCTCGTAGCGATAGCCCGCGGCCCACTTGTAGCTCTGCTTGAACGGTTTGATCTCGGTGTCGGGGCTCAGCTGCACCATGCCGAAGGGGACGGTGGCGCCCGGAAAGGTGTGGCCGTCCGGCCCCGTGCCGATGAAGGGATCCACCGTCTCGACCGGCGAGGCGGCGAAGGCGGCGCCGCAGGCCAGGCCCAGCACGCCGGCGGCCAAGCCGCCAGCCCAAAGCGAACGCCGCATCCTGCTCTCCCTCGAATCCGGGTGAGCCTAGCGCTGCGGCGGCGCCTGGGCCAGCGGCCGCTAGGCCGTCAGAAGCGGTACTGGGTGAAGATGCCGAACTCGTCGTAGGTCCCGCTGTTGAGCAGGCCGCCGGCCGGAATCCCGCCGATCAGGCCGCTGCCCTGCGGGGCCGCCGAGCCGGGCGCCGCGGCGCCGTTGGTGGTGGTCAAGAGCCCATTGCTGACGCTGTCGCGCTTGTAGACCAGGGCTAGGTCCACCGATTGCACGGGGCTGTAGTCGAGGCCGAGGTTGAAATACTCGTCGCGGGTCGCCGAATTGGCCTTGGCCGTAGAGGCCAGCACGTCCTGTTCCGGGTTCACCCAGTCGTAGCGGCCGAACACCGAGACCTTGGGCGTCACGCTGAACGAGCCGAACACGGAATAGCCCTCGCCGGTGGCCTTGACCGGCTTGGCCGCCTGGGTCCCGTCGGTGAAGTTGCGCACATAGACGTACTCGCCGCCGACCCGGAAGCGCGGATTGACGTAAGCGACCAGGGCGTCGAGGCGGTTGGCCGAGTGGTAGAAGGCCGAGCCGTTGACGTTCTTGCCGAGGTCGCCGGAATAACCGCCGACAGCCACGGTGAAATTGTCGACCGTGGCGTTGATGCGGCCTTCCACGTCCATCTGCTTGGAGCGGTTGAAGTTGCCGTCGCCGGGCGCCTTGAAGCCCGAGCCGTCCAGCAGCGAGACCGAATAGCCCAGGGTGACCGGGGCGACCGGGAAGGTCCCGTTGACGTTCAGGCTGGTGTCGGTGGTGGTGCCGTACTTGATCCGGTCGATCAGCATGTTCTCGACGAAGCGATAGCCGGCCAGGTTCTCGACGAACGGCACCCAGGGCAGGTCCACGTCGCCCGCCCGGATCACCAGGGCGTCGGAATATTTGGCCTGCAGATAGGCCTTCTTGATGAACAGCTGGGTCGACTTGGTGGTGGCGTCGTAGGTGAAGTCGGTGGTGATGTTCGCCGAATAGATGTCGTTGAACTTGTGGTCGAAGGTCAGATAGGCCCGCTTGATGTCGAAGCCGTAGCCGTTCGACGAGGGGAAGCCGTTCTGGGTGTTGGTGCGCACCCCGTTCGACTTCTGGTCGATGTTGCTGACGTCGGCGAAGACGAGGCCGCCGACCTTGGTGTCGCCCCACCAGCCGGGCTTTGGCGTGTTGGCGACCACGGCCTGCTTCACCTCGCCGGGGAGGGTCTGGATCTGGGCGGCCAACTGGGCCTTCGCGGACGCGGCGTCGGCCTTGGCGGCGGAGGCCTCGGCCTGGGCGGCCTGGGCCTTGGCCTCGGTCTGCTCGCGGGCGATCTGTTCCTGGTCCAGGCGCGCCTTCAGCGACTCGATTTCGTCGGCCAGGGCCTTGACCTGCTCGGCCGTGGCGGCCGGCGGCGCGGCCGGATGGCGCTTGTGGTGCGGCTTGGCCTCGGCGGCGGCAGCGAAGGAAAGGGCGGCCAGCACGCCAAGCGCTGCCCCGCCCAACAGAGAAAATCTGTCGCGCATGAATTTGAACCCCAGATATCCGGCCCCAACCGGTTCAGAAAGACGGCGATGATCCGCTTGCTGATGGATCACCGTTATGTAGGCGCGGCTCATATCGTAGCCGCAGGCGTAGTGTCCATGATCTGTGGATCGTCCGGCTACGATTTAAACTACAAGCGGCGTCAGTCGAGATGAGGTATCGCCGCACCCTCGGCGGGCTTGGCCGGATGCGGCCGGCCGGCGTAACCTGGACGCCTGATTTGCACCCTGAGCGAGGTTTCATGCATCTGGACGAGGCGAGGGGCGAACTGGTCGCGGTCGGTGCGACCTTCGACGCCAAGGGCTGGGTGCCGGCCACCAGCGGCAACTTTTCCGCGCGGCTGGGCGACGGGACCATGGCCATCACCTCGTCGGGCAAGCACAAGGGCCGCCTGACGCCCGCCGACATCATGCATGCCGACGCCGAAGGGCGCTCGCTGGATGGCGGCAAGCCCTCGGCCGAGACCGGGCTGCATGTGCAGCTCTATCGCCTGTTTCCCGAGATCGGGGCTGTGCTGCACACCCACTCGCCGGGCGGCGTGGCGCTGAGCCGAGCGTTTCCGCAGGCTTCCGCCTGGGTCATCGAGGGGCATGAGCTGGTCAAGGCCCTGCCGGGGCAGACGTCCCATGAGGCGCGGGTCACCCTCCCGATCGTGGACAACGACCAGGACATGGCCCGCCTGGCCGAGGCGATCGCGCCGGCCCTGCTGGCCAAGCCCGCCCCGCCGGCCTATCTGATCCGGGGCCACGGCCTCTATGCCTGGGGCAAGGACGTGGCCGAGGCCGAGAAGGTGGTCGAGGCCCTGGAATGGCTGTTCGCCGCCGACCTGACCGAACGCCTTTATCGCGCAGGAGCACAATCATGAGCCGCCTGACCGTCTATCCCGACACCAGCGCCGACGCGCCGATCCTCGACACCTGCGACGCCGCCGAGATCGCCAAGACCCTGGCCAAGATCGACGTGCAGTTCGAACGCTGGCCGGCCGAGGCCGTGCTGGCCGCCGACGCCGACGACGCGGCGGTGATGGCCGCGTATGCCGGGGCCATCGACCGGCTGAAGGCCGAGGGTGGCTATCAGGCCGTCGACGTGGTGCGCATGGCCCCGGACAATCCGCAGAAGGAGATGCTGCGGCGCAAGTTCCTGTCCGAGCATCGCCACGCCGAGGACGAGGTGCGCTTTTTCGTCGAGGGCGAGGGCCTGTTTTGCCTGCGCGAGGCGGGCAAGGTGCACATGGTGCTGTGCGAGGCAGGCGATTTGATCAGCGTGCCGGCGGGCATTCGTCACTGGTTCGACATGGGGCCGGCGCCGCGCTTCACCGCCATCCGCCTGTTCACCAACCCCGAGGGCTGGGTGGCGCAATATACCGACGATCCGATCGCCGACGCCTATCCGCGGCTGGAACCGCAAAAACTCGACCACATGACGGCATGACCACCCCGATCCGGGCGATCCTGACCGACATCGAGGGCACGACCAGCAGCATCGCCTTCGTCGCCGAGACCCTGTTTCCCTATGCGCGGGCGCACCTGCCGGCTTTCGTGGCGGCGCACCCGGAGCGCGTCGCGGGGCTGCTGGCGGAGGTTGCGGCCATGGAGCCGGGCGATCCGGTGGCGACCCTGCTGCGCTGGATCGACGAGGACCGGAAGGCCACGCCGCTGAAGACCCTGCAGGGCTGGATCTGGGCCGAGGGCTATGCGACCGGCGCCTATCAGGGCCACGTCTATCCCGACGCGGCCGAGGCCTTGCGGGCGTGGAAGGCGGCGGGGCTGAGGCTGTTCGTCTATTCCTCGGGCTCGGTGGAGGCCCAGGAGCTGCTGTTCGGCCATAGCGACCAGGGCGACCTGACGCCGCTGTTCGAGGGCTATTTCGACACCACGAGCGGCGGCAAGCGCGAGGCGGGGTCCTACGTGCGGATCGCGGCGGCGATTGGCGAGGAGGCTGGGGCGGTGCTGTTCCTGTCGGACGTTCAGGCCGAGCTGGACGCGGCGGCGGCGGCGGGGATGCGGACGGTGCTGGTGGATCGCAGCGGCGGCGCCGCTGGGGTGGGGTCGTTTGAGGAGATCGGGGTGCGGTAGGGGCGGCTGAGACGTCCGCTTAGGGCTCAGGCGCTGAGGCGAAAGAACGACCCCTAGCGGGCATTTGAGGTCCGTGAAATGCTGGTCAGATGACGCGATTTTCACGTCCATCGCTCTACGCACCAACGGCGGCGTTATTTCTATTCGTTTGCTTGGGCATCGGAAGCTGCGCTCACCGCAGCCTCCCAAAATTGACGCGAGAGCAAGCGAAGCTTTGTGCGGCGCAAGGAGGATATGAAAGTCGCGGAGGTTTTGGCGAGCCATTCTGCCAGTTTCGCTATGCCGACGCAGGGAGGGTTTGCTCAAGCAAAACTGATTGCGAAGGTCAGTGCATAATTCAGCTTGGCCAGCCGTCAGACCCAAAGTTGGCGCCGGGCGATCCAGCAGAAGGCCGCTGTCAGGCAGAGAGAAGTACGTTCGGCTGTTACATTGTCATCGACGGCGGAAGAGTGACCAATGCCGGTGGCTGCTCTGACTGAAGGTATATCCGCAAACCACCCATCCGACTCGTTCGGAGAGTCCGCTTTCTGGCCGTCGGGCTCGCACCGGCGCGAACGGCAGCTTGTGGCACCCGAGCGAAGGGAACAGAACGACCCAACTCGGACATCGCGCTTACGTTTGCTGTGACCTTGAAGCCGACTTTGCACTTTCGCGCGACAGATGCAGAGCCGCCGAACCCATTTTCAGGAATATTGTAACGCGTGCATCACGCCGAACGTAAGTGCCCCGCCAGCGACTAAAGTTAGAAAACCGACGCGCCACCAATATGAAAATGGCTGATCTTCACGCTTGATAAATCGCGTTGAGCTGAGACCACTATTGAAATTCAGAATTTTGCCCGTAACAAGTGCGAAAGTAACCGCCGCAGCAGGCACTGCGGCGACGATCAGATAGTAGACGAACGTCATGTCTGCGCGATCTCCATATCGCCAATAGCCATTGAGCTTATGCTTGGGAATGGCAGATTGCCACCCAACTCTGCCGCTCATAGGTGCTGCTTTCCGGGGTGCTGGCCGAGCGACGGAATTCCGTCAAGTTCCCTGGCGCGGCCGTGGCGCCGTCCGGTCGGGCCGGGGATGAGCAGACCGCCAAGCGGATTTTGCGCGCAGGTTGGTCCGGCCGGCGGCCTTGGGCGTATGCATAGGGGGCTGTTGCTGGCGAAGGCGTAGACGGATGAAATCGGCTCTGTATGGCCTGGCCCTCGCGGCGTTGGGCGCTGTGGGACCGTCCTGGGCGGTGGAGCCGGCGCAATCGTGGCGGGTGGCGGGCAAGGTGGCGAGCTTTGCATTCACGCTGAACTGCGACTTCAGGCCGGCCGGAACGCGGCTCGGCGGGGTGTGTGTGGACGCTTCGACCAGCGATCCGACGATCAAGGGCGGTCGCGCGCACAAGATCACGCGCGGGCGGATCGACGGCGACACGGTCAGCTGGACCTATGTCTCAAGCTTCCTGCTGTCCAAGTTCGACGTGACCTTCGATGGGACGCGGCGGGGCCAGGATATGAGCGGCGTTATCCACGTCCAGGGCCATGACGGCGCGTTCACCGCGACGCGCCAATGACCAGGCGCGAGGCGCTGATCTACGCCGGTGTGGGCTTTTCGGTCTGGCTGAACGGCGCCGTGACCTTTCGGCTGGGCGGGCGGATGCTGTTCACCCATGGGCCGGCGGTGACGGCGGCGGTGGCGCTGGTCATCGCCGCGCTGGTCTGCCTGGCCCTGCGCGCGACCATGGCCTGGCGGAAGGCGGACGTGTCGCAATCGGTGGAGATCGCGGTGATCATGGCCTTGCCAGGCCTGTTCGGCGAGACGGCGCGGCTGGCTGTCTTTCCCTGGGCCACGGGCCTTCCTGAAAGCGCGGGGCCATCGTTCGCCGCCGTCATCTTCTTCGGCAACGCGGTGCTGCTGGCCTATGCTTATCTGCGCGCGCAGCAGCGGCATCGGCCTCCCGGCACGATCACGGACTAGCCAATGGGAGATGGGCTGGCTTGACAAGCTTGCTGAAAAATGTTCCTATTTGTCACATCATGCATCAGCCCGAGCCCTCCGACTTCGACGACGCCCCCGCGGCGGACCCCGTGTCCGCGGCGGCGTTGGCGCGTGGGGTGGCGGAGCGGCAGGTGGCGTTTCTGGATCGGCTGGCGGAAGCCGGGACAAGGATGGCCGAGGCCCTGGCGCAGAGGACCGTCGAGGAGGCGGCTGGCGGCGCGGATGTCGAGGGGCTGGACCGGGCGTTCCAGAAGGTCACCCGGGCGGTGCGGCTGACGCTCGCCTTGCAGACCAAGGCAGTCAAGGACCTGGCGGCGCTGGAGGCTGGGTGCGTTCGCGTCACGGAGGCGGCGCCGCAGGAAGACCCGCTTGACCAGCGTCGGCGTCGGATCGCGCGGATCGTGAACCGGGTGGTGGCGGACGACGAGGCCACAGCCTGGAAGGCCGAGCGCCTCTGCGGCCGGGTCTGGGAGCGGCTGAGTGATGAGGACATCTATGGCGATGTGCTCTCCAAGCCGATCGGCGTGGTGATCGAGATGATCTGCCGGGACCTGGATATCCCGGTGAACTGGGTGCATCTGGCCCGGGAGGCCTGGGCGGTTCAGGAGATGGCCGGCGGCGACGAGACCTCGCCGTTCTTGGCGCCGGATGGGGCCTATTTGCGGTGGTTTCGGCCGCCGCCGCTGGCTGGGGCGCCTTGATTTTCCACTCCCTACCCAAAACTTCGTCATCCCGGCCGGAGCGTAGCGCAGAGCCGGGACCCAGCCGCACTGGCCTCGACGCTGCATAGTAGCGCGTCTGGGGCGGGGGTGCTGGGTCCCGGCTCTCCAGCCCGCTGCGCGGGCCTCCGGCCGGGATGACGGGGTTGGGGGATGTGGGTGTGCTTGGGACCTATTCCCACAAACCCAGCCTTCGCCTATGTCACCCCTATGACGGCAGACGAACAGAAGCGGGCCACGGGCGAGGCTGCGGCGGCCCTGGTGGAAGACGGCATGGTCGTGGGGCTGGGCACCGGCTCGACCGCGGCCTGGTTCGTCAAGGCGCTGGCGGCGCGCAAGCTGGATATCCGCGGGGTGCCGACCTCGGTCGCCACGGCCGAGCTGGCGGCGAGCCTGGGGATGCGCCTGACCAGCCTGGACGAGGTGTCGTCTATCGACCTCACCGTGGACGGCGCCGACGAGATCGGGCCGGGCCTGTCGCTGATCAAGGGCGGCGGGGCGGCGTTGCTGCGCGAAAAGCTGGTCTGGGAGGCGTCCAGGCGCTGCGTCTGCATCGCCGATGCGGGCAAGGTGGTCCGGACCCTGGGCGCCTTCGCCCTGCCGATCGAGGTGGTGGCCTTTGCGCACAAGACCACGGCGCTGCGGATCAGCGACGCCCTGGCGGACTGCGACATCGGCGTTCGCCCGCGCCTGCGCCTGAAAGACGGCGCGCCGGTGGCGACGGACGGCGGCAACCTTATCTATGACGCGGCCTGCGGCGCGATCCCCGATCCCGCCCGCCTCGCCGAAGCGCTGAAGGGCGTCACCGGCGTGGTCGACCACGGGCTGTTCCTGGATCTCGCCGACGAGGCGCTGATCGGCCGGGAGACGGGCGTGGAGCGCCTGGTTCCGTAAAGCGGGTTGGGATTTGTGGATTGGTGCGGATGGATTTTTATATCCGCTCATCCCGGCGAATGCCGGGACCCAGATCGTAAGGCTCAGCCAGAGGGTATTGGCGCCTGAAAATTCCTGGGTCCGGCGCCATATGATTTGGGTCCCGGCATTCGCCGGGATGAGCGGGTTCGAGTGCGGCCCGCCGATCTCGGTTCGGTTCAGCTATTGAGGAGCCGCCATGGCGGGCTACGACTACGATCTCTTCGTCATCGGCGCCGGTTCGGGCGGGGTGCGGGCGGCCAGGCTGGCGGCCATGAGCGGGGCCAGGGTGGCGGTGGCCGAGGAATACCGGGTCGGCGGCACCTGCGTGATCCGCGGCTGCGTGCCGAAGAAGTTCATGGTCTACGCCAGCGAGTTCACCCACGCCTTTGAGGAGGCGCGCGGCTTCGGCTGGGAGATCGAGGGCGCCAAATTCGACTGGCGCCGGTTCCTGATGGCCAAGGACGCCGAGATCAGCCGGCTGTCGGGCATCTATACCTCGAACCTGGAGAAGGCCGGCGTCGACCTCTTGCTCGGGACCGCACGGTTCGTGGATGACCATACCCTGGAGCTGAAGGAAAAGTCGGGCGGCAAGCGGACCATCACCGCAGCCAAGGTGCTGATCGCCACCGGCGGCCGGCCGACCCTGCCGACCGACGTGCCCGGCATCGAGCACGTGATCACCTCGGAAGAAGCCTTCCACCTGCCCGAATTGCCCAAGCGGATGGTGATCGTCGGCGGCGGCTATATTGCGGTCGAGTTCGCCTGCATCTTCCATGGCCTGGGCGTCGACGTGACCCTGATCTATCGCGGGCCCAACATCCTGCGCGGCTTCGACGAGGACGTGCGCGCGCACCTGGCCGACGAGCTGAAGAGCCGCGGACTGAAGGTGATGGTCTCGTGCCAGCATGAGAGCATCGAAAAGCGTGAGGACGGCGTGCTGGTCAGCCATGTGGGCGAAGGCCACACCCTGGAGTCCGAGGTGGTGATGTTCGCCACCGGCCGCGCGCCGCATGTGAAGGGCCTGGGCCTGGAGGCCGCGGGCGTGAAGCTGAACGACAAGGGCGCGGTGGCGGTGGACGCGTTCTCGCGCACCAATGTTGAGCACATCTGGGCGGTGGGCGACGTCACCGACCGCATGGCCCTGACCCCGGTGGCGATCCGCGAGGCCCAGGCCTTCGCCGAGACCGAGTTCTATGGCCGTCCCATGAGCTTCGACCACGCCGACGTGCCGACGGCGGTGTTCTCCCAGCCGCCGGTAGGGACGGTGGGCCTGACCGAGGCGCAGGCGCGGCACAAGCTGGGGCCGGTGGACGTCTACCTGACCCGCTTTAGACCGATGAAAACGACCTTCTATGGCGGGCGCGACCGGTTCCTGATGAAGCTGATCGTCTGCCGCGAGAACGGCAAGGTGGTGGGCTGCCACATCGTCGGGCCGGACAGCGCCGAGATGATCCAGCTGGCCGCCATTGCGGTGAAGGCCGGCCTGACCAAGGCCCAGTGGGACGCGACCTGCGCGTTGCATCCGTCTGCGGCGGAGGAGCTGGTGACATTGCGCGAGAAGTACGTGCCGATGGAGCTGGCGGCGGCGCAGTAGGGGACATGCGAAGGTTTTCCGCACCCGGACCCGACATCGAACCACAGGCGAAGGTCGTGGCCATCTTTCAGCGGGCAGGTTGGCGTCGCAATCGTCGTGTTCAAGTCGATCCATCAGTTCCTTTGGAACATCCCGCTTGGGCTGTTCTCGAGGGGTTCGGGGGATTGCGGGTCGGCGCCGGGGAGCGAGGCGAGGAGTGTGGGGCCTCGGATGTCGAGTTCCTGCACCTGCTTCCCGAAATTCCAGAGGTTGCGATTCTCGAAAGTTTGGCGGGCTCGCCACTTGTCGGGATCGCGTGGATTGGGAGCCGGCATGGTGAGCTCTACATGGACTGCGTTGGGCGCCTCTTCGGCGTCAGCCTAATGCACGATGCCTGCTGGCTGGCGGGGGAGAATTTCGCCGAGGCGATGACGGGATTGCTCTTGGGTCATTTGCCCCGCCCCATTCTCTTGCCGGGTCAAAGCGAGGTCGACCTCTATGGCATCAAATTTCTGGCAGATGATCCCAGGGTTTATCCGGTAGGACCGGCAGGGGCGCACTAGGGAAGGTTTTTCCTGCAGCGCTCATTCCCGCGAAGGCGGGAATCCAGATTCATCCACAGGGCTGGCTGATTTCACCTGGATCCCCGCCTTCGCGGGGATGAGCGGTGTTTGGGTACGCCCAGCCTGCGCCCTATCGCGCTTTGCCTTGGCCCCCCATCTGCGGTAAACGCCCGCCCTCTTTCCGAGGAAGCCATGACCCACCGTTGGACCCCGAACACCTGGAGATCGAAGCCCGCCCAGCATATTCCGGCCGACTATCCGGACGCCGGCGCGGTGGCGCGTGTCGAGGGCGAGCTGCGGGCTCTGCCGCCGCTGGTGTTCGCCGGTGAGGCCCGTCGCCTGAAGGGCTTGCTTGGCGATGTCTCGGCTGGCCGCGCCTTCTTGTTGCAGGGCGGCGACTGCGCCGAGAGCTTCAAGGAGTTTACCGCGGACAACATCCGCGACACCTTCCGCCTGATCCTGCAGATGGCGGTGGTGCTGACCTTCGCCGGCGGCAAGCCAGTGGTGAAGGTCGGGCGCATGGCTGGCCAGTTCGCCAAGCCGCGTTCCTCGCCGGTCGAGACGCAGGGGGACGTGACCCTGCCGTCCTATCGCGGCGACAACATCAACGGCATGGGCTTCACAGCCGAGGAGCGTGCGCCCGATCCGGAACGCCTGCTGAAGGCCTATCACCAGTCATCGGCCACGCTGAACCTGCTGCGCGCGTTTGCGGGCGGCGGCTATGCTGACCTGCACAACATACACCGTTGGACCCTGGGCTTCGTCGAGGGCAGTCCGAACGGAGGCCGATACCGTGAGTTGGCCGACAAGATCTCGGAATCGCTGGATTTCATGTCGGCGATCGGGGTCACTGCCGACACCCATTCCGAACTGCACCGGGTGGAGTTCTTCACCAGCCACGAGGCCCTCTTGCTGGGCTTCGAGGAAGCCATGACCCGGGTCGATTCCACCTCGGGCGACTGGTACGACACCTCGGCGCACCTGCTGTGGATCGGCGAGCGCACCCGCCAGCTGGACGGGGCGCACATCGAATACATGCGCGGGATCAAGAACCCGATCGGCCTGAAGGTCGGCCCGACCCTGGAGCCGGACGATCTCCTTCGCCTGATCGACGCCCTCAATCCGGGCGACGAGGCGGGCCGGCTGACCCTCTATGGCCGGTTCGGCTCGGACAAGATCGCAGCGCGCCTGCCCAAGCTGATGGAGGCCACCCGCCGGGCCGGCCGCCAGGTGGTCTGGGCCATCGACCCGATGCACGGCAACACGCTCACCGCCGCCAACGGCTACAAGACCCGGCCGTTCGACCGCATCCTCGGCGAGGTGAAGAGCTTTATCGAGATCGCCCAGGCCGAGGGCGTGCATCCGGGCGGCGTGCACCTGGAGATGACCGGGCAGAACGTCACCGAATGCCTGGGCGGCGCCCGGGCCCTGTCGGAAGGTGACCTGGCCGACCGCTACCACACCCATTGCGACCCGCGTCTGAACGCCGAACAGGCGCTGGAGCTGGCCTTCCTGGTGTCGGAGAAGCTGAAGGCCGCGCGTCAGAGCGAGCGCCAGGCGGCGGTGGGGTAGGGGCTATTCCGCCGCCGCGGGCTCCGGCTCGCGCGCGGGAAGGAGCGGGGAGAACTCGTCCGCCGTCAGGGTCTCGCGGGTCAGCAGCAACTGCGCGCCGGCCTCCAGGTCCGCGCGCCGTCGCCCGAGGATGTCCAGGGCTGCAGCCTCGCCGGCGGCGACCAGGGCCTTGACCGCCAGGTCGATCTCCCGCGCCGTGGCCTCGGCGGCCATCTCGTAGTGGTCCTCCGGCGCGGCCAGGAAGGCCTGGCGCGGCGGGGCGTAGACCCGCTGGCCGACCACCTCGTCCATGCCGAAGCGCGTGACCATCTCCAGAGCGATCTCAGTCGCCCGCTGCAGGTCGTCGGCGCCGCCGGTGGAGATGTCGCCGTCGAAGATCATCGACTCGGCGGCGCGGCCACCCAACAGGACGGCGATGCGGTTTTCCAGGTCCGAGCGGGCCAGTAGGAACCGGTCCTCGGTCGGGCGCTGCATGGTGTAGCCCAGGGCGCCGACGCCGCGGGGGATGATCGAGACCTTCTGCACCGGGTCCACGCCCGGCAGGGTCGACGCCACCAGGGCGTGGCCCATCTCGTGATAGGCGACGCGCCGCCGCTCGGCCTTGCTGAGCACGCGGCTCTTTTTCTCCAGGCCGGCGACGATCCGCTCGATGGCCTGGGTGAAATCGTCGAGAGTGACGCTGTCCGATCGGCGGCGGGTGGCGACGATCGCCGCCTCGTTGACCAGGTTGGCGAGATCGGCGCCGGTGAAGCCGGTGGTCAGGCTGGCGACCTGATCCAGGTCGACCTCGGCGGCCAGGACGATTTTCTTCACGTGCACCCTGAGGATCGCGAGCCGGCCGCCGTGGTCGGGCCGGTCGACCAGCACCTGTCGGTCGAAGCGGCCGGCGCGCAGCAGGGCCTGATCCAGGATCTCCGGCCGGTTGGTCGCGGCCAAAAGGATCACCCCGGCGCTGGAGTCGAAGCCGTCGAGTTCGGCCAGGAGCTGGTTCAGGGTTTGCTCCTTCTCGTCCATGCCGCCCACGAGGGCGCCGGAGCGGCTGCGGCCCAGGGCGTCCAATTCGTCGATGAAGATGATGCAGGGCGCCGCCTTGCGCGCCTGGTCGAACAGATCGCGCACCCGCGCGGCGCCGACGCCGACGAACATCTCGACGAATTCCGAGCCGGAGATGGAGAAGAACGGCACGCCGGCTTGGCCCGCCACCGCGCGGGCCAAGAGGGTCTTGCCTGTCCCCGGCGGCCCGACCAGCAGGATGCCCTTGGGCGCGCGGGCGCCAAGGCGGCCGTAGGTGGACTGGTCCTTCAGGAAGGCGACCACCTCCTCCAGCTCGAACTTGGCCTCGTCGACCCCGGCCACGTCGGCGAAGGTGACCTTGATGTCGGTCTCGACATAGACCCGGGCCCCGGACTTGCCGACATTGGCCAGGCCGCCAAGGCCGCCGAGCCCGCCGCCGCCGCGCCGCATCATGAAGGCCCAGAACAGGTAGAAGATGAAGATCGGCGCCAGCCAGGAAAGGATGCTCGCGAGGAAGCCGCCCGAGGGTTGGCCCTTGACCTCGATGCCCTTGGCGGACAGGGAGTCCGCCAGGGCGGGCTCGACACGGTGGGTGAGGAAGCCGGTCTTGCCGTCCTTGTAGAGGCCTTCGATGGTGCTGACCCCGACCGTGACCTCCTTGATCTGCCCCTTGGCCGCCTGGGCCTGGAACTGGCTGTAGGGGATGGTCTGCACCTCGGACAGGCTGACCACCAGCCACTGCAACGCCACCAGCATCAAGACGGAGGCGATCACGTAGCCGATCGTCAGGTGGTGCTTGCCCTGATCGCCGGACTTGCCGTTGGCTGGGCGAGGCGCATCAGACATGGCGGCATCCGTCACAGGGTGCGGGAATTTCCGCGCCTCGGACATCAACCCGATCTGGGGTGGGTCGCCTTGACCTCGGTCAAACCTCCGCCGAGGCCTTGATGGCCGCCTTGACCCGCTGGCGCGCCTCTTGCCGGAAACCGACCGCGTCCACGATGTCACCCGCCGCGCCGAGGCCATAGCGGGGCATGTTGTTGTAGATGGCCTCGTAGCGGCCCGGCGAGACCAGATAGGTCTCATGCCAGATGCCGACGTCGCCATTGGAGCCGACCGCCTTGTTGAAAGCCTGCCAGGCCGGCAGATGGACCTTGTCCCGGGCGCGGGCATAGGCCTCCAGGTGATCGAAGCTGCGCCAGTACTGAATAGCCATGACGTTGGGAAAGCCGAAATGGCTGCGCACGTGCAACAGGCCAAGGTCGGGCTGGCGCGCCAGCTCCGCCAGCATCTTCGGCATGGCCTGGGCCACGGGCAGCCACGAGCCGATCTTCCACGGCTTGTTGATGCGCATGCCGATCAGAAAAAGGACAAAGTCGCCCTCGATCTCGGCGCCGACGCGCCGGTCGATGATCTGGACCATGGTCTCTTGCCTCCCCGGCGCTTCTACGCCCTGGCCGGCCGCCCGGATCAGCCGGCCAGACGCCGCCGCCACACCTGATCTTCGCCCAGCGCAAAGCCGTTGTCGCGATAGATGTTGCGCACCGGGCCGTTGCGCGGGGTCTCGATGATCCGGCCGCTGGCCTCGGCCTGGTCCTGGGCCAGGTCGGACAGCACCGCCTGCAGGAAGGTGTGCTCGACCCCCATGCCCAGCACCCGGCAGCTCATGGCCAGGCCCAGAATCTCGCCGCCGGCGACCACCGCAGCGCCCACCAGGCCATGGTCGCCGAAGCGATCGGCGACATGCAGGGTGAAGACGCGCCCGGCGGGGCCGGCGATGAGGGTCGCGAGGTCACCCGCCTTGGGCTTGATCCCGGTGGTGTTGAACTGAGTGGTGCGCTGGAACAGCTCTTCGACCCGCTCCAGCGGGTCGCCGGGGGCGAGGCGGGCGACGCGCGTCCTGATGTCCAGTGAGGCCAGGAAGGCGGCTTCGTCGGCGACGGCGGTCCGGTGCTGCTGGCGGCTGAGCTGGGCC
Source organism: Phenylobacterium montanum (assembly GCF_018135625.1). NCBI lineage: Bacteria > Pseudomonadati > Pseudomonadota > Alphaproteobacteria > Caulobacterales > Caulobacteraceae > Poindextera > Poindextera montana. Next base: position 69,976 of record NZ_CP073078.1, read on the forward strand.
TTGGTGGCCTCCGTGCGAGCGGCGGATTCCTCGGTGATCCGCGGCGGCGTCAGGCGTGGGTCGGTCAGCAGGCGCCGCCGCAGGCTGAACAGCTCCTCACCCCAGACCTCGACCTCGGGCAGTTGCTGGCGGACGCGCTCGCGCTCGACGGGGTTGTCGTCGATGAACAGGAAGGCGCTGTCGGCGAATCCCAGTTCGGCGGCGATGGAGCGGATGTTGCTCGCCTTGTCCTCCCAGTTGACCCGCCAGGTGACGAAGTCGTCGGGGGTCAAGAGACGTTCGGCCGGATAGTGGTCCTCGTAGCGCCACAACTCGCGCACCGTAGCCTCGTCGTTCTTGCTGACGCAGGCCAGGAGGATGCCGCGCCGTTTCAGATCCTTCAGCGCCTCGTGCAGGCCGAAGAAGAGGCCGATGTAGGAGAACGGCCCGCTGACTTCGGGTGACCAGGCGAAGGGCGCGCCGGTCTCGGCCAGGACCCCGGGCCAGAGGGTATTGTCCAGATCGACGATCACGCACTTGATGCGCGAGACGCCGAGCACGCTGACCAGGGCGTCGACATGAGCCGCCGCCATCACCCGCTCACGCACGTAAGGGTCGCCGCCGACCAGCTGGGCCAGGGGCGCTGTATCGGGGAAGATCTGGTGGGTCGCCGCCTTTTCACTGTCCGGCCGTTGCAACATCCAGCCGGGCGATCCGAAATGGGTGTAGCCGACCTGGGCGTCGTCCAGCAGGCGTTCGGCCCCGGCGCCCGCCAGATGGCCGGCCACATCGACCACATGCACGTCCGGATAGGCTTCGGCGAGGCTGGCCAGGGCCACATTGGCCAGACGAAAGCGATTTCGATGCCCGTACTGTCCGTGGTCGGCCAGGCCCAGCGGCTGCACCGTGGGCTCGGGCAGGTTGTCGATCAGGATCGGCGCGGCGGTGTGCTGGCGCAGGCCCTCGATAATCAGCCGGGCCTGGGCGATGAACAGGGAGAAGGGCGGGGTCTGGTCGTCGGCGATCGGGTCGGTGAGGGTATGCCGGGCGCGCAAGGCGCCGACCAGGATGGCGTCGTGCTTGCGCTCGGCGGCCAGGCGCAGGTCGTCGGGAAAGGTCGCGGCGATGCGCAGGTCCAGGCCTCGCCCGGCCGCCTCGCGCCGCAGGAAATCGGACTCCATGTGGATGTCGCAATCGCCGAACAGCAGCACGTCCAGCCGCTGCCCTTCACCCGCAAGGTCATTCGCGCCCAGGGCCGCGCCGGCGGCCCAGTAGGGCTCCGGCCCTTCCTTGGCCTCGCGGCGGAAGCGCTCCAGCATCGCCTCGGGATCGCGGCCGTGATAGGCGCCGAGCTCGGCGGCGACCGTGGCCAGTTCCTCTTCCGGTGTCTTGTCGGTGAGGATGCCGCGCTCGGTCAGGGCGGCGAAGGCCCCGCCGCCCGCCTGCTCTGGCGGCAGCTCGCGCGGCTCGGCGAAGAAGGCGATCATCCCCGCCAGGTCCTGGTCCACTACCAGCCGCAGATGGCTGACGGCGTGGATCACCAGGACCCGTTCGTCGCCCAGGGGCAGGAGGTGGATGAAGCGGGACAGGCGAAGGATCATGGGGCCTCAGGCTTCGCCGGCCAGGGCCAGGATCGTCTTCCACTCTTCGTTGCTGATCGGCGCCACCGACAGGCGGGACTGGCGCAGCATGATCATCCCTGAAAGGGCTGGGCTCGCCTTCATCGCCGCCAGGGTCACGGGCGCCTTCAGGGGGCGGCCATAGCTGACCTCGACCGCGACGAATCGGCCGCTGGCGTCGGACGGGTCGGGATAGGCCTCGCGCTCGACCTTGGCCACGCCCACCACCGACCGCTCTTCGCCGGAGTGGTAGAACAGGGCCAGGTCGCCGACCTTCATGGCTTTCAGGAAATTAGCCGCCTGGGCGTTGCGCACCCCGTCCCAGACCGTGCGCCCGTCGCGCTGCAGGTCGGCGAAGGCGTAGGTCTCGGGTTCGGACTTCACCAGCCAGTGGGAGGGGGCGTCGGCCATCTCTATGCTCTTTTGGATTCCGGATCGGCGCGCCGATTAAAGGCTACGCCCGGCGCCGCGCCAAGCCTCCTCACGGTCGCGGCAGGGCGCTGGTCAAAAGCCCGTCGTCCTTGACCGTGCGCATGGTCATGGTGGTGGTGAAGCGCTGCACGCCGGGCAGCCGCCAAAGTTCCTGGCGCAGCAGGTGGTCCAGGTCGGCCATGGAGGCAGTGGTGACCTTCAGGAGGTAGTCGGCCTCGCCGATGGTGGCGTGGCAGGCCAGGATGGCGCGGTGGCGAGCCACCGCCTGCTCGAACTCGGCATGGCGGTCGAAGGCGACGGTGACGCTGACGAAGGCCGCGACTTCCAGGCCCAGGACGGCCGGGTCGAGCAGGGTGCGATAGCCCTTGATCGCGCCGGCCTGCTCCAGCGCTTGGACCCGCTTCCAGCATGGCGATTTGGAAAGGCCCACGGCCTGGCCCAGTTGCGCGAAGGAGAGCCGGGCGTCGGCTTCCAGCGCGGTCAGTACGGCGATGTCCGTCTTGGAAAGCACTTCCGTTTCCAGAATTGGCTCATGAAGCGACAATCGTTTCTCATAAGCCGTCGACAAGGTCTGATCCAGCACAATGTTCCCAGGGCCTCGTGCTACGTTTTTGTGCAGTGTTCGCCCTGCAGGAGGAAAACCAGGTGGATCGTTCGGCCTATTACGCCATGCTCTCGGCGCCCGAGACCCTGGACTACGAGCGCTACCTGTCGACCTCGAAACTGCTGAGCTGCCAGAAGCCCTTCGAGGCGCTGTGCAACGCCGACGAGTTGCAGTTTCAGATCGTGCATCAGGTCGAAGAGCTGTGGATGAAGCTGATCGCCTTCACCCTGCTGGACATCGACGAATACCTGCGCGCCGGCAATGCGCACCGGGTGGTCACCCTGTTCGGCCGTTGCAATCGGCTGATGAAGATGATGACCGAGCAGCTCGATCTCCTGGAGACCATGTCGCCCAAGGAATATCAGCAGATCCGCCTGCAACTCGGCAACGGCAGCGGCCAGGAATCGCCGGGTTTCCGCGTGCTGCTGCACATGCCGGCTGAGCTCTGGGACAGTTTCGAAGCCCGCTACCTGCAGAACGGCCGCACGGTTCGCGACATCTACGACCACGGCTATGCGCACGACGACGCCTATGTGGTGGCCGAGGCCATGATCGCCTTCGACGAACTCTTTCAACTGTTCCGCTCGCGCCACATCATGCTGATCTTCCGTTCGATCGGGGCCGGTTCGAAATCCTTGAAGGGGCGGCCGATCGAGTTGCTGCAGGCCGGTCTTCGGCATCGGTTCTTCCCGCCCTTGTGGGATGTGCGCGCCGAGATGACCGACGCCTGGGGCGCGACCTACGGCGAAGTGCGCGATAGCCTTTGTGAAGCTGCAACCAATGAGCTGTCGCAAGGTTGAGGCTTTGAGGCGGCGCTTGGCGGCCGCTGCTTTGCTGTTTCGGCTCTAGAAGGTCTTTTCACCCAGGACGCTCGGCGCAGCCTGTCCAGCGAATCGGCGTCGAACTTCTGTGCTGCGGCTCGCCTTCGTCGAAAGCGTCGGTAGAAGTTGACGCCAATATGGCGATCGACCGGAAAAAGCGTCGTCCTACCGTGGCCAAAACCTCAAGCGATCCTGCCTCAGCGCCGCTCTGTTCCAGAGCGGGTGCGAAGAAGCGGCGATACGCTGAATTTCCCAGGCAAACCAATCGCCTCGCTGCCTTGGCAACATCGGCGGGACGTCGATGTCGCTTGAATTACAGCGGCGCTGTCGCTTTGCTTATGGTTTATTACTGAGAGGTAATGGCGAAATTACGCCATCTGACTGTTGAACTGTTTGCAAGACTCGCGAACCTGGCTTATGGACCCTCATTCCAATGCGGTTGCGACCACACCGCCAAGTCAGCGGAAACACCGGAGAGAAGCCCAATGGCCGAAAACAGCCTTCTGATTGAGATGACTGCGGAGATCGTCGCCGCTTTCGTCGGGAACAACAGCGTTCCCGCCAGCGAGATCCCCAGCCTGATCTCTCAAACCTATGCCGCGCTCAGCGGCGCCGAAGCGCCTCCGGTGGTCGAGCCCGAAGTCAAGACTCCCGCCGTTCCGATCAAGCGTTCGATCCAGCCGGACTACATCGTCTGCTTGGAAGACGGCCGCAAGTTCAAGTCGCTGAAGCGTCACCTGCGCACGAAATACAACCTGTCGCCGGAAGACTACCGCGCCAAGTGGGGCCTGCCCAAGGACTACCCGATGGTTGCGCCGAACTACGCCGCCGCCCGCTCCAACCTCGCCAAGCAGATGGGTCTGGGCCAGGGCGGCCGTGGCAGCGCGCCCGCGCCGGCCGCCAAGGCCAAGGCTGCGCCGAAGGCCGCCGCCGCCACCCGCGGCCGCAAGAAGGCCGGCTGATCTCTTCAACCGAGGTCTGCAACCGCAGCGCCCGGCCGGATCGATCCGGCCGGGCGTCTTGTTTTCAGGCGGCGCTTATCAGCCGACCCCGAGGATCCAGCCTTCCTCGGTCTCGATTACCTGGCGCCGGGCCTCCTCGACCGCCGCGCTCGGGCCGAAGGCGGCGCCCAGCTTGCCGGCCTCGTCCAGCCGGGCGAAGTGTTCGGCCGTCGCGCGCACCTGGGCCTGGTCCTTGACCTCACCCGGGGCGGGGACCGCCTTGACCAGGGATGGATAGACCTCTGCGGCCACCACCGCCGTTCCGCTCAGATCCGCCTCGCTGATTGCGCCAAAGCCGGTCTCGAAGGGCCAGACCTTCAGCGCCTCGCCGCGCGCGAGTTTCAGCCGCCGCAGCATCGGCAGGCCCAGGATCGCCTGGCCGCCGACCGAGCCGTTGTAATAGAGCTTCCAGATCGAGTGCGCCCTGGCGGCGGTGTCGCAGAAACGCATCTCGGGCAGGTCGTCCGGCCCATGCTCGCGGGTGCGCTTGGGCTGCAGGGTGGTCAGGGCGTCCTTGGGCGGGCAACCCCAGAAGGGGAAGGGGCCGCCGGTTAGGCGCCGGTTGATCTCGGAGGCCACGCCGAAGCGGTTGTTGGTGTTGTCGGCCTTGTCCTTGACCATCTTGTCCAGCTGGTTCCAGACCGCCAGCCAGGGTGCGTCACCCGGCAGCTTGAGCGCCGCACTGAAGCCGCGCGGGAAGCCCAAGGGGAAGTCGAAGCCCAGCAGGGCCCGCTCGTTACGCTTTTTCAGGTCGTCGAGGATCTCGCCGAGCTTGACCTCCGCGGCGGCGCGGGTGGCCGGATTGAACGCCTCGAACGCCAGGCGGAAGCGCACGTCGCGCTTCAAGACGCCGATCCAGACCGAGTCCGCGCCGGTGTTGGGCTTGGAGGCCGCGCTCCAGTCGACGATCACATAGGCGTTGAACAGCCGGGACACGCTGAAGGCTCCTCGCGAAACAAGCGTTCGGCTTGTAGCGCACCGCCGCGCCGTGGGGAACGAGGGGCGGTCGAAATCGCCGCCGCGATGTTTTCCCAAAAGCGCGTGCGCCGTCCGCACAAATAAGGTAGCGGTACCATTTGCGCGCGAAGAGCGACGGTCGCCAGTACGGGCGCGCGCCAGGGGAGCGTTATGAAAGCGTTCAAGTCGAGCCTATGGGCGGCTGCATCGGCGGTCGTGCTGACCTTGGCGGGCGGGCCGGCGAGGGCGGCCGAGGCGCCGCCAGCGGGCCACTACAAGAACTTTCGCGCAGCCATCTATATCGCGGTCAGCACCACCCACACACTGGCCGACCCGGCTCGGCGCGAGCGCGAGTTCCAGCGCGCCTTCGGCCAGGTCAGGTTCGACAAGGTCTATCTCGAAGTCTATCGCGACCACGACTTCGCCAGCCCGGCCGAGATCGAGGCGGTGAAGGCCTTCTTCAAGTCCAAGGGCGTGGCGGTCTCCGGCGGGATCACCCTGGCGGCCGGCGGCCATGGCGGACAGTTCGGCACCTTCGACTATGAAAACCCTGCCGACCGCGCCGAGTGCGAGAAGGCCGCGCGCCTGGCCGCCGCCCATTTCGACGAGGTGATACTCGACGATTTCTTCTTCTACGCCTCCAAGAGCCCGGCCGACATCGCCGCCAAGGGCGCCCGCAGCTGGACGCAATATCGGCTCGACACCATGCGCGAGGTCTCCCGGGATCTGGTGCTGGGCCCGGCCAAACAGGTCAATCCCAAGGTCCGGATGATCATCAAGTATCCGAACTGGTACGAGCACTTCCAGGGTCTGGGCTATGACCTGGAACAGCAGTCCCAGATGTTCGACGCCATCTATACCGGGACCGAGACCCGCGACCCCGACGCCACCGACCAGCTCTTGCAGCAGTACGAGAGCTACGAGGCCTATCGCTACTACAGCAACATCCGCCCCGGCGCCGACCTGGGCGGCTGGGTCGACACCTTCAGCACCCGCTATGTCGACCGCTACGCGGAACAGCTCTGGGACACCCTGCTGGCCAAGGCGCCCGAGATCACCCTGTTCAACTGGACGCCTATGTCGGAGCCGAGGCCCGTGCAGCCTGGCGAGCGGCCGTGGAAGGGCCAGGCGACCAGCTTCGATTGGGCGGCGATGGCGGCCAGCTATCGCGGCGTGGGCGCAAACGATCCCGGGCCAGGCTGGGGCCGTGTCGCCGGCTATTCCCTGGAGCAGATCGACAAGGTGCTGGGCGGTCTCGGCCGGCCGGTCGGCATTCCGCTCTACAAGCCCTACCAGTCCAGCGGCGACGACTTCCTGCCCAACTATCTGGGCAACCTCGGCCTGCCGATCGAGCAGACCCCGCGCTTTCCCATGGACGGCGACATGCTGATCCTGACCGAGGCGGCCAAGGCCGACCCGGACATCGTGGCGAAGATCAAGGCGCGGCTGATGGCCGGCCATGACGTGACCATCACCTCGGGCCTGCTGCACGCCTTGAAGGGGCGGGGGATCGACGACATCGTCGAGTTGGAGGACACCGGCCGCGTCGTTTCGGCCAATACCTTCCTGGACGGCTACGGCGCCGGCGACGGCCGGCCGCTGAACGAGCCGGGCGTGGCGACGCCACAGATTCTGCTGCCTGAAATCGGCTTCTATACCAACGACTCCTGGTCGCTGGTGCGGGCGGTCGCAGGCGCCAAGGGTTATCCGATCCTGTTGATGAACCGCTACGGGCGCGGGGTCCTCTATGTGCTGACCACGCCGGAAAACCCAGCCGACCTCTACAATCTGCCCGAACCGGTGCTCACCCGGATCAAGGCCTTTCTGCAGCGCGACTTTGCGGTGAGGATCGCGGCGCCGGCGGACGTCGCTCTGTTCGCTTACGACAACGACGCTCTGGTAGCGGAGTCCTACCGCCCGACGGTCTCGACGGTGCAGGTGTCGGTCAAAGGTGCGGCCAAGGCGCTGCGCAACCTCGCCACGGGCGAGAGCGTCCGCGCCGGCCCATCGGAAAAACTGCCCGACGAGGCGGCGCGAACGACCTTCGAGATCACTCTGCCGCCGCACTCCTATGCGGCGTTCAAGGTGGAGCGATAGATCAGCCGAGCTTGACCAGCATCTTGCCCATGTTCTCGCCGGAGAAGAGCTTGAGGAAGGCCTTGGGGGCGTTCTCGACGCCGTTCTCGACCGTTTCTTTCCAGTGGAACTTGCCGCTCTGGATCCAGCCGGACAGCTCCTTTAGGTAGGCAGGGGCCATGTCAAAGTGGTTGGAGACGATGAAGCCCTCCAGCTTCAGGCTCTTGCCGACCGCCAGGATGATGTTGCTGGGGCCCTTGGGCGCCTCGGTGGCGTTGTATTGCGAGATCATCCCGCAAAGGGCGAAGCGGGCGAAGGGCTTGGCCACGTTCAGCGCCGCTTCCAGGTGCTCGCCGCCGACGTTCTCGAAATAGACGTCGATGCCTTGCGGCGCGGCCCGTTGCAGCGCCGCGGTCAGGTCCTTTTCCGCCTTGTAGTCGATCACGTGATCGACCCCGATCTGCTTCAGGAAGGCGACCTTGTCGGCCCCGCCCGCCGAGCCGATCACGGTATGACCCTTCAGCTTGGCGATCTGGCAGACCACCGAGCCCACTGCGCCGGCTGCGGCGGAGACGAACACCACATCGCCCGGCTTCAGCGCCGCGATCTTGATCAGGCCGACATAGGCGGTCAGGCCGGGCATGCCGGCGACGCCGAGGAAGGCCTGGGGCGGCAGGCCATGGGTGTCCAGCTTCTGCACCGCGCCGGCCGGGGCGTTGAAGGCTTCGCGCCAGCCGAACATGGTCGAGACCAGGTCGCCCACCTTCAGCCCCTCGGCGTTGGAGGCGACCACTTCGCCCACCGCGCCGCCCTGCAGCGCCTCGCCGATCTGGAACGGCGGCACGTAGCTTTCCCGATCCATCATCCGTCCACGCATATAGGGGTCGACCGTCATCCAAAGGTTCTTGACCTGGACCTCGCCGGGGCCGGGAGCCGGCACGGTGACGCTGGCCAGTTCGAAATTGTCGGCCGTCGGCAGGCCGACGGGGCGTGACTTCAGCCGGATTTCGCGCGAGGTGATGGACATGGCTAGGCTCCCATTGGGTTTTGATTAGAAACTGAGTAAGACGCTTTAGCCGAAAAAATCCGCGGCGTCATGGGCGATGGACAAAGCCCCGGCGTCTGCACAATTTCGCGTGAAACCAGACGATTCGAGGCGTCGCTTTGCATCCAGGACTGAAAGCCGGCGTGGCCGGGGCCGGCGCATTCGGCGGCCACCACGCCCGTAAGTACGCCGGCATGGCCGGGGTCGAACTCGTGGCCGTCTATGATCCCGACATCGACCGCGCCCGCGAACTGGCCGCGGGCCTGAGCGCGCGCGGGCTGGACGATCTCGGCGAGTTCCTGAAGGCGGTCGACATCGTCACCGTAGCCTCGCCGGCCTTCACCCATGCGGCCGTGGCCCTGCCGGCGCTGGCGGCCGGCAAGGCGGTCTATGTGGAAAAGCCGATCGCCACCACCATCGAGGACGCCGACAAGATCGTCGCCAAGGCGGCGGAAAAGGGCCTGGTGCTGGCCTGCGGCCTGCAGGAGCGGGTGGTCTCCCGCGCTATGGGCCTGCTCGACATCCCGGAGAAGCCGCTGTTCCTGGAAGCCGTGCGCCGCGCGCCCTGGAACCCGCGCAACACCGACGTCTCCTGTGTCCTCGACCTGATGATCCACGACATCGACCTGGCGGTGACCCTGAACCCGGCCGAGGCCCTGGCGGTGGAAGCCGAGGGCCGCGTCACCCATGGGCCGTTCGTCGACGAGGTCTCCTGCGAGATCACCCTGGGCGACGGGGCCACGGTCAAGCTGAACGCCTCGCGCATCGCCGAGGCGCGCGAACGGCGCATGCGCATCGTCTACCCTTCCGGCGAGGTCGAGATCGACTTCATCTCCCGCGCCTTCCGCAACTCGACCCCGTTCCCGCTGAACGCCGACTTCACCGAGACGCCCGCCGGCCGCGACCCTCTAGGGGCCAGCGTCGGGGCCTTCGTGGCTGCGGTGAAGGGCGAGGCGCCCCGGCCTGCCGCCACCGGCGCCGAGGCGGTGGTCGCTCTGGACATAGCGCTGGCGGTAGAGCAGGCCGCCGGCTTTTGATCACGCTGGCTTGACTGTCCAACATTCCCTACCGGGCGCAACGTCCCGCTCTGGCGGCGGGGGCCGCGCAGAGGCTCCGGCGCCGCCTGACTATGGGAGAGGGCGCCATGCGCGAACCGGATATGGCCAAGGTCGAGGCCCTGGTCGGCAAGTTGGTGGGTGACGTAGGGGCGGCGCTGAGCGCGGCCCTGATCACGCTGGGCGATCGGCTCGGCATCTATAAGGCGATGGGCGACGGCGAGCCGGTGACCCCGGCCCAGCTCGCTGAAAAGACCGGCCTCAACGAGCGCTACCTGCGCGAATGGCTGTCGGCCCAGGCGGCCGGCGGCTATGTCGACTACGACGCCGAAGCCAAGCGCTTCAGCCTGTCGCCCGAGCAGGCCCTGGCCCTGGCCCAGGAGGGCAGCCCGGCCTTCTTCGCCGGCGCCTTCGACATCGTGCAGTCGGTCTGGCTGGACGAGGGCAAGATCGAACATGCGTTCAAGACCGGCGAGGGCGTCGGCTGGCACGAGCACAGCACCTGCCTGTTCAAGGGCACCGAGCGCTTCTTCCGCCCCGGCTACAACGCCAACCTGATCGACAGCTGGATCCCGGCCCTGGAGGGCGTGCGCGAGCGGCTGGAACAGGGCGCAGAGGTGGCCGACGTCGGCTGCGGCCACGGCGCCTCGACCATCCTGATGGCCCAGGCCTTCCCGAAATCGCACTTCTACGGCTTCGACTATCACCAGGCCTCGATCGACCGGGCGCGCGAGGCGGCCAAGGAGGCGGGCGTCGCTGACCGGATCACCTTCGAGAAGGCCGCGGCCAAGGACTTCCCGGCCCACGACTATGACCTCGTCACCATGTTCGATTGCCTGCACGACATGGGCGATCCGGTCGGCGCGGGCAAGCACGTCCGGGAGACGATGAAGCCGGACGGCGTCTGGATGGTGGTCGAGCCCTTCGCCAATGACGACCTGGAGGACAACCTCAACCCGGTCGGGCGGATCTACTACGCCGCCTCGACCATGATCTGCACCCCGGCCTCGCGGGCGCAGGAGGTGGGCCTGGCCCTGGGCGCTCAGGCGGGCGAGCGCCGCCTGCGCTCGGTGATGCAGGAGGCCGGCTTCGGCCATGTACGCCGGGCCACCGAGACGCCGTTCAACCTGGTGTTCGAGGCGACCGCCTAGAGGACGCGCAGAAGCACGGCGGTGGCGTCGTCGCTGGTCTTGTAGCGGGGGTAGGTCAGGCCATCGGGATCGGCCTGTTCGATGGCCCGCAGTTCAGCGAGCAGGGGGGCGAGCCCCTGCTCGTGGGCCGCCGCGACCAGGTCCGCGGGGTCGTAGCGGCCATAATCGCTGCTGAGCGCCAGGAAGCCGTCGCTGGCCAGGAGGATCACGGTCCCGGCCGGCGCAGCGATCTCGGCCGACTGGGCCATCTCCGCGCAGCGGGCGTCCGGCGCCAGAACCCACCGGCCGCTGGGCTGGTTCAGCCGGTTGCGGTGTTCGCGTAGCGCCGGCAGCATCTGCTCCCAGTTGGCTTTTGCCGCGGGTCCGGCGCCCGACTCGCGGCCATGCCGGGCGGCGCGCTGGGCTTCGCCGGTCTTGCCGTCGAAGGCGTGGCCGACGATCTGCAGGGCCTCGCCAGGACGCTGGACGAGGGCGCAGCAGTCGCCGAACCAGAGGGCGTCCAGCCATGCATCGCCTCGGGCGCCCAGCAGCATCAGCGAGGCCAGCGGGGTCTCGTACATCTCCACCGGCGGTCGGATCCGCTCGCGCAAGAAGTCGGATTCCAGATCGGCGGCGACAGCGGCTAGCGCGCTGCGAGCATCGCCAAGGCCGGTGCGAACGGTAAGGCGCTCGGCGGCCCGATGGGCCAGCCAGGCGGCGTCGCTCTCGCCCGGCAACAGCGCCCCTCCGAGCCCGGTCGCCCCGTCGATCACCGCCGCAAGCTGTCCCGCAACGCACCAGGCGTCATCATTCGGGCGGTCGGGATTTCCCGGCGCGGTCAGGCTGTCCAGGATCTCGAAGGTTGGGTTGACCGAGGGCATGGCTAAACCTGACCGCTTGCTCGGCCAAGTTCAAATGAAGCTTGCGTCACGGAGTTCCGGGCTGTTCACCCCAGCGGACTGACTCCGAACATCTTCGGGTGGCCCCAGAACACCAAGGCCCAGATCACGATGGCGACCAGGAGGCGCCACCAGATCTCACCGAGCTTCAGCGACTGGCGGCCCTGCAGGATGGCGGCGAAGGGGATGTTCGAGGTCTGGGCCTTGAAGGCGGCGTAGCGGTCGCCGAGCGCGCGCAGCCGCTTGGCGTCGATGCTGTAGGTCCCGGCGACCGACAGGACCAGCAGTCCGCCGAACAGGATGAAATCGGCGCTGCGGCCGTTGGCGATCAGGTGAGCCGTGGCCCAGATGGCGACGCCCCACAGGAAGGGGTGGCGGCTGATGCGGGTCATGCCGGTCGCGGCGTTCGGGCTGTCGACCAGATTGTCGCCGCGCACCCGGGTCGGGGTGTTGGTCAGAAGGCCTGGAACCGCCAGCAGGAAAGCGATTCCAACGAGGGCGATCGCCGGATGGCGCGTGGCAGGTGTCACAGTCCAGAACACATGGTTGTCCGGGCTGGCGCGAGCGGCGCCGAAGGCGAAGATCAGCCAGGTCAGGCCCGCGATCGAGGCCAGGGAGAACAGGCCCATATAGGGCCCCTCGCCAATCGTCCGCGTGAGGGTGTCGCGAAGGGGCGTGCCGGAGACAAGCAGGTGCAGCGCCAGGAACGCTGACATGGCGATGATCAGGATGGTCATGGTCGCCTCCCAGAGCGGCCTCTCCGGGCCAGACGGATCGTCGGGGCGGCGGCCGTTCGGTTCGGTCGCCTAGAGCAGCGGCAACTGCTCGGTCTTGGCTTCCGATGTAGGGGCCGGATCGTCGATATCGAAGGGGCACTCGTCGTCAAAGGCGGGCGGCTCGATCTTGTCGATCGGCGGAACGGTCTTGGCCTTGAAACGCGGTTCGTCGGCCGGGCGAGCCGGCTCGGGCTCGCGGCCCGCGCTTTCGGCTATGGCGTCCGAGACCTTCATCTGCCTGGATTGGGCGCGGCGCATAATCGCCTCGGCGCGACCGAGCCAGGCGCGGGCTTCCTTGATCATGGTCTCGGGCGGTCGGGCGCTGCGGCGGAACTCGTCCATCGGCAGCCACAGGTCCAGCACGAACTCGGGATGGCGCGGGTCGTCGAACAGCAGCGACAGCACCACCTGCTGCGCGTCCTTGGGCGAGCGGTCCATGGTCCGGCGCGGCTCGCCTCGGGCCACCCGCGCCACGACCTGGTCATCGACCAGAAGCTCGGCCCCGATCAGGGCGTTCAGCCGGTAGAGCAGGGCGTTGGCTCCGCCGTCGCGCATGACCAGGATCTGGTCGGCGGCGACACGGAAAGCCGCGGCGCAGTCGCGCCCCTGGGCGATGATCAAGCCGTCCGGCTGGCCGCCCAGGACGCGCCAGGCGATGCGGGTCAGCCGCCGCGGCTCGTCCATCCAGAAGGCGATCGAGGCCCCGATCAGCGTGGCGGCTGACCCGATGATCCCAAGCAGAAGGAGCAGACGGACAAAGTCGTGCATGAGCTTGAGCTTAGTCTGAGTCTCTGAGTCTTGACATGCAGCCGTGCGTCCGCGTCACAGGGCGAGCTCGACGACCACGGGCACATGGTCCGAAGGCTTTTCCCAGTCGCGAACGTCACGATGGATTTCGCAGCCGAGCAAGCGGTCGCACGCCTGAGGCGAAAGCAGGGCGTGGTCGATGCGGATGCCATGGTTCCGCGGCCAGGCGCCAGCCTGGTAGTCCCAGAAGGTGTAGCCGCCAGGCGCGCCGTCGACCTCCATGTAGGCGTCGGTCAGGCCCAGCCACTTCAGGGCGCGAAAAGCGCCGCGGCTCTGTGGCTGGAACAGCGCGTCATCCATCCAGGCGACAGGATCATGCACATCGGCCGGCTCGGGAATGACATTGTAGTCGCCAGCCACCACCAGGGGCTCCTCAAGCGCCAGCAACTCGCGCACGTGCCGGTTCAGGCGCTCCATCCAGCCGAGCTTGTAGCCGAACTTCTCGCTGGCGACCGGATTGCCGTTGGGCAGGTAGATGCCGACCACCCGCACCGGGGTGGGGCCGGAGATCACCGCCTCGACATAGCGGGCCTGATCGTCGGCCTCGTCGCCGGGCAGGCCGCGGCGGACATCCTCGACGGGCGATTTAGAGAGCAGGGCGACGCCATTATAGGTCTTCTGACCATGGACCACGACGTTGTAGCCCAGGTCTTCAAACGCCTCGCGCGGGAACTTCTCGTCGACGCACTTGATCTCCTGCAGGCAGGCGACGTCGGGCGAGGCCTCGCGGAACCACTTCAGCACGGTCTCGAGCCGGGCGTTGACCGAATTGACGTTCCAGGTGGCGATCTTCATGGCGCGCGACCCTAGGCGGAGCGGTGCGCCGGGGTCAACGCAAGGATCAACCAAACGGCGCTGCGGCGTTCACCTGGGGCCGGCCAGTCAAATTTGTTCGCCCCATCGCCCATTGCCGGCCTGCGTCGCGCCACGCTAGCGTCATGTCCGGGCGCGGGGGCGTCGCACGGGGGACAGAGCATGACGGATCAGGCGGGCGTCTCCGCCCCGGCTGCAGGCCATGGCAAACTGCATCGTCAGCTCTCGCCATTCGGGGTGTTGCTCCTGACCCTGTCGTGCCTGTCGCCGGTGTTCTCGGTCTATGGCATCGGCTCCGACGTGCTGCAGCATACCGGAACCGGCGCGCTCGGCCTGTTCGCCCTGGGCCTGGCCTGCGCCTTCATCTGGTCGGCGGTCTATGCCGAGCTGGGATCGGCCTACCCTTATGCCGGCGGCGACTATGTCGGCGTGGGCTCGATCCTGGGGTCATGGGCGGGGGTCGCGACCCTGGCGATATGGGCGGCGACGGCGGGGCCGGCGGTGGCCTTCCAGGTCCAGATCATCTCCACTTACACCCGCGAACTGGTCCCGGGCCTGCCGCCTTCGGCTGTGACCTTCGGCAGCCTGGCGCTGTGCGTCGCCGTCGCCCTGATGGCCGTGCGAACCGGCGCCCTGATCACCGGGCTGTTCCTGGCGATCGAGATCCTGGCCGTGCTGGCCCTGATCCTGATCGGCTTTGCACATCCGGCGCGAGGGCTGGCGGCGCTCGCCGCCCATCCCGTGGCCATCGGTTCCCATGGGATCATGGAGCCGGTGGCGCTGGGCGTGCTGGCCCTCGGCGCGATCAGCGCCGTCTATGGCACCGTGGGCGGCAATCAAGCGATCGGCTTCGGCGAAGAGCTGCGCGATCCGCATCGCAACATGGGCAACGTGATCGTCGTGGCCTGCCTGATCGGCGCCTTTGGCACCGCTTTGCCCGTGATCGCGGTCCTGTTCGGCGCCCGCGACCTGACCGCGGTGCTGCGCGATCCCGCGCCGATGGCCGCTTTCGTCAACCAGGCCGCCGGTCCCTGGGCCGGCCGTGCGCTCAGCGCCGGCGTGGCGCTGGCCATCTTCAACGCCACCATCGCCCAGATCATGTTCGGCGCGCGGCTGTACTTCAGCCTCGGCCGCGACGGGATCTTCCCCGGGCCGGTCAATCGCCTGCTGGCGGGCGTTCACGAGCAGTCCGGCGCGCCGCGCGGCGCGACCATGGTGGTCGCGGTCTTCTCGCTGCTCTGCTGCTTCCTGAGTTCCCACACCCTCCTGATCTTCAACACCGGCCTGCTGGTCTACGGCTGGAGCCTGGTCTGCTTGTCGGTGCTGGTCGGGCGGCGCAGGGGCATGACCGCGCGGCCCGGCTACTGGCGCGCGCCGCTTGGGCCGCTCGCGCCCCTGCTGGGCCTTGTGATGGCGGGCGGCTTCACCCTGGCCGACCTGGCGGATCACGACGCCGGCCGACCGAGCCTGATTCTTCTGGGCGGGGTCGTGCTCGCAGCCGTGGCCTGGAGTCACTTCGCCCTGCGCCGCCGGCCTGGCGGCTGGGCGCCGGTGCTGGCGGAATAGGGGCTAGATCGAGAAGCTGACGCCGCAGCCGCAGCTGGACTTGGCGTTGGGGTTGCGCACCCGGAACTCGGCCCCCGCCAGTTCGTCGACGAAATCGATCTCCGAGCCCCTGAGCAGGGCCATGGACACCACATCCACCAGGGCGGCGGCGCCGTTCAGCTCGATCCGGGTGTCGTCCGGCTCGGCCGCCTCGACCAGATCGAACTGGTACTGAAAGCCCGAGCAGCCGCCGCCTTCCACGGCGACGCGCAGCATCAGGGGGCGGCCCTCACGCGCGCCGATGGCCTTGATGCGCTCGGCTGCAGAGGGAGAAAGGCTGACGGAATCGGACATTGCAGGTCATTCTCGGTTGCGCCCCCTATATGAGGCCGGTGCGGCGCATGCGAAAGAGGCCCGCTGCAAGGAGTAAACTGATGGCGTCGGCTTCGACATTGGACACCCGTGCGCGAGCGTCCTTCGCCGCCGATCCCGCCGCATCGCTCGGCCGGCGCATCGACGAGGGAGCCAGCCGCACCCGGACCCCTTTCGCCCGTGACCGCGACCGCATCATCCACACCTCGGCCTTCCGCAGGCTGAAAGAGAAGACCCAGGTGTTCGTCGCCCACGAGGGCGATCATTTCCGCACCCGCCTGACCCACTCGCTGGAGGTGGCGCAGATCGCCCGCACCCTGGCCGGCGCCCTGGGCCTGGACCCGGACCTGGCCGAGACTATCGCCCTCGCCCACGACCTCGGCCATCCGCCGTTCGGCCACGCCGGCGAGGACGAGCTGGACGCCTGCATGGCGCCCTATGGCGGGTTCGACCACAATGTGCAGACCTTTCGCGTGGTCACCGAACTGGAGCGCCGCTACCCGGACTTCATCGGCCTGAACCTGACCTGGGAGACCCTGGAGGGGGTGATCAAGCACAACGGTCCTGTGGAGGACCGCCTGGAGCGGCCCAGTTGGCGGCCGATCGCCGAGTTCAATGCCGGCTACGACCTGCGCCTTGGGACCTTCGCCTCGGCAGAGGCGCAGGTTGCGGCCCTGTCCGACGACATCGCCTACAACAACCATGACGTGGACGACGGGTTGGAGGCGGGTCTGTTCCGTCTGGAGGAAGTCGCGCGTGTGGCCCTGATCGGCCCGATCCTGCAGGCGCTGAAGGAAGAGCGCCCGGAACTGGACGATCGCCTGCTACGGCTGGAGGCGGTGCGGCGGATGATCGGGGCCATGGCCGACGACGTGCTGGAGCAGACCCGGCGGAACGCAGCCGAGGCGGGGGTCCAAACGCCGGAGGACGTGCGCCTTCTCGGCCGCGCCCTGGTCAGCTTCTCGCCGGAGATGGCCGAGGACCTCGGCCGCCTCAGGATGTTCCTACACCAGCGCATGTACCGGCACTACCGCGTCAATCGGACGCGCAGCCAGGCGCGGCGGATCCTGGCCGAGATGTTTCGCCTGTTCATGGCCGAGCCCGAGACCCTGCCCACCGAGTGGTACGAGCGGGTCCACGACCTGGACGAGGCCGGGCGGGCTCGAAACGTCTGCGATTACATAGCCGGCATGACCGACCGCTTCGCCATCGAGGAACACCACCGGCTGTTCAACCTCGACAAGATCTATCTGCCCGGCGGGACGGGGTAGGGCGGCGAAACCTGGGGATGGCGGGGTGAGGTTCGCCCCGGGATCGCTTCGGCGGACCCGCCGGGTCGACTAAACTGGAGTCTGGGGCTGATTCGCCGGCGGTGAGCGCCCTTCTTCGGAGTCGATGCCATGACCGATCACGATCGCGGCGCTTATACGCCCCAGACGGACGCGCCCCTCGCGTTCGACGCGCGCCATTCGCGTGGCGGCGGTGGGGGCGGCCCTGCGCCCATGACCCTGATCGTCAGCGCCATCGTGCTCCTGCTGCTGATCATCGCCCTCCTGCTGTTCTATCGCAGCGGCGTGCGCCATTCGGGCCAGGCGCCGCAGGTGGTGGGCGCGCCCGTCGCCCAGACCAAGAGCACGCCGCCCGCAGATTCCAGCGCGCCTTCCGCCGGCGCCGGCCTGCAGATCTACAAGAGCGACGGGGCGCCGCCGCCCTCGGCTGCGCCGACTTTCGCCCCAGCGCCCGAACAACCCCAAGCGCGACCCGCGCCGCCGCCGCCGACCGCCGTCCCCGTGGCCCCGGTGGCCAGCGCGCCCCTGCGCCCGGCTCAGACCGAGACGGCTCCGGCGGCAAAGCCCGCGCCCCTCGCGCCCAAGGCTGAGGCGCCGCCAGCGGCCGCCGCCGCCAAGCCGGCCAAGGTCGCGTCGCTGACTCCCGCCAAGCCGAAGCCGGCCGCCGTCGCCGCGCCCAAGGCCGAGGCGCCGGCCGCCGGTGAGCCGCTGGTGCAGATCGGCGCCTTCTCCTCGGCGGCGCTGGCGGAAAAGGGCTGGAACGACACCGCTCTGATCGTGCCCGGCAAGATGGCCGGCAAGACCAGCAAGGTCGAAAAGGCCGACCGCGACGGCAAGACCTTCTACCGCGCCTTCGTCGGCGGCTTCTCCAGCCATGCCGACGCGGTCAGCTTCTGCGTCGCCCTGAAGGCGGCGGGCAAGCAGTGCATGGTTCGCTAGGGCTTTGACCCAGATTTCGGCCAGCATCCTGGGCTGCGCCGGGCCCAGGCTCTCGGCGGAAGAGGCCGCCTTCTTCCGCGACGTGCGGCCCTGGGGCTTCATCCTGTTCAAGCGCAATGTCGAGGCGCCCGATCAGGTGCGGGCGCTGGTCGAGTCCCTGCGCGAAACGGTCGGGCGCGCCGACGCCCCGGTGCTGATCGACCAGGAGGGCGGCCGGGTCCAGCGCCTCGGCCCGCCGCACTGGCGGCGCTATCCGCCGGGCCGGGCCTATGGCCAGCTGGCCGGCAATGACCCGCTGCTCAAGCGCGAGATCGCTCGCCTGGGCGCCCGGCTGATGGCCCATGACCTTGCGGCCCTGGGGATCAATGTCGACTGCGTGCCGGTGCTCGACGTTCCGGCGCCCGACGGCCACGAGATCATCGGCGACCGCGCCTATGGCGAGACCCCGGAAGATGTGGCCTTGCTCGGCCGCGCCGCCGCCGAGGGGCTGATCGCCGGTGGGGTTCTGCCGGTGATCAAGCACATCCCCGGCCACGGCCGCGCCCGCGCCGACAGCCACCTGGACCTGCCGGTGGTCGAGGCGGCGCTGGGCGAGCTCGAGGCGCGCGATTTCCCGCCGTTCCGCATGCTCTCGGACATGCCGATGGCCATGACCGCCCACGTGGTCTATGCCGCTATCGACAAGGCGGCGCCCGCCACCACCTCACGCAAGGCGATCCGGCGGGTGATCCGCGGCTCGATCGGCTTCGACGGCCTGCTCATGAGCGACGACCTGTCGATGAAGGCCCTGAAGGGCGATTTCGCCGAGCGCGCCCGCGCCTCGCTGGCGGCCGGCTGCGACGTGGTCCTGCACTGCAACGGCGACATGGCCGAGATGAAGGCGGTGATCGCCGGGACCAAGGTCCTGGCCGGCAAGGCCAAGGCGCGGGCCGCCGCCGCCCTGGCCCGCATCGCCCGCGCGCCCGAGCCGTTCGACGCCGAGGCGGCGCGGGCGCGCTTCGACGCCGCCTTCGAAGGGCTGTGGGCGGCATGAGCGAGCCGATTCAGCCCTTCCTGGACTTCGCCGACGCCGATGTCGCGGCCGAGGACGGCGAGGCCCTGATCGTCGACCTGGAGGGCTACGAGGGCCCGCTGCATGTGCTGTTGGCCTTGGCCCGCAGCCAGAAGGTCGACCTGCTGCAACTCTCGATCACACGCCTCGCCGAACAGTACCTGGCCTTCGTGCAGTCGGCGCGGCGCCAGCGCTTCGCCCTCGCCGCCGACTATCTGGTGATGGCCGCCTGGCTGGCCTACCTGAAGTCGCGCCTGCTGCTGCCCAAGCCGCAGCGCAAAGGGCCGGAGGAGCCGCCGGCCGAGGAGATGGCCGCCGCCCTGGCCTTCCGCCTGGCCAAGCTGGACGCCATCCGCCGCGCGGTCGAGGCGCTGAAGGCCCGCCCGCAGCTTAAGCGCGACGTCTTCACCCGCGGCGATCCCGACGCAATCCAGATCTCGTCGACCACCCGCTTCGACGGCGACCTCTATGGCCTTATCCAGGCCTATGTGGAGCAGCGCCGGCGCGACGCCGTTCGCCGCTACCAGCCGCGGGTCCCCGAGGCCTATCCGCTGGAGGACGCCCGCCGGCGCCTGCGCGGCAAGCTGGGCGAGATGCGCGGCTGGACCCCGTTGCGGGTGATCGCGCCGGGGCGGCTGGCGGCCAATGACGACGAGAACCGGGGGCCGACCCGTGCCTCCTACCTTGCCTCGACCTTGGCGGCGGGGCTGGAGCTGGTGCGCGAGGGCGAACTGGAGGCGCGCCAGGCCGAGCATTTCGCCGACCTCTATCTGCGCGCCCGCGGCCTGCGGCTCGAGGCCGCCGAATGAACGATCCCGGCGAGACCGAGCGGCGGATCGAGGCGCTGCTGTTCGCCGCTTCCGAGCCGCTCAGCGCCGCCGATCTCGCGGGGCGCCTGCCCGAGGGCGCTGACATCGGCGCCGGCCTGATGGCGCTGCAGGCCAGCTATCAGGGGCGGGGGGTGAACCTGGTCTGCGTCGCCGACCGCTGGCGCTTCCAGACCGCCGAGGACCTCGCCTGGCTGATGACGGAGGAGCGGGAGGAGGCGCGACGTCTGTCCAAGGCGGCGCAGGAGACCCTGGCCATCATCGCCTATCACCAGCCGGTGACCCGGGCCGAGATCGAGGCCATCCGCGGGGTGCAGGCCAGCCGCGGCACCATCGACGTGCTGCTGGAACTGGGCCTGGTGCGCCTGCGCGGCCGCCGCCGCACGCCAGGGCGGCCGGTCACCTTCGGCACCACCGACACCTTCCTCGAGCACTATGGCCTGGCGACCCTGGGCGATCTGCCCGGCGCGGCGGAGATGAAGGCCCTGGGCCTTCTGGGCATGGACATGCCGGCCAACTTCTCCGTGCCGACCCCCGGTTCGGACCTGGCCGACGACGAGGAGCCGTTCGAGGACGGCGAGACGCCGGAATTCCACCAGGACTTCCTGGGCGAGGAGTGAGCCATGCGCCTGCAAGGCGGATGCGAGTGCGGCGGGGTGCGCTATGCGGTCGAAGCCCTGCCGGGCGATGTGGCCGACTATTGCCACTGCGGCCAGTGCCGCCGGACCAGCGGCGCGCCGGTCACCGCCTGGATCCAGGTCTCGCCCCGCCGATTCTCGGTCACCAAGGGCCAGGCCAAAGCTTTCCGCTCGTCCAGCCGCGCCACACGCTGGTTCTGCAGGGACTGCGGCGGCCAACTCTACATGACCGACGACGAGGACCGCTCGGTCGGGGTCACGCTGGGCACGCTAGACGATCCGGCTGCTGTCACGCCCACGGTGCACGGCTGGGAAAGCGCCAGAGTGAGGTGGCTGTGCATCGCTGACGACCTGCCGCGCTACGAGCGTGAACCCCCTTACGACCTCTGAGGAGCGAAAATGAGATTGCGAGACCTGGGCGTCGCCGCGGCGATCTCACTGGCGGCGGCGGGCCTGGCCTTTGCGCAGTCGCCGGTTGTGGGCGCGATCGGCGATCTGCATCCGCAGGCGCGTATCCACCTCGGCAAGACCGCCGATTGGGTGGTGGCTTCCGATGACGCGGTCTGGATCGGCGGCACGGCGCCGAACGCGGTGCATCGGATCGATCCCGCCACCAACCGGCGTGTGGCGACGGTGCTGCTGCCAGGAGACCCCTGCTCGGGCCTGGCCGTGGGCTTCGGCGCCGTGTGGGTCCCGCTCTGCGCCGACAAGCCGATGCTGGCGCGGGTCGACCTGCAGACCAATGCGGTGAAGCTGTTTCCGATCGGACCCGCCGGCCCGGAAGGCGGGATCGCCGCCAGCGACGACAGCATCTGGCTGGTCACCGACCAGGCGGGAACCCTGGTCCGGATCGCGCCGTCCAACGGGGTGGTTCGCCAGGTCGTCAGCGTCCCGCCCGGCTCCTACAATCCGCACTTCAGCGAGGGCGTAGTCTGGGTTTCGGGCAATGACGCCGGCCTGGTCACCGCCGTGGACGCCGAGACCGGCGCCATCCTGGCCAAGGTCCCGACCGGACCCAATCCGCGCTTCCTGACCGATGGCCAGGGCGCGATCTGGACCCTCAACCAGGGCGACGGCAGCTTGACGCGGATCGACGCTCATACCCGCAAGGTCGCGGCGACCATCGATCTCGGCATGAAGGGTCACGGCGGGGACATCACCTACGGCGCCGGGACGATCTGGACCACGCTTCAGGGCGTCCCGCTCGCCGCCACGGACGCCGCGGCCAACCGGGTTGTCCATCAGTGGGCGGGGCCAGGCGGGGATTCGCTGGGCGTCGCCTTCGGGTCGATCTGGCTGACCGACTACGACCGCGGCGACGTCATGCGGATCCGACTGGAGGATGCTCTACCCAAGCCTACCGGCTCACCGCCTTCATCAGCCGATAGGTGAACTCCACGTCCTCGTAGAAGGCCGTGGTCCCGATGCGTTCGTCGCGGGAGTGGGCGCGGTTGTCGTCCAGTTCGGAGAACATGCCGCCGAGGCCGTACGAGGGGATGCCGGCGGCGCGGGTGTAGACGCTGTCGCTGGCGCCCACCGACATCACCGGCACGATCGGCACGCCCGGCCACATGGACTGGGTCACCTGCTGGGTGATCTTCATGAGCGCCGGGTCGAGCGCCGATTCCGGGTTGGGATGCGGCGGGAAGACCACGCTGAACTTGATGGTCGGGTCGGCGACGCGGGCCTCCAGCGCCTTTTGCGTCTGCTCGGGGGTCTCGTCCGGCAGGATGCGGCACTGGATCGAGGCCTGGGCGCGCTGGGGCAGGGCGTTCTCCGCCGGGCCGGCCGACAGCAGGGTGGCCACGCAGGTCGAGCGCAGCATGGCGTTGTAGAACACGCTGGCCTTGCTGAGCCGCTCGGCCGCGGCGTCGAAGCCCGCCCCGCCCTTGGCCACGGCCAGGAGGTCGTCCCGGGTCTGGCCGGTCTCGATCGCCGCCATGTGCTCGAAATAGGCGCGAGTGGTGGCCGTGGTGCGCGCCGGCATCGGCGCTTTTGACAGCTTCACCAGGCCCTCGGCCAGCTGGTAGATGGCGTTGTCGGGCTCGGGCAGGGACGAGTGGCCGCCGCGGTTGGTCATGGTCATGTAGAAGGTGACATAGGTCTTCTCGGCGGTCTGGAAGTTGAGGTCCAGCCGCTTGCCGTGCTCCAGGTCGCCCTCGCCGGAGTCGGGGTTGATCGAGAATTCGGCGTCGACCAGGTCGCGGCGCTGGTTCACCAGATAGTTGACCCCGTTGGTCGAGCCGTCGCCGGTCTCCTCATCGGCGGTGAAGGCCACGATGATGTCGCGGCTGGGCTTGAAGCCCTCGCGCTTCAGCCTGATCAGGCTGTCCAGCATGGCCGCGTCCTCGTCCTTCATGTCGATGGTCCCGCGGCCGTAGAGATATCCGTCCTTCTCGGTCAGCTTGAACGGATCGACGGTCCAGTCCTTGGGATCGGCCTCGACCACGTCCAGGTGACCCACATACAGCACGGGTTTGGCCTTGCCGGTCCCGCGGTAGCGCACCACGACGTTCGGCTTGTTGGGAAACGCGGCCGGCCCCACCACCTGCACGTCGGCGTCGGCGAAGCCCGCCGCCTTCAGCCGCGCCACGATCAGGGGAACCGCGCCCGCCGTGCCGTGGTCGAAGGTGGTGTTGACCTCGACCAGCTCCTTCAGGATGTCGTGGGACAGAGCCTGGTCGGCTGCGGGCGGCAGGGGGCCGGGCTCGGCGGCGCGCGCGCCTGCGGCCAGGGCCAGGCTCGCCCAGGCCAGGGCCAGGGCAGGTTTCAGCGCGCGGATGGTCATGCGATTTCCTCGAAGCGGTCGTACTTGTGATCACAATCAAGGGCAGTTCGCGAAGGGCGGCAAGCCCCGGCGGCGAGGCTTGTTTCGAGGCGTTGCGGCGCCTGGGACGATGCGTCAGCCCCCGGTGAATGGCGCCCGACCGGCAAATCGCCTACATTATGGAATGAATTTAAGCCTGGGAGCGTCTTCTAACCGAGGGCGCGGCGCGTTAAAGCGGGGCGAGAGATTTGCGGGCCGCGCCCGCATGGAGGTTTGACGATGGGTAGCCTTAGTCCTTGGCACATTCTGATCGTGGGACTCTTGCTGGCGGTGCTGTTCGGCGGCCGCGGCAAGCTGTCCAGCTTCATGGGCGATGCGGCCAAGGGGATTCGCGCGTTCAAGGACGGGCTGAAGGATCCGGCCGAAACGCCGCCGGCCCAGCCGGTCCAGACCCTGCCGCGGGTCGATGAGAAGGACACGGTCGCCCACTGAGGCGCTGTCCCGGCCGCGCCTTGGCGCGCCGTCATCTGATGTCGTTTCCAACCGCGCGGGCCCGGGTCCCGCGCGGCGCTGTTTAAGCCGAGGGCCATGTTCGATTTCGAAAGCCGCATGGGGGAGTTCATGATGATCGCCGCCCTGGCGCTCATCGTGATCGGTCCCAAGGACCTGCCCGTGGCCATGCGCAAGCTTGGGCAGTTCATCGGCAAGCTGCGTGGCATGGCGGCCGAGTTCCGCGCCAGCTTCGACGAGTTGGCCCGCCAATCCGAGCTGGACGAGCTGCGCAAGGAGGTCGAGGCCCTGCGCAACAGCCATCGCAGCGTGGTCAGCTCGATCAATCCGCTGGCCGACAGCCACGTGTCCCAGACCATGGCCGAGATCAACCAGGGCCTGGGCCAGGTCAGCTTCGCCCCGCCGATGTCGAGCCAGCTCGACGCCGAGCGCGCCGCCGCCGAGGCGGCCAAGGCCGAAGTCCCCGCACTCGAGGCGCCGCCGGCTGAGCCCGCCCCGGTGATGACCGCCAAACCCAAGGCGCCGCGCAAGCCTCGCGCCAAGCCGGCCGCCGCGAAAGCCGAAACCAAGGCCACGGACGCCGCATCGTGAGCGTGATCGACGACGAAAACGAGATCGAGGCCTCGCGCGCGCCCCTGCTCGATCACCTGACCGAGCTGCGCTCGCGCCTGATCACCTGCATGTTCGCCCTGGTGGCGGGCTTCATCCTCTGCTTCCTGTTCTCCAAGCAGATATACATCTTCCTGCTGCAACCCTTCGCCCACGCCGCCGACCTGATGGCGGCGCAGAAGGCGGGGCACGCCCAGGGCCTTGACCTGTTCCTGGCGGTGATCGGGCTCAAGCCGGTGGCGCATGGCGTGGCGCCAGCCCTGCACCTGGTCTTCACAGAGCCGCTGGAATTCTTCTTCACCAAGGTCAAGCTGGCGGGCTTCGGGGCCATCGTCCTGGCCTTTCCGGTGCTGGCCTTCCAGCTCTACGGCTTCGTGGCGCCGGGGCTCTACAAGCGCGAGCGGCGGGCCTTCCTGCCGTTCCTGAGCGCGGCGCCGGTGCTGTTCCTCCTGGGCGCGGCCCTGGTCTATTTCATCATGCTGCCGTTCGTTCTCTGGTTCTCGCTGAACCAGCAGATCGTCGGCGACGGCTCGATCGACGTGCAGCTGCTGCCCAAGGTTTCGGATTACCTGACCCTGGTCACCAGCCTGCTGCTGGCCTTCGGGCTCTGCTTCCAGCTGCCGGTGGTGCTGGCGCTGCTGGGCATGGCCGGGATCGTCACGACCAAGATGCTGACGGCGGTGCGCCGCTACGCCGTGGTCGGGGTGTTCGTGGTCGCCGCCGTCCTGACCCCGCCGGATCCCTTCAGCATGATGAGCCTCGCCCTGCCTGGCGTGCTGCTCTACGAAGTCTCGATCCTCTGCGTCTGGCTGATCGAGCGCCGCCGCCGGCGCGAGGAAGCGGCCGAGGACGCCACCCGCTAAAACCGTCATCCCGGCCGGAAGTTCGCGAAGCGGGCTGGAGAGCCGGGACCCAGCACCCACGATCTTGGAGCTGCCGGCCAACGCTTCGTAGAGGCCGGCGCGGCTGGGTCCCGGCTCTACGCGCTCTCGCGAGCGCTCCGGCCGGGATGACGATGTGGGATTATTCCACCCGGTCCTTGGCCCTGGCCTCGGCGAGGGTCTGCCATTGCATGTTGCTGGGCAGGTCGGCGCCGCCGTCCTTCAGGGGCGTGATGTGGTCGACCACATAGCCGGGACATGGGCCTTGGTCGCCGTGCGTGGAAGGGCAGGGGGTCCGGCACTGGAAGGCCTCGCGGGCCAGGCGGCTGCGCTTCAGCCGGCCGTGGCGGGTGCGCTCGCCGCTGTCGTCGCGGATGTTCCAGAGGCCGAGCAGCTTGTCGCAATCGACCTCGTGCGGCCGGCCATAGCTGGTCCGGTAGGTGACCCTTGGCCAGGCGTGGTGATGCCGATGGGCCAGGGCGCTTCCGGCCGGGGCCAGGGCGGCGAAGCCGATGATGCACAAAAGGGCCGCGGCGCGCGTCATGGCGTCTCCAGCTGAGCCGTCAGGATCGACAGGCCGCCTCGGGTGTCAAGGCGGCGCGCTGCAGGTTGGCGCCGCTCCCGACGCGCCTTAAAGGATGCCGCTCAGCCATCAGACGGGCGCCTGCCATGCACGACATTAGAGCCATCCGCGAGAACCCCACCGCCTATGACGCGGCCTGGGGCTCGAAGGGCCTGTCGCCGCAGACCCCGGCGATCCTGGCCCTCGACGCCGAACTGCGCACGGCTCAGACCGCGCTCCAGGCCGCCCAGTCCCGCCGCAACGACGTCTCCAAGCTGATCGGGATCGCCAAGGCCAAAAAGAACGAGGCTGAGGCGGCCGGCCTGATGGCCGAGGTCGAGCTCTTGAAGGCCGAGATCGCTCGCGAGAGCGAGGCCGAGCGGGAGAAGGGCGAGGCCCTGCGCGACCTCCTGGCCGCCCTGCCGAACCTGCCGGCCGAGGACGTGCCGCCCGGCGAGGACGAGACCCAGAACGAAGAGGTGCGCCGCTGGGGCGAGGCCTTCGCGATCAAGGAACCGAAAGACCACACCGACCTCGGGACGGGTCTCGGCCTGCTGGACTTCGAGGCCGCCGCCCGCATCTCTGGAGCGCGCTTCGTTGTGCTGAAGGGCCAGCTGGCGCGGCTGGAGCGGGCGCTGGGCCAGTTCATGCTGGACCTGCAGACCCGCGAGCACGGCTATCTGGAGGTCGCCCCGCCGCTGCTGGTGCGCGACGAGGCGGTGTTCGGCACCGGGCAACTGCCCAAGTTCGCCGAGGACCTGTTCCACACCACCGACGGCCGCTGGCTGATCCCCACCGCGGAGGTCTCGCTGACCAACCTGGTGCGCGAACAGATCACCGACGAGGCCGAACTGCCCTTGCGCCTCACTGCGCTGACGCCCTGCTTCCGCTCCGAGGCCGGCGCTTCGGGCCGCGACACCCGCGGCATGATCCGCCAGCACCAGTTCAACAAGGTCGAGCTGGTCTCGATCACCACGCCCGAGCAGTCCGAGGATGAGCACGAGCGCATGGTGGGCTGCGCAGAGGCGGTGCTGAAGCGCCTGGACCTGCCGTTCCGCACGATGAAGCTCTGCACCGGCGACATGGGCTTCTCGGCCCGCAAGACCTATGACCTCGAGGTCTGGCTGCCCAGCCAGGCGACATATCGCGAGATCAGCTCCTGCTCCAACTGCGGCGACTTCCAGGCCCGCCGCATGGACGCGCGCAGCCGCAAGGCCGGGGAGAAGGGCACGCGCTTCGTCCACACCCTGAACGGTTCGGGCCTGGCGGTCGGCCGCACCCTGGTGGCGGTGATGGAGAACTATCAGGATGAGGGCGGCCGCATCGCCATTCCGCAGGCGTTGCAGCCCTACATGAATGGCCTGACGCACATCGGTGGCGAATAGACTTGCGCATTCTCCTGACCAACGACGACGGCATCCACGCGGAGGGCCTGGCGGCCCTGGAGCAGATCGCCGCCGCCCTGTCGGACGATGTCTGGGTCGCCGCGCCCGAGTTCGAGCAGTCTGGCGCCAGCCGGGCCCTGACCCTCAGCCAGCCGCTGCGGGTGCGCCGGATGGGGGAAAAACGTTTCGCGGTGGACGGCACGCCCACCGACTGCGTGCTGCTGGCGGTGCAGGAGCTGATCGAGGGGGCGAAGCCGGACCTGGTGCTCTCCGGAGTCAACCGCGGCCAGAACCTGGCAGAGGATGTCACCTTGTCCGGCACGGTCGCGGGGGCGATAGAGGGCATGGCCCTGGGGATTCCCGCCATCGCCCTATCCCAGGCCCTGTTCCTGTTCCGCGACGAGGTGAAGGCCAATTTCGAGACCGCCGTCGCCCATGCGCCGAGCATCATCCGCCGCCTGCTCGAAACCGGCTGGGCGAGCGACGTGGTGATCAACCTCAACTTTCCCTCGGTGACGCCCGATGCGGTGAAGGGGATAGAGGTCACGCGGCAGGGATTCCGCGACCAGTTCATGCGCCATGTGGAAAAGCGCACCGACCTTCGGGGCCGCGACTACTATTGGATGGGGTTCAGGGCCCAGCCGTCCAAGCCCAGCGACGGCACCGACCTGCGCGCGGTCTATGACGAGCGGATATCTATCACCCCGCTGCACATCGACCTGACTCACGATAAGACATTGTCCGCCCTGAAGGCGGCCTTCGCAGCGGAGCCGCCCCCGATCCCTTCCACCGGAGCCCCCAGGTGATGAGCGCCGAGGCCGCGGATACGCCCGAAACGCGACGCGCCCGCCTGATCCTGGCCTTGCGGTCCCAGGGGGTCAGCGATCCGGCTGTGCTGGGCGCGCTGGAGCAAATCCCGCGCGAGCTGTTCACTCCCGACCTGTTCCAGGAGCGAGCCTGGGAGGATTCGGCCCTGCCGATCGCCTGCGGCCAGACCATCAGCCAGCCCTTCATCGTCGGCCTGATGACCCAGGCCCTGGCCATAGAGCCCCGCGCCCGGGTGCTGGAGATCGGCACCGGCTCCGGCTACCAGACCGCTGTGCTCTCCAAGCTCTCGCGGCTGGTCTATACCATCGAGCGCTACCGCACCCTGCTGCGCGAGGCCGAGGCGCGGTTCAAGAAGCTGCTGCTGCCCAATGTGATCACCAAGTTCGGCGACGGCGCCGAGGGCTGGAAGGAGCAGGCGCCTTTCGACCGGGTGCTGGTCACCGCAGCCGCCCCCGGCGAGCCGTCGGCCCTGCTGGAACAGCTGAAGCCCACCGGCATTCTCGTGGCTCCGGTGGGGCGCGGTCCGGTACAGACCCTGATCCGCTATGTCGGCGACGGTAAAGGCGATTTTCGCGAGGAAGTGCTGTGTGAAGTCCGCTTCGTACCCCTTCTGGAGGGGGTGGCGAAGGAGCTTTGAGGAACGGTGATCGTCGATCAGGGGTGGCGCGCGCGATCCCGGGTCGCCATAAGTCCCCCTTTTTTGCGCGATCGAATAGTGCGGCACGAGTTCGGTAAGGACGGAGCGGTGATGGCTTTCATGTTCACTCGGCTGACCTGTGCGGCCCTCGCCGTGGCCCTCTTCGCGGGCGTCGAGGCGCGGGCCCAAACCTCGGACCAGCCGGTGGCGACCAGCCCTGCGCCGGCCGCAGCCCAGCCGACGCCGCGGCCGCTGGACGACGACCGCTACCTGCCGCAGCCCTCGACGGGCGACACCGCAGCTCCTGTGAATCGCCCGCCGCCCGGCGCCGCAGCCCAGCCGGCCGCGCCAGCGCCCGCCGCACAGGCGCCCGCCGCACAAGCGCCAGCAGGACCGACTCCGCCGCCGTCGCCGCTGATGAACCGGTCCGCGCAGCCGCCGGCCGAGCAGGCTGCGCCGCCGCCGGCCCCTCGCTACGAGCCGCCCAAGCCGGAGTACCGCATCTCGGTCCAGGGCAAGGTCGTGGAGACCAAGGGCAAGAGCCTGCCGATCAAGGTCGGCAAGGGCGACACGGTCAATGTGATCTCGGACCGCCTGGCCACGGACAGCGACGACCTGATCAAGATCAACAAGCTGAAGAAGCCCTACGAACTCGACCTCGGCCAGGTGATCCAGATCCCGACGCCCAAGGCCTACGAGGTCCAGTCCGGCGACACCCTGTTCAGCATCGGCCGCCGCTTCGGCATCTCCGCCGACGCCTTGTCCGAGATCAATGACCTGGACCCCGAGGCGCACCTGCGCGCCGGCCACAAGATCTACCTTCCGGCCCAGGTGCACGACAACGGGCCGGTCAAGACCCCGGTCTTCGCTGCGCCGCCGCGTCGCCCGCACACCCGCTACGAACCGATCCAGGGCGAAGCGGTGCCGCCGCCGAGCGAGGAGGGCGCCGTCCAGCCGCCGTCGCGCTACAGCCCGCCGCCGGCCGCGAACGGCCCGCCTCAGGTCGAGGCTGGCCCCGCGCCCAGCGACGCCCAGGTCACCGCCGCCGGCAAGGGCCGCTTCGCCTGGCCTGTGACCGGCAATGTGCTTTCGGCGTTCGGGCCCAAGGCCGGCGGCCAGCGCAACGACGGCCTCGACATCGCCGCGGCCATGGGCGCGCCGATCCAGGCGGCCGCCGAGGGCGACGTGGTCTATGCCGGCAACCAGGTGCCGGGCTTCGGCAACCTGGTGCTGATCAAGCACCCGGACGGCTGGGTCACCGCCTACGCTCACCTGTCGCGCACCGAGGTCAAGATCCGCGACCACGTGACCCAGGGCCAGGAGATCGGGCAGGCCGGGACCACCGGCGGGGTCGACGAGCCGCAGCTGCACTTCGAGATCCGCTATGCGCCGACGCCGCGCGACAAGGCTCGGCCGATCGATCCCGGTCTGGTGCTGCCGGCCCGCTGACCGATTCTAAAAGTTTAGAGCGGGTTGCGGGCGGAAAGCCGCTTCGCACTTTTCCTCAACCCGCTCTACGGCTCAGCCTTGATATGACGGCGAATTAAGCTGTATCGCCCGCAAAGCTCGCCTAGGGTCACAGGGCAGAAGCGGAGATCGGTGCATGCGAAAGGCGATTTTGGGCGCGGGGGCTGTGGCGGCGCTGCTGGCGGCGGGCTCGGCGAACGCGGCCGAGGTCCAGCTCAAGCACATCGTCGCCAAGGTCGTGATCGTGCCGGAGAACCGCTCCGACGTCACAGTCAGCGTGATCCGCACCAATCCCAAGCTGCCGATCCGTGTGCATCAGGTCTCGGAAGGGGTGGTGGTGGTCGACGGCGGCTCCGACGACTGGTGGCCGCGGCTGTTCGGCGGCCATATCTCGCATTGCCGCGTGGGCCCGGACAGCGCCAGCGTGCACGTAGCCGGCGTCGGCGATTTCAATGAAAGCGAGCTGCCCCAGATCCTGGTGCGCACGCCGATGTCGGCCAAGGTCGCCTCCAGCGGTGCAGTGATCGGCTCGATTCCGTCGGCGGAGAACCTGGATCTCGCGGTGGCGGGCTGTGACGCCTGGACCGTGGGCGACGTCAAGGGCCGCTTCCACCTGGACGAGGCGGGGCAGGGCAGGGTGCGCACCGGCGACCTGGGCTCGGCCGAGGTGAATATCGCCGGCTCGTCCGCCGTCACCACCAAGGCGATCTATCATGACTACAAGGTCTCGATCGGCGGATCGGGCGACCTTTATTCCACTTCGGTCGACGGGCGTATCGAAGTCTCCATCGCCGGCAGCGGCAATGTGCGGGTCAATGGCGGCCACGCCACGCTGCTGAAGGGCTCGATCGCCGGCGACGGGGAACTGACCTATGAAGGCCTGGCTGACCGCGTGTCGGTCTCGGTGGCCGGTCACGCCCGGGTGCATGTGGCTCATGTCGCCGGGGTCGACGGCCCGGTCGACGAGACCATCGCCGGGCTGGGTGAAATCAGGCGAGGGCCGTAAAGGCGAATTGGCGCGCATCTGGGCCTTGACGGGGCCCGAGTCGCCGAGTATCAACCGCGCCTCTGTTGGACCGGCTGTAAGCCTTCGGGCTTAGACGCGGTCCGCGAGACGAACCACAGTGCATTGCCTGCGCCTTTCGGCTGAGGGTATTGTGATTGTACCAAGGCCCTCGCGAAATCACGCGCGGGCCGAATTCGTTTTGCGGAACTCGCACGTCGAGCAAGCTTACTTCCTGGGGCTTCGGCCTTGGGGTCGGTCTTTGAAACGGCAAACTGGGCGTGGCGAGCGCTTTAAGGAACTCGGGCGATATGGATCGACAAAATATCCGCATCCGGCTCAAAGCCTTCGACCACAGGGTGCTGGATCACTCCACGCGTGAGATCGTCAACACCGCCAAGCGCACCGGCGCGACGGTGCGTGGCCCGATCCCGCTGCCGACTCTCATTGAAAAATTCACCGTCAACCGCTCGCCGCACATCGACAAGAAGTCGCGCGAGCAGTTCGAGATCCGCACGCACAAGCGCGTGCTCGATATCGTCGACCCCACCCCGCAGACCGTGGACGCGCTGATGAAGCTCGACCTGTCCGCCGGCGTGGACGTCGAGATCAAGCTCTAAGGGGACCCGCTGATGCGTACCGGCGTGATCGCCAAGAAACTGGGCATGACGCGCTTCTTCGACGAAGCCGGCGTCCACGTGCCCGTGACGGTGCTGTCGCTCGACGGCTGCCAGGTCACGGCCCAGCGCACCAAGGACAAGGACGGCTATGTGGCCCTCCAACTCGGTGCGGGCGCCAAGAAGGCCAAGAACACCTCCAAGGCCATGCGCGGCCACTTCGCCAAGGCTCTGGTCGAGCCGAAGCGTCACCTGGCCGAGTTCCATGTGTCGGAAGACAACCTGATCGACGTGGGCGCGGAACTGACCGCTGACCACTTCGTCGCCGGCCAGGTGGTCGACGTGCAGGGCCTGACGGTCGGCAAGGGCTTCCAGGGCGGCATGAAGCGCTGGAACTTCGGCGGTCTTCGCGCCACCCACGGCGTGTCGGTGTCGCACCGCTCGCTGGGTTCGACCGGCAACCGCCAGGACCCGGGCAAGACCTTCAAGGGCAAGAAGATGGCCGGCCATCTCGGCCAGGAAACCGTCACCACCCTGAACGTGCGGGTTTTCCGGGTCGACGCCGAGCGCGGCCTGATCCTGCTGGTGGGCTCGGTCCCCGGCGCGGAAGGCTCCTACGTCAAGATCCGCGACGCGGTGAAGCGTGCGGCTCCGGCCGACCTGCCGAAGCCGGGCGCGTTCAAGAAGCCCGGCCAACAGGCTGCGGCTCCGGCTCAAGTTGAAGAACCCGCCGTCGAGGCGCCGGAAGCGGGGAGCGAAAGCTAAATGAAACTCGACGTCATCACCCTCGCTGGCGGCAAGTCCGGCCAGATCGAACTCTCCGACGCCGTGTTCGGCATTGAAGAGATCCGCGGCGACATCCTGGCCCGTTGCGTCAACTGGCAGCTGGCCAAGCGCCGCGCCGGCACGCACAAGGTCCAGACCCGGAACGAGAATTCTCGCACCGGCAAGAAGATGTACAAGCAGAAGGGCACCGGCGGCGCCCGTCACGGCTCGCGCCGCGCGCCGCAGTTCGTCGGCGGCAGCCGCGCCTTCGGCCCGGTGGTCCGCGACCACGGCTTCGACCTGCCCAAGAAGGTCCGCGCCCTGGCCCTGCGCCACGCCCTGTCCTCCAAGGCCAAGGCCGGCGCCCTGGTGGTGCTGGACGACGTTGCGGTCGAGACCTCGAAGACCGGCGCCCTGCGCGTCCAGTTCGAGAAGCTGGGCCTGAAGAGCGCCCTGGTCATCGCCGGCCCGGAAGTGAACGGCAACTTCAAGCTCGCCGCCCGCAACATCCCGCTGGTGGACGTGCTGCCGAACGCCGGCCTGAACGTCTATGACGTGCTGCGCCGCGACACCCTGGTCCTGACCAAGGCCGCCGTCGAAGCCATCGAAGCTCGCTTCGCCGACAAGAAGGACGCCGCGTAATGGCCACCGCCCGTCACTACGACACGGTGCTCGCGCCGGTCATCACCGAAAAGTCGACCATGCTCTCCGAGCAGAACAAGGTCGTGTTCCGCGTCGCCAAGGACGCCACCAAGGACGAGATCGCCGCGGCGGTCGAAGAGCTGTTCAAGGTCACGGTCACCAAGGTCAATACCCTGGTGGTCAAGGGCAAGACCAAGCGCTTCCGCGGCCTGAAGGGCCGTCGTTCGGATGTCAAAAAAGCCATCGTGACCCTGGCCGAAGGCCAGTCGATCGACATTACGACGGGGCTCTGAGCCATGGCCTTGAAGACCTTCAATCCGACTTCGCCGGGCCGTAGGTCCCTGGTGCTGGTCGACCGTTCCGAGCTGCACAAGGGCCGCCCGGAAAAGAGCCTGACCGAGGGCCTGACCAAGACCGGCGGTCGTGGCGGCGGCGGCCGGGTGGCCGTGCGCTTCCGTGGCGGCGGCGCGAAGAAGCTGTACCGCATCGTCGATTTCAAGCGTCGCAAGTTCGACGTGCCGGCGACCGTTCAGCGTCTCGAGTACGACCCGAACCGCACCGCTTTCATCGCCCTGATCAAGTACGCCGACGGCGAGCTGGCCTACATCCTGGCCCCGCAACGGCTGAAGGTCGGCGACGAGATCATCGCCGCCGAGAAGGTCGACGTGAAGCCGGGCAACGCCTCGCCGCTGCGCTCGCTGCCGATCGGCACGATCATCCACAACATCGAGCTGAAGCCCCTGAAGGGCGGCCAGATGGCCCGTTCTGCCGGGGCCTACGCCCAGCTGGTCGGCCGTGACGCCGGCTACGCCCAGATCCGCCTCGGCTCGGGCGAGCTGCGCATGGTGATGGACAGCTGCATGGCCACGGTCGGCGCCGTCTCGAACCCGGACCACATGAACGAAAGCCTGGGCAAGGCCGGCCGCGTCCGCCACAAGGGCCGTCGTCCTCACGTCCGCGGCGTCGCCATGAACCCGGTCGACCACCCGCACGGCGGCGGTGAAGGCCGCACCTCGGGCGGCCGCCATCCGGTGACCCCGTGGGGCAAGCCCACCAAGGGCCGCAAGACCCGCACCAACAAGACGACGGATAAGTTCATCATCCGCTCGCGTCACGTGAAGAAGGCTCGCTGAGCATGACCCGTTCGGTTTGGAAAGGCCCCTTCGTCGACGGCTACCTTCTGAAGAAGGCGGACGCGGCGCAAAGCTCGGGCCGCAAGGACGTCATCAAGACCTGGTCGCGCCGTTCGACCATCATGCCGCAATTCGTCGGCCTGACCTTCGGCGTGCACAACGGCCAGAAGCACGTTCCCGTGCTGGTCAGCGAAGACATGGTGGGCATGAAGTTCGGCGAGTTCGCGCCGACCCGCTATTTCCCCGGTCACGCCGCCGACAAGAAGGCCAAGAGGAAGTAGTCATGGGCCAGAAGTCTCAAGAACGTCGGCTGAAGCCGACCGAAGCCAAGGCCAAGGTGTCGAACCTCCGCACCGGCCTGCGCAAGCTGAACCTGGTGGCCCAGTCGATCCGCGGCCTGAAGGTGCAGCATGCGCTGAACGAGCTGGAGTTCAGCCACAAGCGCATCGCCAAGGACGTCCGCAAGGCGCTCTATTCGGCGATCTCCAACGCCGAAAACAACCATGGCCTGGACATCGACCAGCTGGTCGTGGCCGAGGCCTATGTCGGCAAGAACCTGGTGATGAAGCGGTTCGCCTCGCGCGCTCGCGGCCGCTCTTCGCGTATCGAAAAGCCCTTCTCGGAGATCACCATCGTGGTCCGTGAACTTGGTGAGGCCGCCTGATGGGTCAGAAAGTCAATCCGGTCGGCTTGCGCCTCGGCATCAACCGTACCTGGGACAGCCGCTGGTTCGCCGACGGCGAAGAATACGGCAAGCTGCTGCACGACGACCTTAAGGTCCGCAAGGAGCTGAAGAAGCGCCTGGGCCAGGCCGGCGTCTCGCGCATCATCATCGAGCGGCCGCATAAGAAGTGCCGCGTGACCATCTATGCCGCGCGCCCCGGCGTGATCATCGGCAAGAAGGGCGCGGACATCGAAAAGCTGCGCAAGGACCTGTCGGCCATGACCGACGGCGAGGTGCACCTGAACATCGTCGAAGTGCGCAAGCCCGAGACCGACGCCCAGCTGGTGGCCGAGAACATCGCCCAGCAGCTCGAGCGCCGCATCGCCTTCCGCCGCGCCATGAAGCGCTCGATCCAGTCGACCATGCGCCTCGGCGCCAAGGGCGTGCGGATCAACGTTTCGGGCCGCCTGGGCGGCGCAGAAATCGCGCGGATGGAGTGGTATCGCGAAGGCCGCGTGCCGCTGCACACCCTGCGCGCCGACATCGACTACGGCTTCGCTGAAGCCAAGACCACCTACGGCATCATCGGCGTGAAGACCTGGATCTTCAAAGGCGAGGTGCTGGAGCACGACCCGATGGCCCAGGACAAGCGCCTGGCCACCGAATCCGGCCCGGCCGGCGAAGGCGGCGGACGCGATCGCGACCGCGACCGGGGTGATCGTGGCGACCGCGGTGATCGCGGCGGCCGTCGTGACCGCGGAGCTTAAGGTTTAGATCATGCTGTCACCGAAAAAGACCAAGTACCGCAAGCAGTTCAAGGGCCGCATCCACGGGATGACCAAGGGCGGCGCCTCGCTGAACTTCGGCTCGCACGGGCTGAAGGCGGTCGAGCCGGAACGCATCACCGCGCGCCAGATCGAAGCGGCCCGCCGCGCGATCACCCGCCAGATGAAGCGCCAGGGCCGGGTGTGGATCCGCATCTTCCCGGACGTGCCGGTCACCGACAAGCCGGCTGAAGTCCGCATGGGCAAGGGCAAGGGCGCGGTCGAGTACTGGGCGGCGCGCGTCGCTCCCGGCCGTATCATGTTCGAGATCGACGGCGTGGCCGACGACATCGCCCGTGAAGCCCTGCGCCTCGGCGCGGCCAAGCTGCCGATCAAGACCCGCGTCGTCACCCGCATCGACGCTGGTGTGGAGCACGCCTGATGAAGATCGAAGACATCCGCGGTCTGACGACCGACCAGCTGGGCGAAGAGCTGCTGAAGCTGAAGAAGGAGCAGTTCAACCTGCGCTTCCAGGCGGCGACCGGCCAGATGGAGAAGACCCATCGCGTGAACGAGGTCCGCAAGGACATCGCCCGGATCAAGACGGTGCTGCGCGCCAAAGCCGCCGCGGCCTAAAGGAAGAAGACAATGCCTAAGCGAATTCTCGAAGGTGTGGTCGTCTCCGACAAGGGCGACAAGACCGTGGTGGTGAAGGTCGAGCGGACCTTCCTGCACCCCGTGCTGAAGAAGACTATCCGCCAGTCCAAGAAGTACCATGCCCATGACGAGGGCAATACGTACAAGGCCGGCGAAATCGCTCGCATTATCGAGTGCGCGCCCAAATCCAAGCTGAAGACCTGGGAAGTCCTGCCAAAGGCTGCCCCGGCCTCCGGCCAATAGTTCTGGAAGGTTCAAAGCCATGATCCAGATGCAAACTAACCTGGAGGTCGCCGACAATTCGGGCGCTCGCCGGGTCATGTGCATCAAGGTGCTGGGCGGCGCCGGTCGGCGTTACGCCAGTGTCGGAGACCTGATCGTCGTATCGGTCAAGGAAGCGATCCCGCGCGGCCGGGTGAAGAAGGGCGACGTGCTCCGCGCGATCGTCGTTCGCACCAGCCAGGGCATCAAGCGCAAGGACGGGTCGATGATCCGTTTCGACCGCAACGCCGCGGTGATCGTCAACAAGCAGTCCGAGCCGATCGGCACGCGGATCTTTGGCCCGGTTCCCCGCGAACTGCGCGCCAAGAACCACATGAAGATCATCTCGCTCGCTCCCGAGGTGCTGTGATGGCCGCGAAGATCAAGAAGGGCGATCGCGTCGTCGTGCTCGCCGGCAAGGACAAGGGCCGTCAGGGCGAAGTGCTGCAGGTGATGCCGAAGGAAGACCGCCTGGTCGTTCGCGGCGTCAACATGGTCAAGCGCCATACCCGCCCGAGCCAGTCCGATCCGCAAGGCGGCATCAAGCACAAGGAAGCCGCCCTCCACATTTCGAACGTCGCCTTTGTCGACCCCAAGTCCGGTGAACCGACCCGCGTCGGTTTCCGCATGGAAGGGGACAAGAAGGTCCGTTTCGCCAAGAAGTCCGGCGAGGTCATCGATGGCTGAGCAAGCTTATGAGCCCCGGCTGAAGTCCGACTATCGCGCCCGCATCCGCGCCGCGATGAAGGACCAGTTCGGCTACACCAACGAGATGCAGATCCCCAAGCTCGACAAGATCGTCGTGAACATGGGCATCGGCGAGGCCGTCGCGGACTCCAAGAAGGTCAATGCGGCGATCAAGGACCTGGCGGCGATCACCGGCCAAAAGCCGGTGCCGACCAAGGCGCGCACCTCCATCGCCGGCTTCAAGCTGCGCGAAGGCATGGTGATCGGCGCCAAGGTGACGCTGCGCAAGGACCGGATGTACGAGTTCCTCGACCGCCTGATCACCATCGCCCTGCCGCGGGTCAAGGACTTCCGCGGCCTGAAGCCGACCTCGTTCGACGGCCGTGGCAACTACGCCATGGGTCTGAAGGAGCACATCGTGTTCCCGGAGATCAATTACGACGAGATCGATCAGATGTGGGGGATGGATATCATCGTCTGCACCACGGCCCGCACCGACAACGAAGCGCGTGAGCTTCTGCGGGCTTTCCAATTCCCGTTCACGACGAACTGAGCGGGGGGAAAGAACAAAGATGGCCAAGAAAAGCGCGATGAACCGCAACGAGCTCGTCAAGAAGCTCGTCAAGCAATACGCCGCCAAGCGCGAAGCGCTGATGGCGGTCGCCAACGACCAGAGCCTGCCGCTCGAAGAACGCTTCGAAGCCCGGCTCAAGCTGGCGAAGCTGCCGCGTAACTCGTCGAAGACCCGCATCCGGAACCGCTGCGAAGTGACCGGCCGCCCGCGGGCCTTCTATCGTAAGCTGAAGATGTCGCGTATCGCGCTCCGCGAGCTGGGCTCGCAGGGGCAGATCCCCGGCCTCGTCAAGTCGAGCTGGTGAGGAGGGTTCGATGGCTGTGAACGATCCCATCGGCGACATGATCGCCCGTATCAAGAACGCTGCGATGCGCAAGCGCTCCAAGGTTTCGACGCCTGCGTCGAAGCTGCGCCAGCGCGTTTTGGACGTGCTGCAGGACGAAGGCTACATCCGTGGCTATTCGATCGTGCAGAAGCCCGGCGAATTCCCAGAGTTCGAAATCGAGCTCAAGTATTTCGACGGCGAGCCGGTGATCGCCGAGATCTCCCGCGTGTCCAAGCCGGGGCGCCGCGTCTATTCGTCGATCAAGGACCTGAAGCCGATCAAGAACGGCCTCGGGATCTCGATCCTGTCGACGCCCAAGGGCGTCATGTCCGACACTGCCGCCCGCGACGCCAACGTCGGCGGCGAAGTGCTCTGCCGCGTCTACTAAGGCGGAGAAAGGAACATCATGTCCCGGATCGGAAAGAAAGCGGTCGCGATCCCCGCCGGCGTCACGCTGACGCTGGACGGCCAGACCGTCACGGTGAAGGGCCCCAAGGGCCAGCTGTCGTGGACCATCGTCGACGAGATCGAGCTCGAGCAATCGGGCGCTGAACTGTCGCTGAAGCCGCGCGCCGACACGACGCGGGCCAAGGCCATGTGGGGCCTGTCGCGCACCCTGGTCGCCAACATGGTCCATGGGGTCACCCAAGGCTATGAAGAGACCCTGGAGCTGGTCGGCGTCGGCTACCGCGCCGCCATGAAGGGCCA
This sequence comes from Phenylobacterium montanum, assembly GCF_018135625.1. NCBI lineage: Bacteria > Pseudomonadati > Pseudomonadota > Alphaproteobacteria > Caulobacterales > Caulobacteraceae > Poindextera > Poindextera montana. The sequence goes on from NZ_CP073078.1 coordinate 109,097, forward strand.
GGCCCTGTCGATGCAGCTGGGCTTTAGCCACGAAGTCGACGTGCCGCCTCCGGCCGGCATCACCTTCGCCGTGCCCAAGCAGACCGAGATCAGGGTCGCCGGCATCGACAAGCAGCTGGTGGGCGAAGTCGCCGCCCGCATCCGTCGCATCCGTCCGCCGGAGCCCTACAAGGGCAAGGGCGTACGCTACGCTGGCGAAAACGTCCGCCGCAAAGAAGGCAAGAAGAAGTAAGCCATGGCGCTGTCACCTCGAGAATCCGCCAAGCGCAGAGCCGAACGCAACCGTCGCCGGCTCAAGTCCCTGGCCAATGGCCGCCTGCGGCTGTCGATCTTCCGCTCGGCCAAGAACATCTACGCCCAGGTCATCGACGACACCGCCGGTGTCACCGTGGCCCATGCTTCGTCGCTGGAAGGCGGCCGGGGCGCCAAGGGCTCGGACAAGGACGCCGCAGCCCGCGTGGGCAAGCTGGTGGCCGAACGAGCCATTGAAAAGGGCGTCAAGGACGTCGTGTTCGATCGCGGCGGCTTCATCTATCACGGCCGTGTAAAGGCCCTGGCCGACGCCGCGCGCGAAGCCGGCCTGAATTTCTGAGGAACCCAAGATGGCCCGAGGCGAACAACAACGCGGCGGCGAACGGCGGGACCGGCGCGATCGTCCGCAAGAAGAGCGTGCGGACAGCGACATCGTCGAGAAGCTGGTGCACATCAACCGCGTCGCCGCCACCGTGAAGGGCGGCCGCCGGTTCTCCTTCGCCGCCCTGATGGTCGTCGGTGACCAGAAGGGCCGCGTGGGCTTCGGTCACGGCAAGGCGCGCGAAGTGCCGGAAGCCATCCGCAAGGCGACCGAAGAAGCCAAGAAGACCATGGTCCGCGTGCCTCTGCGCGAATCCCGCACCCTGCATCACGACGGCCACGGCCGTCACGGCGCGGGCAAGGTGATGCTCCGCGCGGCGCCTCCCGGCACCGGCGTCATCGCCGGCGGCCCGATGCGTGCGGTCCTGGAAACCCTGGGCGTGCAGGATGTGGTCGGCAAGTCGGTCGGCTCGTCCAACCCCTACAACATGGTGCGCGCGACGTTCGAAGCCCTAAAGGCCCAGTCGTCTCCGCGCCAGATCGCCAACAAGCGCGGCAAGAAGGTCGGCGACATCCTGGGCCGTCGTCACGACGGCGCCTCGACCGCCGACGCCGCCTCGGAAGGCTGAGGAGCTTAAGCGATGTCCGACACCGCAAAGACTGTGACCGTCCGCCAGGTCGCCAGCCCGCTGCGCCGCAAGAGCGACCAGCGCGCGACCCTGGTTGGCCTGGGCCTGAACCGCATCGGCCGCACCAAGGTGCTGCCTGACAACGGCTCGACCCGCGGCATGATCAAGAAGGTCGCCCACTTGGTGACCGTAGTCGAAGAGGCCTAAAGAGGCTTCGCCAATCTATCCCGCGCCCATCTCCGAAACCTCGGGGGTGGGCGCAGTCTTTTGAAACCTGCCGAGTCGGGCCCAGCCCGGCGATGATCTCCAAGGAGAGGCTGCAAGATGACCAAGCTCAACGAAATCCGCGACAACGAAGGCGCTCACAAGGGCCGTCTGCGCGTCGGCCGTGGCCCGGGCTCGGGCAAGGGCAAGACCGCCGGCCGGGGCGTCAAGGGCCAGAAGTCCCGCTCGGGCGTGGCCATCGCCGGCTTCGAAGGCGGCCAGATGCCGCTGCACATGCGCATGCCCAAGCGCGGCTTCAACAACCCCTTCGCCAAGAAGCTGGTGGAAGTGAACCTGTGGCGCATCGAGCAGGCCATCGAGGCCGGCAAGCTGGACGCCAAGAAGCCGATCGACACCGCCGCGCTCCTGGCCGCCGGCGTGATTCGCCGCGAAAGGGACGGCGTGCGCCTCCTGGGCGAGGGCGAGCTGAAGTCCAAGCTGGACATCACCGTCTACTCCGCCTCGACCGGCGCGGCCAAGGCCGTGGAAGCCGCCGGCGGCAAGCTGACCACCACCGCCAAGGTGAAGGCCAAGGCCGAAGCGGAAGCTTGAGATCGGGATGGGCGGGCCTGATGGGCCCGCCGCCCATGACGCGACAATCGACATATTCAGGGCGACTTCGCGCTGCAAAAGCGCGGATGTTGCAATCAAGTCCTCGCCAGATGGGCCGCGAGGCCCTATCTGACGCCCGTCAGTAAAGGGGAGGGGCCATGGCCTCGGCCGCGGAACAGCTAGCCGCCAACATGAACTTCGGCGCCTTCCAGAAGGCGACGGAGCTGCACAAGCGCCTGTGGTTCACACTGGGCGCGCTGATCGTCTATCGGCTCGGCACCTACATCCCGATCCCCGGCATCGACCCTGCGGCCTTCGCCCAGGCCTTCCAGGGCCAGTCCAAGGGCATCCTGGGCATGTTCGACATGTTCTCGGGTGGCGCCGTGCAGCGCATGGCGGTGTTTTCGCTGAACGTGATGCCCTACATCTCGGCCTCGATCATCGTGCAGCTGATGGGCACGGTCTATCCGCCGTGGGAGAAGCTGCGCAAGGAAGGCGGCGAAGCCGGCCGCAAGCAGTTGAACCAGTACACCCGCTATCTGACGGTGTTTCTGGCCATCGCCCAGTCCAGCGGCATCGCCATCGGCCTGTCCAACAGCCAGGGCCTGGTGGACCAGCCCGGCCTGTTCTTCATCCTCTCGACGGTCGCGACCCTGACCGGCGGCACGTTGTTCTTGATGTGGCTGGGCGAGCAGATCACCGCCCGCGGCGTCGGCAACGGCGTTTCGCTGATCATCTTCGCCGGCATCGTCGCCCGCCTGCCGACCGGGGTCATGACCCTTCTGACCCAGGCGCGTACCGGCGCGATCCAGAGCTATATCCTGCCGCTGATCCTGGTGATGTCGGTGGTGGTGATCGCCTTCATCGTCTTCATCGAACGCTCGCAGCGCCGGCTTCTGATCCAGTATCCCAAGCGCCAGATGGGCAACCGCATGTTCGGCGGCGAGACCTCGTTCCTGCCGCTGAAGCTGAACACCGCCGGGGTGATCCCGCCGATTTTCGCCTCCAGCCTGCTGTTGCTGCCGGCGACCGCCATGGGGTTCCTGGTCAAGACCACCCTGCCGCCCTGGGCCCAGTGGGTGCCGACCGTGGTCGGCCAACTGCAGCACGGCCAGCCGACCTTCATGCTGCTCTATGCGGCGATGATCGTGTTCTTCTCGTTCTTCTACACCTCGATCGTGTTCAATCCCGACGAGACGGCGGAGAACCTGCGCAAGTACGGCGGCTTCCTTCCGGGCATCCGCCCCGGCAAGCGCACGGCCGAGTACTTGGACTATGTGCTGACCAGGCTGACCGTGCTCGGCGCGGCATACATCACCGCTGTGTGCCTCCTGCCCGAGATCATGATGTCGGCGATGCAGTCCAACCAGTTCGCCTTCGGCGGCACCTCGATCCTCATTGTGGTGACCGTGACCATGGACACGGTGGCGCAGATTCAGTCACACTTGCTCGCCCACCAGTACGAGGGGCTGATCAAGAAGTCTAAATTGCGCGGGGGACGCGGGCGTTGAACATCATACTTTTCGGCCCGCCGGCGGCGGGGAAGGGAACCCAGGCCAAACGCCTGGTCAGCCGGCGCGGCATGGTCCAGCTCTCGACCGGCGACATGCTGCGCGCCGCGCGCAGCTCGGGTTCCGAGCTGGGCAAGAAGGTCGCCGCGATCATGGACGCCGGCAGCCTGGTCTCGGACGAAATCGTCATCGCCCTGATCGAAGAGGCGCTGCCGGCGGCCGAGGCCGCGGGCGGGGCGATCTTCGACGGCTTCCCGCGCACCATCGCCCAGGCCGAGGCCTTGGACGACATGCTGGCCCGCCGCGGCTCGCGAATCGACCTGGTGCTGCGCCTGCGGGTCGACGACGCCAAGCTGCTCGACCGCGTGGCCAAGCGCTTCGCTGAAGAGGGCCGGGCGGACGACAATCCCGAATCGTTCAAGGTGCGCCTGTCGGCCTACAACGCCCAGACCGCGCCGCTGCTGCCGCACTACCTGGCCCAGGGCAAGCTGGTCGAGGTCGACGGCATGGCCACGATCGACGAGGTCGCGGCCGGCATCGACGCGGCCCTGGCTGCAGCCTGAACAGATACCGATTTCACCCGCATTCGCGCCCGCACAATTTGGGCGCGTATGTCCCTTCAACCACCCGCGATCTGAATGCGACAATTTTACGCGGCTTTCAGCATCGCAAGCATTGACGCGGGCGCAACCATCCCTATAACGGGGCGCTTCCGCGAAAGGGCGCGAAGGATGCGACGGCTAAATCCGCTGAGGCGGCAGGCCGGGCGCGCCTTTCGCGCTTAAGTGCGTGATCAGGAGATCTCGAGCGTGGCCCGCATAGCTGGCGTCAATATTCCGACCAACAAGCGCGTGATCATCGCGCTGCAGTACATTCATGGCATCGGCCAGGCCAAGGCGCGTGAAATCGTGTCCAAGGTCGGCATCGAAGATGCGCGCCGGGTCAACCAGCTGACGGACGCCGAAGTCCTTCAGATCCGCGAGACCATCGACCGCGACTACACCGTCGAGGGCGACCTGCGTCGCGAGACCGCCGTCAACATCAAGCGCCTGATGGACCTGGCCTGCTATCGTGGCCTCCGTCACCGCAAGGGCCTTCCGGTCCGCGGGCAGCGCACCCACACCAACGCCCGCACCCGCAAGGGCCCGGCCAAGCCGATCGCCGGCAAGAAGAAGTAAGGCGCACAGACCATGGCCAAGGAACCGGCTCGCGTCAAAAAGCGCGAGCGCAAGAACATCACTTCGGGCGTGGCGCACGTGAACGCCTCGTTCAACAACACCATGATCACCATCACCGACGCGCAAGGGAACACCATTTCCTGGTCGTCGGCTGGCATGATGGGCTTCAAGGGCTCGCGCAAGTCGACCCCGTACGCGGCGCAGATGGCCGCTGAGGACGCCGGCAAGAAGGCGGCCGAGCATGGCGTGAAGACCCTCGAGGTCAACGTCTCCGGTCCGGGTTCGGGCCGTGAATCGGCTCTCCGCGCGCTGCAGGCCGTGGGCATGACCATCACCACCATTCGTGACGTGACCCCGATCCCGCACAATGGCTGCCGGCCGCCCAAGCGTCGCCGCGTCTAGGTCGATCTATTCTATTTCGCCCGCCGGCCGCTCTGCGGCTGGCGGTCAAGCCGCGTTCGAGGGACTTCATCCGTGATTGAAAGAAACTGGAACGAGCTAATTCGCCCCGAGAAGCCGCAGATCGAGACGGGCGCCGACGCCAGCCGCAAGGCTCGCATCGTCGCTGAACCGCTCGAACGCGGCTTCGGCGTCACGCTCGGAAATTCCCTGCGTCGGGTGCTGCTGTCGTCGCTGCAAGGCGCGGCGGTCACCTCGGTGCAGATCGACGGCGTCGTGCACGAATTCTCGTCCATGCAGGGCGTTCGCGAGGACGTGGTCGACATCGTCCTCAACATCAAGCAGCTGGCGCTGCGCATGCACTCGGAAGGCCCCAAGCGGATGACGCTGCGGGCCACTGGCCCGGGCGCGGTCACCGCCGGCCAGATCGACACCTCGTCGGACATCGAGATCCTGAACCCCGACCACGTGCTCTGCACCCTGGACGACGGCGCCACCGTGCGCATGGAGTTCACCGTGCAGAACGGCAAGGGCTATGTCCCGGCCGAGATGAACCGTCCGGAAGACGCCCCGATCGGGCTGATCGCGGTCGATTCGCTCTACAGCCCGGTCAAGCGCGTCGCCTATCGCGTCGAGCCCACCCGCCAGGGCCAGAGCCTCGACTATGACAAGCTGATCATGGAAGTCGAAACCAACGGCGCGGTGTCGCCGGTGGATGCGGTGGCCTACGCCGCCCGCATCCTGCAGGACCAGCTGCAGATCTTCATCACCTTCGACGAGCCGAAGAAGAAGGCCGACGGCGAAGCCAAGCCGGAACTGCCGTTCAACCCGGCCCTCCTGAAAAAGGTCGACGAGCTGGAACTGTCGGTCCGTTCGGCCAACTGCCTGAAGAACGACAACATCGTCTACATCGGCGACCTGATCCAGAAGACCGAAGCGGAGATGCTGCGCACCCCCAACTTCGGCCGCAAGTCCTTGAACGAGATCAAGGAAGTTCTGGCGGGCATGAACCTGCACCTCGGCATGGACGTGCCCAACTGGCCGCCGGAAAACATCGAAGACCTGGCCAAGAAGTTCGAAGACCAGATCTGATCGAGCGTTCCGATCGAGACGACGAGGAGCCGGCCCGGGGTGACCCGAGGCCGGTTTCCTTTTTGTAGGAGCGCGAATTTTCGCCTTCGCTCGCCGGGAAAGAACCCAAGCCTTGTCCCGGCGATCTCGACAGACCCGACCGCGGGTCGTCGACATCCGGAACGGGCAGGGCCATGAGGCCTTTCGCCTTCGCGTCCGGATCAGCCTTTGGGGGATCGGCCGCCGCGTTGCTGCCGCCGGTCTCATGGAGAACGACCATGCGCCACGGCGCCGCCCATCGTAAGCTCGGTCGCACGACCAGCCACCGCACCGCCATGTTCGCCAACATGGCCGCGAGCCTGATCAAGCACGAGCAGATCGTCACCACCCTGCCCAAGGCCAAGGAGCTTCGCCCCTTCGTCGAGAAGCTGGTGACCCTGGCCAAGCGCGGCGATCTGCACGCCCGCCGCATCGCCATCAGCCGCGTCCGCGACGTCGAGCAGGTCGGCAAGCTGTTCGGCGTGGTCGGCCCCCGCTACAAGGACCGCAACGGCGGCTATATTCGCGTGCTGAAGGCCGGCTACCGCTATGGCGACAACGCCCCGCTGGCGGTGATCGAGTTCGTCGACCGCGACGTGGCCGAAAAGGGCAAAGACTCCGGTCCGGTGCAGGTGTTCGGCGAGGAATAAGCCTCACCGCCTGATTCAAGGCATTGCAGAACCCCCGGAGAGATCCGGGGGTTTTCGTTTGACCAAATGATTTCGATATGCGTTAAATATTTCATCTTGAGGCAATCAAATGGAGGCCCTCATGAGCGACATCGCCCGTCCCACCCTGTCCTCTGCGCTGAGCTACCAGAACCCCAAGGCCGCGCTGGAATGGCTGGAGGCCGCGTTCGGCTTCGAGCCCGAGCTGGTGATCCTGGCCCCTGACGGGTCCCTGGCCCATTCGGAGATGCGTTTCGGCGACGGCCTGATCATGGTCGGCTCGGAATGGAACCCGCGCGTCAAGAGCCCGCGGTCCGTCGGCGGCATGAACACCCAGTCCGTCCATGTGCAGCTGACCAGCGATATCGACGGCCACTGCGAGCGGGCCCGCAAAGCCGGCGCAACCATCGCCCAGGAGCCGGAGGACCAGTTCTATGGCGACCGCACCTATCGCTGTTTCGATCCGGAAGGACACCTTTGGACCTTCGGCCAGACGGTGAAGGCGATGACCGAGGAAGAATGGACCAAGGCCAGCGGCCTGACGGTGCAGCACAAGCTTTGAGCGTCGCGCGGCCCGATCTGGACCTGATCCTGGCGGCCCTGGCCGATCCCCATCGCCGCCAGGCGGTCGAGGTTTTGCGGCGCGGGCCCAGGCGCGCCGGCGACCTCGCCGAAGCCCTGGACCTGACCCCGCCGGCCATGAGCCGCCATCTGCGCACCCTGCGCCGCAGCGGGATCGTCGAGGAGGCGGGCGATCCGTTCGACGCTCGGGTGCGCATCTATCGTTTGAGGCCCGAACCCATGGCCGACCTGAAAGCCTGGCTGGAAGAGACCGAGCGGATGTGGGCCGATCAGCTGTTGGCCTTCCGCCAACATCTCGAGCGGAGCGCCAAGGGGTGAGTTCGAAGATCATCGTCGCCCTGCGCGTGCCCGCCAGCCCGGCGCGGGCGTTCCAGGCCTTCACCGAAGAGATCGCATTGTGGTGGCGGCCGCATCCGGTGTTCCCCTTCACCCCGCGCAGCCCGGGGAGCTTGGCCTTCGAGCCGGGGACGGGCGGCCGGCTGACCGAGACCCTGCCGAACGGCAAGGTGTTCGAGATCGGCCGGATCAGGGCCTGGGAGCCGGGGGAGCGGTTGGTGTTCGGCTGGCGCCAGGCGACCTTCGCGCCCGACCAGGACACCGAGGTCGAGGTCCGCTTCGAGGCGGTGGGCGAAGAGACCCGGGTCACGGTCGAGCACCGCGGCTGGGATAGCGTGCCGCAGGAGCATGTCGTCCGCCACGGCTTCCCCAACGCGCTCTTCCTGCGCCGGCATGGCGAGTGGTGGCAGGCGCTGCTGGGGTCGCTGAAACGGTCGGTCTGAAGTCGCGGTCCTCGCACCGCGAAGCCATCTTTGCTAGAAGCCGCCCGCAAACGGAGTTCAGGTCTTGGACGATCAGAGCGTCATAGAAACCGCCGCCGTCGCCGCGCCCGCGAAGGGGCCGCGCAAGGCTGCGATCGGCTTCATCTTCGCCGCGGCGGTGATGGATATCCTGGCGCTCGGGATCATCATCCCGGTGCTGCCGCAACTGGTCCGTCAGTTCACCCACGGCGACACCGCCCACGCGGCGCAGTATTTCGGCCTGTTCGGCCTGATCTTCGGCCTGATGCAGTTCGTCTGCTCGCCGATCATCGGCTCGCTGTCCGACCGCTTCGGCCGCCGGCCGGTGCTGCTGGTCTCGATCTTCGGCCTCGGCTTCGACTACATCCTGATGGCGCTCGCGCCGTCGATCTGGTGGCTGTTCCTGGGGCGCACCATCTCGGGCATGACCGCGGCCAGCTTCTCGACCGCCAGCGCCTACATCGCCGACGTCACCCCGCCGGAAAAACGCGCCAAGAGCTTCGGCCTGATGGGGGCTGCGTTCGGCGTCGGCTTCACCTTCGGCCCGGCCTTCGGCGGCTTCCTCGGCCACTATGACCTCAGGCTGCCGTTCTGGGTGGCGGCGGGCCTCGCCCTGGCCAATGGCCTATACGGCCTGTTCGTGCTGCCGGAATCCCTGCCGCTGGACCGGCGGGCGAAGTTCAATCCGCGCAAGGCTAACCCGATCGGATCGTTCGAGCTCTTGCGCTCGCATCCGCAGCTCCTGGGTCTGGCCTCAGTGCTGTTCCTCTACTACCTCGCCCACCAGGTCCTGCAGAGCACCATGGTGCTCTACACCGCCGAACGCTACCACTGGGGGCCGCAGATGATGGGCTTCAGCCTGATGGGCGTCGGCATCGGCAACATCCTGGTGCAGAGCTTCGTGGTCGGCCCGTTCGTCACCCGGTTCGGTGAGAAGGGCGCGCTCTACACCGGCCTGACCGCCGGCGCTCTGGGCTTCATCATCTACGCCACCGCCACCACATCGCTCCAATACTGGATGGGCCTGCCGGTGTTCGCCTTCATGGGCCTGGTCCAGCCGGGCTATCAGGGGCTGATGACCCGCCGGGTAAAGCCTACGGAGCAGGGGCGGCTGCAAGGCGCCAATTCCGGCCTGATGGCGATCGCCGGCATCGTCGGCCCGGTGATCTTCACCCAGGTGTTCGCTTGGTCGATTCACGCCAGCGGATTCGTCCTCGGGGAAGGGACCACGGTCTTCCTGGCGGCGGCTCTGCTGTTCATGGCGCTTTTCGTCGCCGTGAGCGTTACGCGGGAGGGCAGCGGCGTGACGGCGCAGGCCTGAAGAGGCTCCGCCATGATTGCGCCCGAAATCTTCGCAGTATCCCTCGCCGCAACCACCTACGGAGTGCGCATGCGCCCGCAACACCTTGCCCTGGCCGCCCTTTGCCTGCTGGCCGCCTGTTCGCGCCCTGCAGGCACGCCCAGCGCCCAGGGCCTGCCCGCCGCCCCATCCATGGCCGAGGCCGACCGGCGCGCGCCGGTCGACGCGGCGGCGGTGAAGATGTCCTACGCCCCCGTAGTGCGGAAGGCCGCTCCGGCGGTGGTCAACGTCTACAGCCGCCGCGTGGTGCGCCAGGCGGTCGATCCCTTCTGGGGCATGTTCGGCGGCGGCCTGGGCCTGTCGCGAGACCGCATCGCCCAGTCGCTGGGCTCGGGCGTGATCGTCCGCTCCGACGGGGTGATCGTGACCAACAACCATGTCATCGAGGGCGGCCAGGAGATCATGGTCGTGCTGGGCGACCGGCGCGAGTTCCCGGCCAAGGTGCTGATGGCCGATCCCCGCGCCGACGTGGCGGTGCTGAAGATCGACGCCGGCGCCGAGCGCCTGCCGGTCCTCGCTTTGGACGATCACGAGGACGCCCAGATCGGCGACCTGGTCCTGGCCATCGGCGACCCCTTCGGCGTCGGCCAGACCGTGACGAACGGCATCGTCTCGGCCCTGAACCGCACCGGGGTCGGCATCACCGACGTCGGCTACTTCATCCAGACCGACGCGGCGATCAATCCGGGCAATTCCGGCGGCGCCCTGGTGAACATGAACGGCGACATGATCGGCATGAACACCGCCATCCTGTCCCAGTCCGGCCAGTCCTCGGGCGTCGGCTTCGCCATCCCCGCCGCCCTGGTCAAGCGGGTGGTCGAGACCGCCATCGGCGGGGCCAAGAGCGCGCAGCTACGGCCCTGGCTGGGCCTGAAGACCCAGCCCGTGACCTCCGACATCGCCAAGACCCTGGGCCTGGACCGGCCGAATGGGGTCCTGGTCACCGATGTCTATCCCGATGGTCCGGGGGCCCGGGCCGGCGTGCGCCAGGGCGACTTGATCCTCTCGGTCGACGGCGCGCCGGTGCAGGACGAGGCCTCGCTGAACTACCGCGTCCTGACGCACAAGGCCGGGGACGAGATCGCCCTGCAGATCCGCCGCGAAAAGGGCGGGATGGAGACCGTGCGCCTGCGCGCCTCCTCGCCGCCGGCGGGGCCGGGCCGGGACGAGCGCCTGATCACCGGCCGCAATCCCTTCAGCGGCGCCACCGTGGTCAACCTTTCCCCCGCCGTGGCTGACGAGCTGGGCCTGGATCCCTTCGCAGCCGGCAAAGGGGTGTTGATCACCAAGGTGGAGGACGGGGTGGCCGCGGGTCTTGGCTTGCAGCCGGGCGATCTGATCAAGCAGGTCAACGGCCGGCCGATCGAGACCACGGCCCAGCTCCAGGCCGCGCTCGCCGCCGGCGGCCCGGTCTGGCGCATAACCCTGGTTCGCAACGGCCAGGTGCTGAACGCCCAGGTGCGGCTGTAGGGAGTTCGGTTTCCCGACTCCCGCCGGCTTCTGCTAGCGTGGGCGCATGACCGATCTGTTCCAAGCCGCCGGGCTGACGCCCGAGGCGCCACGCCCCCTGGCCGACCGCCTGCGCCCACAGAGCCTGGACGAGGTGGTGGGCCAGGATCACCTGTTGGGCGCTGGCGGCCCGATCCGGCGGATGGCCGAGGCGCACCGGCTGTCGTCCATGATCCTGTGGGGCCCGCCGGGTACGGGCAAGACCACCATCGCCCGCCTGCTGGCCCAGGCCTCGGGCTACGAGTTCCAGCAGATCTCGGCGGTGTTCTCCGGCGTCGCCGACCTGAAGAAGGCCTTCGAGACCGCCAAGGCGCGGCGGATCAGCGGCAGGGCGACCTTGCTGTTCGTCGACGAGATCCACCGTTTCAACCGCGCCCAGCAGGACGGCTTCCTGCCCTACGTGGAGGAGGGGACCGTCACCCTGGTCGGCGCGACGACCGAGAACCCGTCGTTCGAGCTCAACGGCGCGCTACTGTCGCGCTGCCAGGTCTATGTGCTGAAGGCGCTGGACGACGAGGCGCTGGAGAGCCTGCTGGCCAAGGCCGAGGTGCTGGAAGGCCGCGCCCTGCCGCTGGAGCCTGCCGCCCGCGCCGCCATGATCGCCATGGCCGACGGCGACGGCCGCTATCTGCTGAGCCTGGCCGAGACTCTGTTCAACATCGGTCCGGACGCCATCCTGTCGGTCTCGGCCCTGGGCCAGGTGCTGCAGAAGCGCAGCCCGGCCTACGACAAGGATCGGGAGGAGCACTACAACCTCGTCTCGGCCCTGCACAAATCCATCCGCGGCTCGGACCCGGACGCGGCCCTCTACTGGCTGGCGCGGATGCTGGCCGGCGGCGAGGATCCGCTGTTCATCGCTCGCCGGCTGATGCGCGCGGCTTCCGAAGACATCGGTGAGGCCGACCCCTTGTCGCTGCTGCTGGCCTCGGCGGCCAAGGATTCCTACGATTTCCTCGGCTCGCCCGAGGGCGAACTGGCCCTGGCCCAGCTGACCGTGCACCTGGCCTGCGCGCCCAAGTCCAACGCCGTCTACATGGCCTTCAAGGCCGCCCAGCGCGCCGCGGCCGAGACCGGCTCGCTGGGGCCGCCGGCCCATATCCGCAACGCCCCGACCAAGCTGATGAAGCAGCTCGGCTACGGCAAGGGCTATCAGTACGACCACGACGCCGAGGAGGGCTTCTCGGGCCAGAACTATTTCCCGGACGGGATGGAGAGGCGGGTGTTCTACCGGCCGAAGGGCGAAGGCTCCGAGGCGCGGATCAAGGAGCGCCTGGAGCGCTGGACGCAGATCCGGGCGGCGAAGGGGGGATGAGCGCCCTGACCCCCGACGAAATCGCCTTCGTCAAATCGCTCGTCATCCATCAGGACGAGCACATCCTGGCCCTGAACAAGCCGTCCGGCCTCTCCAGCCAGGGCGGCCGGGGGCAGGTGCATACGCTGGACGAACTCCTCGCCGCGTTCGCCAAGGCCAGCGGGGTCAAGCCGCGGCTGATCCACCGGCTGGACCGCGACACGTCCGGGGTGATCCTCACCGCCCGCACCAAGCCGGCCGCCAGCATGCTGGGCAAGGCGATGATGGGACGCAGGTTCAGGAAGACCTATCTCGCCATCGTCACCCCCGGCGCCCCCGAGCCGCCGCAGGGGCGCATCGAGGCCTTCCTGCGCCGCGACGAGGAGGGGCGCGAGGCCTTCATGCGCGTCTGCTCGCCGGATCATCCCGACGCCGAGGCCGCCCGCAGTCTCTACCGCACCCTGGCCAAGGGCGCGAGCGCGGCCCTGGTCGAGCTTCGCCCCGAGACCGGGCGGATGCATCAGTTGAGGGTCCACCTGGCCTCGATCGGCCGGCCGATCGCCGGTGATCCGCGCTATGGCGGCGCGCTGATGCTGGCCGGGCGACCGGTTCCGCGGCTGATGCTGCATGCGGTTTCGCTGGAGTTTCCCCACCCCGCCGGCGGCCGTTTTCGCCTGACCGCGCCGCCGCCGGAGGATTTCTTGGCCCTGGCCGAGGCGGCGGGTCTGGGTCCCCTCGAAACCTTTGCCGCTTCTGCGGTATTCATAGACGGGGGCATGGCTGGAGAACGCCGATGAGAAGACTTCTTTTGGTTGTCTGCGCCACGGCCCTCCTGGCCGCCTGCCAGACCACCCCGACCGTCTATGCGCCCGCGTCCGGGCCGCAGTCGGCGGGCTATTCGGAATCGCCGATCGAGAACGACCGCTGGCGGGTCACCTTCCGAGGCCAGCCGGGCACCGACGCCACGCGGGTCTATAGTCTCGCTTTGCAGCGCGCGGCCGAACTGACCCTCAGCAAGGGCTACGACTGGTTCCGCGTCACCGAGCGCTCCGGCGGCGCGGTGGGCGGCGGAGGGCCGGTGGTTTCGCTGGGCATAGGCGGGGCCAGCTTCGGCCGGCACAGTGCGGTAGGCGCCAGCGGATCGACCGGCTTCGACCTCGGCGGCGGCCCGGCCTATGTCGCCACCATCGAGATCCTGATGAACAAGGGCCCGACGCCCCGCGAGCCCGACGCCTATGACGCCCGGCAGATCCGGGCCACAGCCGGCCAGCCATCCTAGGCTCTTTGAGAAACAGCCGCGCCGTCGCATAAGGCGCGGATGAAAGAAGTGAAGATCCTGCACGTGGCGGCGGGCGAGGACGGCAGCCGGCTGGACCGATGGTTCAAGCGCCGCTGGCCGCACCTGAACCACATCCAGCTGCAGAAGCTGACCCGCTCCGGCCAGATCCGCGTCGACGGCGGACGTGTCAAGCCGGACACGCGCCTGGCGGCTGGTTCGGAGGTGCGCGTGCCGCCCCTGCCGCATGCGCCGGACGCCGACGAGCGAAAGGGCGGCCTGTCGCCCCGCGACATCGCCTATGCCCGCTCGCTGGTGTTGTACGAAGACGATCAGGTTCTGGCGCTGAACAAGCCCTCGGGCCTGGCGGTCCAGGGCGGGACCAAGACCACCAAGCACATCGACCGCCTGCTGAGCGCCTGGGGCGAGGGGCCGGAGCGGCCGCGCCTGGTGCACCGGCTGGACCGCGACACCTCCGGCGTGCTGCTGTTGGGCAAGACCCCGGTAGCGGCCGGGCGACTGTCCGGCGCCTTCGCCAAGCGGCGGGCGCAGAAGACCTATTGGGCGATCGTCGCCGGCGCGCCCAAGCCGCCGGAGGGGGTGATCGAGCTGCACCTGGTCAAGCGCGGCGTCGGCGACCGCGAACTGGTGGTGCCGGCCGACCCCAAGGACCCCAACGCTGATCCGGCCGAGACCGAATATGTCACCGTATCGCGGGCGGCCCAGCGCGCGACCTGGATGGCCCTGCGGCCCCACACCGGCCGCACCCACCAGCTGCGGGCGCACATGAAGGCGATCGGCCATCCGATCCTGGGCGACCCCAAATACGGCGATGAGAAATCGGCGGAGCTGTCCGAGGGGCTGAAGCTGCAGCTACACGCCCGCCGGGTCAGCCTGCCGCATCCCGGCGGCGGCATGCTGGTGGTCGAGGCGCCGTTGAGCCCGGAAATGGAAGCCGGCTTCGCCAAGTTCGGCTTCGACGAGCACGAGGCCGATCCCGAGCCCTTCGCCGCCAAGCCCAAGCGGCGGTAAGCTGCCCGCGTTCCCTTCTAAGAGCCTCCAGCGATGTCCATTCCCACCGACCGCCTCGAGCGGCCCAAGCGTTTCTACAAGAGCGCCGCCGCCGGCCCCCTGGACGAGGGCTTTGGCGTGCTGCTGGACGCCCGGCCGCTGCGCACCCCCGCCGGCGCGCGGCTGATCGCGCCGACCCAGGCCCTGGCCAGCCTGATCGCCGAGGAGTGGGGGGCGCAGGCCCAGGTGATCGACCTCGACCGGATGCCGGCGACGCGGCTGGCCTTCACCACCCTCGACCGGGTGGGCGAGGCCCGCGCCGAGGTGGTGGCCGAGGTCGTGCGCTATGCCGGCTCGGACCTGCTCTGCTACCACGCCGATGCTCCCGCGGCCCTGGCCGAGCGTCAGGCCAAGGCCTGGGGGCCGATCCTGGACTGGGCGCGGCACGGGTTGGGCCTCGATTTCACCCCGACCGAGGGCATCGTCCACCGCGCCCAGCCGGGCCCGACCCTGCGCCGGGTCGGCGACCTGGCCGAGGCTCTGGACGATTTCCAGCTCTCGGGCCTTGTCTTCGCCACCGCCCTCTACGGCTCGGCGATCCTGGCCCTGGCCGTGCAGCGTGAGCGCCTGACAGCGGAAGACGCCTACGAATTGGCGCGACTGGACGAGGCCTTCCAGGAGGAAAAGTGGGGCCTCGACGAGGAGGCCGCCGCCCGCGCAGAGCATCACCGCGGTGACGCTCGCATGATCGGCGGCTGGTTTCAGGCCTTGGCCTGACCTGAGCGCCAGTCGTCCGCCATGGCCTCGAACACGCCGTCCCAGTCGCCGACCGAGGGCTGGCGCCAGACGCGGACGGACGGATACCAGGGGCTGATCTCGCCCTTCGTCAGCCAGCGCCAGTCGCAGACCGCATTGACCGCCAGCCAGACCGGCGCGCCGATCGCGCCCGCCAGATGGACCACGCTGGTGTCGCAGGCGACCACCAGGTCCAGGGCCTGGATCACCGCCGCGGTGTCGGCGAGGTCGCCGGCGTCGTAGGCTGCGCCCAGGGTCGCGACCTCCATGCCGGCGGGCAGGGCGTCCAGCTGTTCCAGGCCATACTGTTTCTGCAGGCTGATCAGCGGCGCGCCGACGGCGCGGGCCAGGGGCGCGAAGGCCGCCAGCGGGATCGAGCGGCCGCGGTCGACCTTGGCGGTGACGTTGCCGCTCCAGACGACGCCGACGCGAGGCGCTGGCCGCGGGAAGGCGCCGTCGATCCGCTTGCGCCACGCCTGCGTCAGCACCGGATCGGGTTCGAGATAGGGCGTGGGGCCAGGCAGACACTCTAGGGTCACGCCCAGGCGGTGGGGCAGGCTGAACAGGGGCGCATGGAAGTCGGCGGGCGGCACGGGATCGGTGGGTTCGATGTAGCGCGCCACGCCGCCCATGCGGTCGACGAGCCGCCCGGTCGCGCCATGCGCCTCCAGTACGACCTCGGCGCCCAGGGCCGCGACCTGGGGGACGAAGCGCAGGCATTGTAGGACATCGCCCAGGCCCTGTTCGCCGTGCAGCAGGATGGTCTTGCCGGTCAGGTCCTCACCGCGCCACAGGGGCATGGGATAGCGGGCCTCGTCGCGGCGGCGGGACGGGGCGCGCAGGCGGTGCTCGAAGCCCTCCCAGCCCTCGGCGTAGCGGCCGAGCTGCAGGCGGACCACGCCCAGATTGTAGTAGGCCTCCCAGGTGTCGCCGCGAAGGGTGGTGGCCTTGAGATAGTCGGCCTCGGCCTCGTCGAACCGGCCCTGGCGGAAGCGGACTACACCGAGGTTCACATGGCTCTGCGCCGACAAGGGGCGCCGCTCGGCCGCGATCAAGAGCGCCGCCTCGGCCTCGGCGAAGGCGCCCTTGGCCATCAGCGCCTGGCCCAGGGCGGAATGGCCAGCGGCCAGGTCCGGCTCCAGCGTCAGGGCTTGGCGGGCGGCGGCCTCAGCCTCGTCCGCGCGATCCAGCTCCGCCAGGACGGCGGCCAGAGCGGCGTGGGCGGGGGCATAGGTCGGATCCAGCGCGATAGCGCGGGCCTGGACGATCGCGGCCTCCGGGAAATGGGCGTCGTAGGCCAGGGACAGGCCGAGATTGTGGTGCAGCAGGGCGTCGCCGGGCGCTAGCCGCATGGCGGTCTCGTGCGCCGCCAGGGCCTCGTCGGGGCGCTGCAGGGCGCTCAGCATGTTGCCGCGGTGGGAGTGGGCCTGGGCCAGGCGCGGCTCGAGGGCGATGGCCCGCTCATGCGCTGCGAGGGCCTCCGCTGTGCGGTCGAGTTCGCCGAGCAGCAGGCCGTAGTTGTAGTGCGCCAGGGCCGATTGCGGCGCGAGCCGGAGGGCGAGGGCGAACCCGGCCTCGGCATCGTCGTAGCGCTCCAGCCGGCGAAGCAGCGCGGCGCGGTTGGCGTGGGCCTCGGCGTAGGCGGGATTGAGGGCGATGGCGCGGTCATAGTGCGTCACCGCCGCGGCCATGTTGGGGGTGGTCTGGTCGGCTGCGAGGGCGTTGGCGAGGTTATATTCGGCGGCGGCGAGGTTCGGATGGGCGGCGAGCAGCGCCGTCAGGACGGCGATGGCCTCGTCGCGGCGGCCAAGCTCCAACAGCACCACGCCGAGGCTGGCCTGGGGCTCGGGCCTGGCTGGGTCCAGGCGGATCGCTGTCTGAAGCGCTTCCGTAGCCTCTGTCCGGCGGTCTTGGGCATAGAGGGCAGCGCCCAGGTTCCCGTAGGCCATGGCGAGGCCGGCGTCTATGGAGAGGGCCAAGCGGCAGGCCTGTTCGGCCTCCAGCGGGCGGCCGAGGCCGAGCAGGGCGTTGGCCAGGTTGCTGGCGTAGCTGGCGTCGGACCTGAGCGCCAGGGCGCGGCGGATCAACTCGGCGCTGGCCTCCAGCCGTCCGCGCTGCTGTTCGGCGACGCCCAGCAGGTGCAGGGCTTCGGCGTGGTCTGATTGGAGTTTGAGTATCTCAGCATAGGCCGCGGCGGCCTCGTCGATCCTGCCGGCGCGGTGCTGGGCCAGGGCGTCGGCCAGGCGCTGGTCGATCCCGCTCACGCCGCCTCAGGCGAAGGGCGGGTTGGCCAGGGCCGCATCCGAAGCCGGCGCAGCGGCCTGGCCGGTCACGGCGGCCGCGAGGCAGACCGGATAGAGCCGGTGCTCTGCGGCCAGCACCCGCGCCGCCAGACGTTCCTCGTCGTCGCCTGGCAGCACCGGCACGGCGGCCTGGCCGATCAGGGGACCTTCGTCGACGCCGGGGGTCACCCAGTGCACGCTGCAGCCGTGCAGCTTCACACCGGCCTCCAACGCCCGCTGGTGGGTGTGCAGGCCGGGAAAGGCGGGCAGCAGCGCCGGGTGGACATTGATCATCCGCCCCGACCAGGCCGAGACCAGGAACGGGGTCAGGATGCGCATGTAGCCGGCCAGGGCCACGAACTCGACGCCGGCGGCCTTCAGGGCCGCGTCGATCGCCCGCTCGTGCGCCTCGCGGTCCTTGCCATAGGGCTTGTGGTCGATGGCGAGTGTGGGGACGCCCGCCTCCGCCCCCCGCTCCAGCCCCGGCGCTTCGGGGCGATTGGACAGGACCAGGGCGATCTCGGCCGGATAGTCCGGGGCCGCCGCCGCGCGGATCAGGGCCACGGCGTCGGTGCCGCGGCCCGAGATCAGAATGCCGACACGCTTGCGCATGGGGTGGCTTACGCGCCCGCCTTTTCCAGCTGGCCGCAGACGAAGGCGGTCTCGCCGGCCTCCATCAGCCCGGCCAGCACCGCCTCGGCATGGCGCGGCTTGACGATCAGCACGAAGCCCACGCCGCAGTTGAAGGTGCGGCGCAGTTCGTGGTCGGCGACGCCGCCCACCTGTTGCAGCCAGGCGAACACCGGGGGCAGGGGCCAGGCCTCCCAGTCGAAGCGCGGGACGAGGCCGTCGGCGATGCAGCGCGGCGGGTTTTCGATCAGGCCGCCGCCGGTGATGTGGGCGCCGGCCTCCACCAGGCCCTGCTTGATCAGGGGCAGGACGGATTTGATGTAGATGCGGGTCGGCGCCATCAGCGCCTCGCCCAGGGTCTTGCCGGCCTCGAACGGGGCGGGCGCGTCCCAGGCCAGGCCCGAACGCTCGACGATCTTGCGGACCAGAGAATAGCCGTTGGAGTGCGGGCCCGACGAGCCGACCCCGATCAGAAGATCGCCCGCCGCCTGGGTCTCAAGTCGCGGCAGCACCGCGTCGCGCTCCACCGCGCCGATGGAGAAGCCGGCCAGGTCGTAGTCGCCCTCGCTGTACATGCCGGGCATCTCGGCCGTCTCGCCGCCCACCAGGGCCGCGCCGGCCTGGCGGCAGCCTTCGGCGATGCCGGCCACCACGCGCCGCCCGATCTCCACCTCCAGCCGGCCGGTGGCGTAGTAGTCGAGGAACATCAGGGGCTCGGCGCCCTGGGCCAAGAGGTCGTTGACGCACATGGCCACCAGGTCGACGCCCACCGTGTCGTGATGCCCGCTCTCGATGGCGATCTTCAGCTTGGTGCCTACGCCGTCAGTGGTGGAGACGATCAGCGGGTCGGAAAAGCCCGCGGCCTTCAGGTCGAACAGGGCGCCGAATCCGCCCAGGGCCGCGTCGGCTCCGGGGCGGCGGGTCGACTTGGCCAGGGGCTTGATCGCTTCCACCAGGGCGGCGCCCGCATCGATGTCGACGCCGGCTTGGGCATAGGTCAGGCCATTGGGCCGATCGGTCATTTGAGACTACCTCAGGGCGCGGACCCGTCCGGGCCGCGCTTCGTTGAATTCCGCCAGCGTCTTAAGGTGCGTCTGCGGCGCAATAAAGAGCCCGGAAACCGATTTGCATCGCATGATGCGCTTGCCCAAACGACGTTGCGTCAGGCTATAGCTATCCGATGACACCAATCACGACCACAGCGCAATTGCAGGCCTTCTGCGACCGGATCGCCGGCGACCCTTTCATCGCCGTCGACACCGAATTCATGCGCGAGAGCACCTACTGGCCCAAGCTGTGCCTGGTCCAGGTCGCCGGGCCTTCGGACAGCGCGGTCATCGACCCCCTGGCGGACGACATGGACCTGGCGCCGCTGCTGGCGCTGCTGGGCGACCCGGGAATCGAGAAGGTGTTCCACGCCGCCCGGCAGGACGTGGAGATCTTCAACAACCTGGGGGTGATGCCCCGGCCGCTGTTCGACACCCAGATCGCCGGCATGGCCGCGGGCTTCGGCGAGCAGATCGCCTATGACGCCCTGGTGCGCCAGATGCTGAAGATCGAGCTGGACAAGTCGAGCCGCTTCACCGACTGGGCGCGCCGGCCGCTGAGCCAGGCCCAGCTGGACTATGCCCTGGCCGACGTCACCCACTTGGCGGCCCTCTATCCGACCCTGCGCGACCGGCTGGCGAGCTCTGGCCGCCTGGCCTGGGTGCAGGAGGAGATGGCCCAGGTCACCGACCCGGCCAACTACGACACCGACCCGGAGAACGCCTGGCGGCGGCTGAAGCCGCGCAAGCACTCGGCCAAGTACCTGGCGGTGTTCCGCGCCGTGGCCGCCTGGCGCGAGCGCACCGCCCAGACCCGCGACCAGCCGCGGGGCCGGATCATCAAGGACGAGGTGATCGACGAGATCGCCAACCAGGCGCCCACCGACGCCGACGGCCTGAACCGCCTGCGTTCGCTGCAGAAAGGCTTCGCCGGCTCCCGGTTCGGGCCGGAGCTGATCGAGGCGATCCGCACCGCGCTGAAGGATCCGGAGGGCTATGCCCCGCGGATCGAGCGCAATGGCGGGCCGCCCAATCCGGCCTCGGGCGCCATCGTCGAGTTGCTGAAAGTGCTGCTCAAGGCCCGGGCCGAGGAAGCGGGGGTGGCCTCCAAGCTGATCGCCACCGTGGCCGACCTGGAAAAGATCGCCAATGACGATCATGCCGACACCGGCGCCCTGCACGGCTGGCGGCGGGAGGCGTTCGGCGAGGACGCCCTGAAGCTGAAGCGCGGCGAACTGGCCCTGGTGCTGGATGGTACACGGGTCCGGGTGGTCGAGGTACGCCGCGCCCCGCGCGCGGCCGCCGACTGACCGCGGCGCTTTGCGCCCTATCGCCGCCGCGATCCCGGCCTAGGCTGTAGCTCAGACTTGGTCGGCGCGGAGGGCGTCCTGACAACGACAGCGCCGACACGCCGGCCAAATCCGGCCGCCTGGCTTCTGTGGGCGCCGGCGCTCGCGCTGTCGGCTGCGGCCTACCTGGCCTTGCTGGCAGTGGTGATCGACTTCATCGGCGTCGATGGCGCCGATCGGATTCCGGCGACGCTGGTGCGCCTGGCCTGGTCGGGCGCCGGTCTTGGCCTTGCGGTCATTTCACTGGTTTCGGCGGGTCTGTGGCTGACCCTGGCGGGCAGTCGCCTGCTCGGCGCGCGCATGAGCGGCCTAGTGCGGGTCTTTGCCCTGCTGTTCGCGTTCGCCGGCCTGGGCTCAGCGGGGCTCGAGCTGCGTGGGACCACGGTGGCGGCGGCCGGCGCGGCGACCGCGGCCAAATGGGCCTACAGCGTCCGCGCCGATCCTGCGCACAATCGGCTGGTGATCAAGGGACCGGTCGGGCGGCGGTTCGGGGCCGCGGTCCAGCAGGGCCTGGCGCAGCTGTCCGACCCGGTGCAGGTGGAAATCGACAGTCCCGGCGGGCTGCTGGACGAGGCCCTGCGCGCCGGCCGGGCTATCTCCGCGCGCCCGGGAGCCAGCGTGGTCGCCCGCCACTGGTGCGCCAGCGCCTGCCTGATCGTGCTGATGAGCGGCCAGCAGCGCCTGGCCGATCGCCATACTCAGCTCGGCTTTCATGCCGCGACGCCCCTGGCGCCGCCACAGGATGCGCTGTTCGCCTGGTCCTTCGCCCGGCAAAGGCGCGCCGCCGAGGCCTATCTGCTAGATCGCGGCGCGCCGGCGGACCTGGTGGCGCGGGCCGATCGCATCGGGCCGCGACGGGTGGTGACCCTCACCGCCGCCCAGGCCCTGGACCGCGGCGTCCTGACCGGGGTGCTGCCGGCCCCGGCCGCCGGTGGGCGCAGACCGCGACACAGCGACGCTAGGCCGGCTTCGTTCATTGTTCCTGATAGGTGGGCCGAATAGTCAGGACCCCGACTTGGTCCAGGCTCTGGGGAAACTCAACTGATCGGCGCGCGCTCCAGCACGATCGATGATACGCGATACGCGCCCGCCGGACAGAGCGGGGATCGATTCGACCTGGACAGTCTCTGGCTGCGCTTCCGCGATCCCGATATCGAGCGCGCCTTCACCCGCGAAATCTTCACCCAGTCGATCAAGTTCATCCGCGCCTATCTGATGGCGGGGCTGGGCCTGTATCTGGTGTTCGGCCTGCTGGACCTGACGGTGGGCGGGCGACTGACCAGCTATCTGCTGCTGATCCGCTTTGGGGCTGTCTGCCCGACCCTCCTGGCCGTCTTTGGCCTGAGCTTTCTGAGGGATTTCTTCCGCATCGGCCAAGCCGGCCTGTCCGTCGCCGTGCTGGCCACGGGCTTTGGCGTGGTGGTGATGACGGCGATCATGGATCCGCCGTTCAACAGCCTCTACTACGCGGGGATCATCATGGTGGTGATCTTCGGCGGCAGCATGATTCGACTGAAGTTCCGCTACAGCACCGCCATCGCCCTGTTCCTGGTCGGCAGCTATCAGGTGTCGGCGATCTGGATCAATCCGATCCCGCGTTCGATGCTGATCAGCAACAACTTCTTCCTGTCGATGGCGACTGCCGTCGGCCTGTTCTCCGGCTATTTCCAGGAACTCTACATCCGGCGCGCCTACGCCGGCCAGAAGGTGGTCGAGGAGGCGCGCCTGGCGGCGGACGCGGCCAACGAGGCCAAGAGCGCCTTTCTGGCCACCATGAGCCACGAGATCCGCACGCCCCTGAACGGGGTCCTGGGCATGGTCCAGGCCATGGCGCGCGAGCCCCTGCCGGAGCACCAGCGCGAGCGCCTGGGGGTGATCGGGGCCTCGGGCGAGATGCTGCTGGCGATCCTGAACGACATGCTGGACCTGTCCAAGATCGAGGCCGGGCGGCTGGAGCTGGAGGTGGTCGATTTCGACCTCGCCGCCCTGGTGAGCGAGGTCGCCGCAATTTTCGAGCCGCTGGCGGCCGGCAAGGGGGTGGCGTTCACGGTCGAGATCGCGCCCGACGCTACCGGCGCCTATCGTGGCGATCCCCTGCGCGTGCGGCAGATCGTGCACAACCTTGTCTCCAACGCGGTCAAGTTCACCGCCGACGGGACGGTCCAGGTGGAGCTCGGCGCCGAAGGCGGCGGCGTTCGCCTGGTGGTCAGCGACACCGGCATCGGCATCGCGCCGGAGCGGATCGAGCAGTTGTTCGACAAGTTCGTACAGGCGGATTCCTCGACTACGCGCCGCTATGGCGGCGCCGGGCTGGGCCTGGCCATCTGCCGCCAGCTATGTCTCCAGATGGGCGGCGAGATCCGCGCCCAGAGCGACCTCGGCCGCGGCAGCCGGTTCACTGTCTGGCTCCCGCTGGACGCGGTCGAGGCCGCAGCCCAGCCGCTGTTGGAGGCCGATGAGGCGGCGCTCCCGGGCCAGGGCGCCTCGCTGCGCATTCTGGCGGCCGAGGACAATCCGGTGAACCAGCTGGTGCTGAAGACCCTGCTGGGTCAGGCGGGGATCGAGCCTGTGCTGGTCGATGACGGCGCCGCGGCCGTGGCCGCCTGGTCCGGCGGGAGCTGGGACCTGATCCTGATGGACGCCCAGATGCCGGTGATGGACGGCCTGGCGGCCGCCCGCGAGATCCGCAGACGCGAAGCCGAGAGCGGCCGCGCGCCCACGCCCATCATCGCCCTGACCGCCAACGCCATGAGCCACCAGGTGGAGGCCTATCTGGCCGCCGGCATGGACAGCGTGGTGGCAAAGCCGATCCAGATCGCCGAGCTGTTCGAGGTCATCGCCGCCATTGCCGGTGGAGGCGAAGCCGGGGACTCCAAGTCCGAGAAGCTCGCGGTCTAGCGCCCCAGTCGCAAACCCAGGTCCAGGGCGTCGGCGAGTGTGCTGGCGCGCTTGGCGGTCTGTTCGCCCAGCAGCATGTCGGCCCAGCCTGCATCGGCGGTGAGCAGGATGATGTCTCCTTCTGCCGAGAGCTGCGAATGGCTGAGCAGCTTGGCGCTGCGGCCGGAGAGGTCGCAGCCCAGGCGCATGGCTGCGCCGAGGGCTCGGGCGCGCATGGCCCGCTCGGGGGTCAGGATGCGGGCGATAGCGTTGCGCTCAGGCGTGCCGGTGGCGGCGGTGTGGCGCGAGAACAGGGCTACGGCCAGGAAGGCGCGCTCGGGGTGGCTGAGGCCGGCGATCGGCGCGCGAAGCACCTGCTCGAACACCAGGTCGGCGCGGTGGTCCGGGTGCAGCCGCGCGCCGAGGTCGGCCATGCGGCAGGCCGCAGCGATCAGCACGGGGTCGCGGTCGCCGAACAGGGGCGGCAGGCCCTGGAACAGCGGCTTGAGCCAGGCCTCCAGGGCAGGGCCGAGGTCCTCGCCGAGACCGGCGCGGGCGCCCAGGGCCAGCGCCCCGGCGATCAGGGGGTCGTGGCTGCGCAGGGCGGGGTTCATGGCCTCGAACAGCAGGCCTTCGCGCACGCCATAGGCTGAGACGGCGATCGTCTCGATCTTCAGCCGCTCGATAAGTCCTTCCAGCACCACGGCGGCATAAGGGATGGTGTCCAGGCGCCGCTTGGACATGCCCTCGATCCGCTCCAGCGAACTGCGCGACTGCTGGGCGATGAAGCGCGCCGCCTCCAGGGCTTCGGCGCCGGTCATCTCGTACTGATGCACGATCTGCAGCGGATAGCCGGCGATCTGCATCTGCAGCAGGGCCAGGTTCCGCCAGCCGCCGCCGACGGCGTAGAGCACCGGGCAGGGGCCCTTGGCGGCCGATCGTTCCAGGATCCGGGCGACCTTGGCCCGGGTGCGCCCGGCGTCGAAGCCGTCCGGGCCGCGCAGGGCGAAGGGGCCGAGGGGCAGGGTCATGCCGCGGGCCGGAACCCCGGCGGCGATCGGGGTCAGTTCGAGGCTGGAGCCGCCCAGGTCGCCCACCAGGCCCTCCGCGTCCGGCGCGCCGGCCAGGACGCCCAGGGCGGCGAACCTTGCTTCCTCTTCTCCGGTCAGGACGCGCACGGAAAGCCCGGTCAGTTCCCTGACCTTGGCCACGAAGGCAGGGCCGTCGCTGGCTTCGCGCACGGCGGCGGTGGCGACCACCGAGATCGTCTCCGGCTGCGCGGCCTCGAGCACCGCCTTGAAGCGGCGCAGGGCGCCCAGGGCGGCCTCGACCCCGTCGCGAGCCAGGGCGCCGCTGTGAATCACCTCGCGGCCGAGCCCCGCCAGCACCTTTTCATTGAACACGGTCCAGATGGCCCGTCCGTCCAGGCGATAGATCACCAGGCGGATGGAGTTGGAGCCGATATCGATGACGGCGGCGTCGTGCTCGACCCTATCCTCGTGCGTCGACATGTTCGAAAGCGCGCGGCAAATCCTTCACCTTGTGACCCCGGCCGGACAGGCTCGGATTGGTCATGAAGTACTGGTGTGCGGAGAAGGCGGCCCGGTGGGTCCATCCCCGCGCCCGGCTATAGCCGCCTTTGCCATCCAGATACCAGCTTGCTGCGACATCGTTGATGTTGGCGACCATGATTTGTGACAACACCTGCTCGTGCACGGTGGGGTTTTCCACCGGAACGAGCGACTCGACGCGGCGATCCAGGTTCCGCGGCATCCAGTCCGCCGAGGAGATGAACACCCGCGCCGAGGGGCTGGGCATGTGCTCGCCGTTGGCGAAGGCGACAATGCGGGCGTGCTCGAGGAAGCGGCCGACGATGCTCTTGACCCGGATGTTGTCCGACAGCCCCGGAACCCCGGGGCGCAGGCAGCAGATGCCGCGCACCACCAGCTCGATGCGCACCCCGGCCTGGCTGGCGCGATAGAGGGCGTCGATCACCACCGGGTCCACCAGGGCGTTCAGCTTGGCCCAGATGGCGGCAGGCTTGCCGGCCTTGGCGTTCTCGGCCTCGACGGCGATCAGGCGCAGGAGTTCGGCCTTGAGGGTGACCGGAGAGAAGGACAGCTTGTCCAGCTTCTCCGGCATGGCGTAGCCGGTGATGAAGTTGAACAGCTTGCCGGAATCGCGGCCCAGCTGCGGGTCGCAGGTGAACAGCGAAAGGTCCGTATAGATCTTCGCCGTCTGCGGATGATAGTTGCCGGTGCCGAAGTGGCAGTAGGTTTTCAGAGCCTCACCCTCGCGCCGCACGACGATCGATAGCTTGGCGTGGGTCTTGTACTCGACGAAACCGTAGACCACGTGCACGCCCGCCCGTTCCAGGTCGCGGGCCCACTTCAGATTGGCCTCCTCGTCGAACCGGGCTTTGATTTCCACAAGGGCGGTGACGTTCTTGCCGTTGTCGGCGGCCTCGATCAGGGCGGCGACGATCGGGCTGTCCTTGGAGGTCCGATAAAGGGTCTGCTTGATCGCCAGCACGTTGGGGTCGCGGGCGGCCTGGCGCAGGAACTGGACCACCACGTCGAAGCTTTCGAATGGGTGGTGGACCAGGATGTCTTTTTCGCGAATGGCGGCGAAGCAGTCGCCGCCATGGTCGCGGATGCGCTCGGGGAAGCGGGGTTCGAACGACTTGAACTTCAGGTCCGGCCGGTCGGCGGGGATCAGTTCGCCCAGGCGCGCCAAATCCAGCATGCCGTCGATGATCACGATCTCGTCCGAGGCCGCGCGCAGGTTGGTGGCGATGAACGTGCGCAGTTCCTCGCTCATCAGGGATTCGAGCTCGACCCGCACGACCGAGCCCAGCCGCCGCTGCTTCAGCCGCGCCTCGAACTCGCGCACCAGGTCTTCGGCCTCTTCCTCGATTTCCACGTCGCTGTCGCGGATCAGGCGGAACACCCCGCTGGCCTCGACGTCGCAGCCGGGGAACAGGCTGTCGAGGAACAGGACCAGCAGGCCTTCCAGCGAGATGAAACGCCGGGTCGACTTGCGTCCGCGCCCTTGCGTCGCGGGGAGCTCCCAGAAGCGGCGCACCTGGGCCGGCACCGGCACCAGGGCGAACATCGAGCGGCCGTCCGCATGCCGGCGCAGCTTCAGCACCAGCGAGAAGGCCAGGTTGGGGATGAAGGGGAAGGGATGGGCCGGGTCGATCGCCAGCGGCGTCAGGACCGGAAACAGCTGGTTCTGGAAGGTGTCGGCCAGCCAGGCGCGCTCGATGGCGGTGACGTCGCCGGGATCGATCAGGCACAGGCCCTGTTCCTGCATCTCGGCGCGCAGGTCGCGCCAGCGGTGCTGCTGGGCGTCCATCAGCCGGGCGGCCAGGGCGTTGACCCGCTCCAGCTGCTCGGCCGGGGTCAGGCCGTCCTGGCTCAGCACCCGCACGCCTTCGCGCACCTGACCCTTCAGGCCGGCCACGCGGACCATGTAGAACTCGTCGAGGTTGTTGGCCGAGATCGACAGGAACCGAACGCGTTCCAGCAGCGGATGGCGGGGGTTCTCGCTCTCCTCGATCACGCGCTCATTGAAGGCCAGCCAGGACAGTTCACGGTTGAAGAAGCGCTCCGGGGCGTCCATCAACGCCTCGTCCAACGCCGGGCTCGAGGGCACCGGCGTCAAGGTATCCGGTATCGCAGCTTCGATGGCCGTATCGGTCATGGCGCTTACCCTGCTCGAACCCGGGAACTTGTCGCTTAAGGCGCCTCACGCCGCAAGCCTTCCTCAGCCCTATTCGAAAAGGTTCAAGGTTTCTGCATCGCTTTCGAGGATTTGGCGCGCCAGCGCGCGGCTGACCGGCTTTTGTTCGGCGTCCGCCAACTCGTCCAGGCGATCGACGATGCTTCGCGCATAGGGCACCGAGCGCTCGATTCGCTTGAGCAGGTAAGAGATCAACTCTTCTGACGGTTTGATATTCCGGTCACGGAACAGTTTTCGCAGCACCGCCTCGAGGATTTCGTCGTCCGGTTCCGGCAGCAGGGCCACATGCAGGGCGTTGAGCCGCGAGCGCAGGTCCGGCAACTCCGCTGGCCAGGTTGCGGGCGGGGTGCGGGCGGTCAGCAGAAGACTGCAGCCCTCGGTGTCCGCTCGGTTGATCAGATGGAACAACAGGTCGTCTGGCACGCCCTGGTCGGCGTTCTCGATCAGGACAGGACGTCCATCCTGCAAGTCCGACAGGTCCGGCGGGCGGTCGGCGCCGGCCACGAGAACCACGGCGTGTGCACGGCGAGCCCAACACCGCGCCAGGTGCGACTTGCCGGAGCCCGCGGGTCCGACCAAAGCGAGGCGCCCCGCATGCCAGTTCGGCCAGGCGTCCAGGGCCTGGACCGCAGCAGCGTTGCTCGGGGAGATGATGAAGTCTTCCCGCCGAAACGAGGGTTGGCGCCGAAGCTCTAAGCGAAGCTGGCGCGCCATGCGACTTTTCCACAGCAGGCGTTCACGGCTCAACTATACCCACCCCGGACGGTTACGTCGACGCAAACCAAACTTCGCCAACAGAAACCCTTGTCCCTGTGGGCTTTTCGCTTGGCTGGATTTGGCCTTGGCCGGCGATGCGGCTAAGGGATGGCATGTCTGCGCCCCTGGCTTCGTCTCAACCCTCCCGGCTGGCCGATGCGTGGATGCTGTGGGCCGCATCGCTGGTGGTCACCCTGATCGTCGGCGTCCAGTTCCTCCGGCATGACCAGGCGATGCTCCGCACCCTGGGAGACACCGACGACGCCATGCGCCTCGTGCGCGTGCGGACCCTGCTGGCGGGGCAGGGCTGGTGGGACCAGTGGATCGGGCGCCTGCAGCCGCCGCAGGGGACCATCATGCATTGGTCGCGGCTCCTGGACGGGGGCCTCGCAGCGACCGTCCGGGCGGTCGAAGTGGTGCTGCCGCCGGACCGGGCGGAACTCTGGACGCGGACCTTCTGGCCCCTGGCCTGGATCCTGCCGGCCGCGGCGGCCAGCCTGTCGATCGCGCATCGGATCGCGGGGCGGGCGGGACTGTTCGCCGGAGCCCTGGTGCTGGTCGCCGACCCGTGGGCCTTCATCCAGTTCCAGCCGGGGCGAATCGATCATCACAATGTGCAGATCGCCTTGACCCTGGCCGCCGCAGCCCTGGCGCTGGGCGCGGAGCGCGGGGCCTGGCGCGGCGCGGCCGCAGGGTTCGCCTCAGCCCTGTGCCTGGCGATCGGCATCGAGGCCCTGGCCTTCCACGCCTTCATCGGCGCGGGGCTTGCGGTCGGGCTGGTCCTGGGCGATCGGCGCGCGCCGGCCGCCAGGGCCTATGGCTTCAGCCTCGCCGGCGGCGCGTTTGGCCTGTTCCTGATCCAGACGCCGCCCTCCCGGTGGCCGGTCTCGGCGTGCGACGCCCTGGGCGCGAACCTTGTCGCCGGCCTGGTCGCCGCAGGCCTGGGCCTCGGCTTGGTCAGCCTTATGAAGGTCGGCGCCCGGACGAGGCTGCTCGGCGTCGCCGTGGCGGGGCTTGTCACGGCGATCGTCTATCTGGCGCTCGATCCGGCCTGCATCCATGGCCCCATGGCGGCTGTGGATCCGCGCCTGAGGCCGTTCTGGTTCGACCGGATCGAGGAGCTGCAGCCCTGGACGATCCTGATCCGGACCGATCCTGCGGCGGCGGTTCGCGTGCTGTGCATAGCCGCCTCGACGGCGCTTGCGGCTGCAATCTTGGTCTGGCGAAAGCGGCTCGATCTCGGCCTCGCGACCCTCCTGGCCTGCGCGGGGCTCGCCGTGGCGGCGACCCTGGCTGTGTTGCGTCAGGAGGACTACGCCTTCGCCTTCGGCCTGCCCCTGGTCGCCGCCGCGGCCGCCAGCCTCACCTCCGGCCGCAACCCTCTGCTTCTGGCGACCGTCAGCCTCGCCCTGTCGCCGGCCGCGAGCATGGCGGCGGCCGAGCGGCTGTGGCCTGTGCGCGCGTCGCCGTCACCGAACGAGCGCTGCTACGAGGTCGCCGCCTATCAGCGCCTGGCGGCCCAGCCCGAGGGACTGGTGCTGGCCGACATCAACCTGGGTCCCTTCATCCTGGCGCAAACGCCTCATTCGGCCCTGGCCGCGCCCTATCATCGGATGACCTGGGGCGTCCTGGCCGCCCACTACGCCCTCGGCGCGCCGCCCGGCGAGGCCGAAGCCCAGGTGCGCGCGCTCGGGGTTCGCTATATCGTCGAATGCGGCGCCTTGATCCGCGTCGGGCCGGGCAGTTTCGAGACGACCCTGCGCCGTGGCCCGCCGCCGCCCTGGCTTCGGCCTTTGAGCGAGCCGGGCGAGGCGCTGCAGATCTATGCGGTCGAGCCCCTGGCTCAGCATCCGCCCAAGGAGCGATGAGGCATGCCGAGTTGGGATCCGGATCAATACGAGCGCTACAAGGCCTATCGCGACCGGCCGGCGCTGGATCTTCTGCTGCAGATCCCGACCGACCTTGCGCCCAAGACCATCTGGGACCTGGGCTGCGGCCCCGGCGAGCAGGCCGCCCTGCTGGCCCGACGCCATCCGGCCGCCCGGGTCTTCGGCCTCGACTCCAGTTCCGAAATGCTGGCGGTGGCCCGGCGGCGGGCCGAGCCGGTGACCTGGGTGCAGGCCGACATCGATCGCTTCGCCCCGGATCGTCCGGCGGACCTGATCTTCACCAACGCTGCGCTGCAGTGGGTCGGCGGCCACGCGGCCCTGTTCCCGCGGCTGGCCTCGCATCTCGCGCCCGGCGGGGTGTTCGCCTGCCAGATGCCGTTGTCGTTCCACGAGGCCTGGCACCTGGTGCTGCGGGATATCGCCGCCGAGCCGGCCTGGTCGGCGAAGCTCGCGGGCGTACGGGGGACGACACCCGTCGCCGGGGCCAGCGACTATTTCGACTGGCTGAGCTCGATCTGCGGAGAGATCGACATCTGGTCGACCACCTATCTGCATGTGCTGGACGGCGACGATCCGGTGGTGGAGTGGATGCGCGGGACCGGGCTTAGGCCCTATCTCGACGCCGTGCCGGATCCCGAGGAGCAGGCCGCCTTCCTGGACGCCTATCGGGCCCGCCTGGCCGAATTCTTCCCGCCCCGCGCCGACGGCCTGACCCTGTTCCCATTCCCGCGGCTTTTCATCGTCGCGCGGCGCTGAGCCCTACATGGCCACGGCGGCCTCGGCCAACTCCTCGAGGCTGGCCCTGCGGCGCAACTCGGTGACCGGGCGTGTCAAGGTGGCCAGGGCGCTCTGCATCGCGGCCTCGCCGGCGGCCGCGGCCTCGTCATAGGCCTCCCAGTCGCGGATCTCGACCGTTTCCATCTTGGGCAGGACCAGAAGGTCGGTAGCCTCGCGGCTGGCGACGATCTCGCGGCCGGTGGAGACCGTGGCCGTGCGCAGCAGAAGCGAGACGATCGGCGGGCCCTTGCGCCACTGGCCGGACAGAAACCAGCGCCAGACCGAACTCGGGCGCGCCACCTCGTCGGCGGTAATGTTTCGGCCACGGGTGACGTCGACCCCCACCACGGGGCCCAGGTGCAGGCCACGCATCACGTCGGTGGGGAAGTTCTTCATCACCGCCCCGTCGACCAAGACGTTGTTGTCCTGCACCGCCGGCGGCAACAACCCCGGAATGGCGATCGAGGCCCGAAGCGCCTCGCGCAGCAGCCCCCGGCGGTGGGTCTGGAACGAACCCGAGGTCAGGTTCGAGGAGATGCAGAAGAAGGGCAGCCACAGGTCCGAGATCTGTTGCTCGCCGAAGTGCTCCTTGAGCCGCGCCCCGACCACCTCGCCCAGGGTCATGGCGATCAGGGGCAAGGCGATGTCGGCCAGGGGGTTGGTTTCGACGAAGGCCTTGCGTAGGCGCCAGTCGATCTCCTCGTCATCCCAGCCCATCGCCACCGCCGCCCCGACGACGGCGCCCATGGACGAGCCGCCGATGAAGTCGATCGGGCAGCCGACTTTGCGCAGCTCGCGGATCGCGCCGACGTGGGCATAGGCGCGGGCGCCGCCGCCCGACAGCACAAGCCCTACGGAGCGGCCGGCCAGCAGGCGGGCGATACGGTCGATATCGGCGCCCGAGCCGCTGCGGATATGGAACAGGCGCGCGGGCCGCACCGCCTCCATCCAGGCTTCGCTGCCGACGGGCCGATCCACGCCCCGGGGTTGGACCAGGATCAGGTCGAGCAGGAACTGCTTTTCCAGGGCGGGCGAGGCGAAATAGTCCAGGGTGGATGGAGGGGGCTTGTCGCCGCGGGCGATGCGGAACAGCCGGTCGACCTGGCGGCCGACGATCTGCTTCCAGGCGATCTGGTCGGCCTCTGCGGAATAGAGCACGAAGTCGTGTACGCCCTCGACGTTGGAGAACCATTCGGTGGGCGCGTGCTGGCCCTCCTCGCCGATCGTGGTCACCGAATAGCCGAACGCCTCGATGGCCGTGGCCAGCTTCTCGACCAGGTCGCGCACCTTGACCATCCGATCGACGCCGACGAACCCGAATACGCTGGGATCGCCGGTGGAGGCCCGGCCGGCGGTCTGGCGGGCCCGGCGGATCATCAGCCGGGCCAGCTCGATCATCACCACCGGATCGCGTTCGGCGGCGGCGAAGAACACCGCGCGGGGCATGGCCAGGATCTCGCTGTCGCGCAGGGCGACGACCCTGGCCGAGTGCTGCGAGCCGGCGATCATGGCCATTTCGCCGGCCGGCTCGCCCGGGCGGATCACGCCCAGGAAGCGTGGCTCGTGGCCCTCCTCCTGGCGGAAGGCGGCCAGGCGCCCGGCGCGCACGAAGAACAGCTGGTCGGCGGGTTCGCCCGCTTCGCACAGGATCGCGCCGCCGGGCAGGGAGAACCAGGTGATCTCGGGCTCGAGCCGGCTGTCGTTGAACAGCCGGGCCAGGGCCGATTCGGCGATGTTGTCAGGGATCTTGACCATCGATCCGCGCCGCGGCCGGCTATTTTTCCCGCGCGATCAGCGCGCCGCGCCTTGCGGCCAGATCGCGCGGCTGGCCAGGGCGCCGACCGCGAAATAGCCGTTCAGCTCGGCGCGCAGGTTCTCTTCGCTGACCCCGCCGTCGAGCATGAAGTAGCGCGAGCCGCGGATGGTCCCGTCGGGCTCGGCCATGAACTTGCCGAGGGCGTAGTCGTGGTTCAGCTGGTTGGCCAGGGCGGTGCGGTCGGGCTTGCCGGCGGCGTCATAGGTGATGGCGCCTTCGATGCTGTGGCAGACCACGGGGATCGGCGGATTGGCGGCGTCGCAGCCCTTGGCGAACAGGCCGACGCTGAGGCCCTCGCGGGTGCGTCCGGTCACGGCCGGGCGGCCGCCCAGCTCGCCCACATGGATTTCGCTCACGCCCAGCGACTGCAGCACATTGACCAGTTGGCCCGAGTCCCAGCGGCTGATCATGGCCGGCTGGGCCACGGCGGGAGAGGCGAGAGTGGTGGCGGCCAGCAGGGCGAGAATCACGCGGGTCATGGAAAGGTCCTTAAAGCTTCGCCCGGCGGAACCTCGCAGACCGCTTGCCTTGGGGCAAGTCATAGGGGCCGCCGGGCTTGCGGTCGGCGGCGGGCGGGAGAATATGGCCACAAGTTCCCGCGTGCTTCGAAGGACCGCCATGACCAATCCCATCAGCGACCCCCTGGTCGAGAACGTCATCAGCGAGGAGGTCACGAATGCGCCGGTGACGCTGGAGGCCACGCCCGATGGCGTCGCCACCGTGACCCTTAACCGCCCGCATCGGCGCAACGCCTTCGACGCCCCGACCATCCTGGCCCTGACCGAGATTTTCGAGACTCTGCAGGGCGCCGAGGGGGTTCGGGTGGTGTTCCTGCGCGGCTCGGGCGGCTCGTTCAGCGCGGGCGCCGACCTCGACTGGATGCGCATGGCGGCGGACTGGAGCGAGGACGACAACCGCGACGACGCCATGGCCCTGGCGCATATGCTGAAGGCGCTGGACATCATCCCAATGCTGACCGTGGCCCTGGTCGAGGGTTCGGCCTTTGGCGGCGGGGTGGGGCTGGTCGCCGCCTGTGACATGGCCATCGCGACGCAGGACGCCCGCTTCGCCTTTTCCGAGGTCAAGCTGGGCCTGACCCCAGCGACTATCAGCCCCTATGTGGTGCGCGCCGTCGGGGCCCGGGCGGCGACGGGCCTGTTCGCCACCGGCTCGGTGTTCGGCGCCGACAAGGCCTTGGCGCTCGGACTCGTTAGCGAGGTGGTGGCTGACGCCGCAGCCCTTGACGCGGTCAAGGCGCGGCTCTCCAGCGACATCATGGCCTGCGCTCCCGGCGCGATGACCGACGCCAAGCAGCTCGTGCGGGACGTGGCCGGGCGCGAGATCGACCGCGCCCTAATGGATGAAACCGCACGCCGCATCGCCCGCGCCCGGGTCAGCGAGGAAGGCAAGGAGGGCGTCGCCGCGTTCCTCGGCAAGCGCAAGCCAGCCTGGGACGGTCGCGCCTAGTGACGCTGCACCTGATCAAGCTGTGCGTCGGGGCCGACAGCGTCGAGGAGCTGCGCGCCTGGCGCGAGCGGCGCAAGGCCGAGGGCCATCGCCCGATCGTGCCGACTCGCCAGACCCCAAAACGGGCGGCCGACATCCTGGAGGGCGGTTCGCTCTACTGGGTGATCAAGGGCCAGGTGCTGGTGCGCCAGAAGATCCTGGCCATAGACACCCTGGAATCGGGAACCCAGCCCTGCCGCATCCTTCTGGACGAGCCGCTGATCCTGACCGCGCCCCAGCCGCGGCGGGCCTTTCAGGGCTGGCGCTATTTCGAGGCCAAGGATGCGCCGCCGGACCTGGCCAACGACGCTACGGCCGAGGCCATGCCGCAAGAGCTGGCCGCGCGGCTTCGAGAAATCGGCGCCTGGTAGGCGCCTGCGACGCAGAACCACGTTCTTAGTCCCCAGCTTGCTGGAGTACGCCTCATTGCGGGAATCAGCGCCGCGGTGTCTGGTTAACCGCCTGTTAACGGTTTGCGGGAGCGCCAGATGGCCCAGTCGCGGGTGATCGTGATCGGCAATGAAAAGGGCGGGGCAGGCAAGTCCACCATCGCCATCCATGTAGCGGCGGCTCTGCTGCATGGCGGCGCCACGGTGTCTGTGATCGACCTCGACCTGCGCCAGCAGTCCATGGGCCACTTCTTCGCCAACCGCAGAGCCTGGGCCAAGTCGGCCGATGCGGCCCTGCCCATGCCTACCGAGCACCCGCTGGCCGATGACCCGGTCAAGCTGGCGGCCGCAGACGGGGCCGAGGCGGTGGCGCGGTTCGATGCGGCGCTGAGCGAAGCCATGCTGGCCTCGGACTTCGTGCTGATCGACACCCCCGGGGGCGACACGCCCCTGTCGCGGGCGGCGCACGGCCAGGCCGACATGATCGTCACGCCGATGAACGACAGCTTCGTCGACTTCGACCTTCTGGGGGCGGTGGATCCGGTGACGCTCGATCTGAAGCGGCCGAGCATCTATTCCGAGACCGTATGGGAAGCGCGCAAGATCAAGGCCGCCAAGCGGGGTACGACCATCGACTGGGTCGTGCTGCGCAACCGCCTGGCCACCACCGAGGCCCGCAATCGCCGGAGGCTGGAGGAGCGGATGACCGCGCTGGCGCGTCGGGTCGGCTTCCGCATGGGGCCGGGTCTGCGCGACCGGGTGATCTATCGCGAGCTGTTCCCGTTCGGCCTGACCGTGGCCGACCTGTCTCCGACCGTGCGCCCGGTGCCGGTGGCCCTGAGCCACGTCGCCGCTCGCCAGGAGCTTCGCGCGATCCTGCAGGCCCTGGGCCTCTCGTCGGACGCCGCGGAACTGGAGCTGGCCGCGTCCTGAACTTGTCGCTCGCCCGAGGGCCCGTCCCATGGGCTACCTGATCGCCGCCGGCCTGGTCGTCGCCCTGCTGTACACGGCGGCGGGCCGGCGCGTGGCGCGGCGCTACGCGCATTGGCGCAGCGCCAGCGCCATAGCGGCGGTGGGTCTGTTCGCCGCGGGAGGCTTCGAGGCCATGCGCGGCGGCCTGGTCGTGGCCATCATCCTGGCCCTGCTCGGCATTGGCATGACCGCATCGGCCCGCTGGCCGCGGCAGGCCATCGCAATGGAGCCGCAGGGCGGCATGAGCCGCGATCAGGCGCGCTCGATCCTGGGAGTCGGGGAAGCCGCCGGGCCGGCCGAAATTCGCGCCGCCTATGCGCGGCTGATCCAGCGTGTGCATCCGGACAAGGGCGGGGCGCCGGGCCTGGCGGCCCAGCTGAACCTCGCGCGGGATGTGCTGTTGAAGGGCTGAGGCTTGCGCTTCAGCTTTCCGGCGGCATGGCCAAGCACGCCTGGCGGTGGGTGCGCATCAGATGGCAGGCTTCCTTGGCCGAAGCGGCGGAGAAACCTGTGAATCGGACATTATAGGCGTGGCGGCCGGCCTCGGAGACCGAGCCGTGGGCGCCGTCGACGGCCTCGCCATAGCGGCGCTGGATCGTCGCCAACTGGGCCTGGGCCTGGCTCTTCAGTTTGTAGGAGCCGACCTGGACCCGCCATTCGCCATGGCCGCGGCGGGTGCGGTGTTCGCTATCCTCTTCGGCCTTGATGCGGATCAGGCGCGCCTGGGCCGGGGAGGCGGGGATGCGGGCCTCTGCGGTCTGCACCGCCGGCTTCTTCGCCGGGGTTTCGGCGGCGCGCAGGCTGGCCACTTCGCTGTCGGTCAGCACAACCTTTGCGGCGGCCTCAGTGGCCTCTGGCGCCGAGCCCGGCTCGAAGATGTTCTGCGCCACGGCGATCCTCTCGCCGGCGTCGCGGCGATGCATGACGCTGAAGCCGGTGTCGAGCAGGTTCTCGACCTGATGGTTTCGACCGGACGAGCTTGAGCCGCCCAGCACCACCACGATCAGGCGGTGGTTGTCGCGCACCGCCGAGGCGGCGAGGTTGAAGCCCGAGGCGTTGGTGAAGCCGGTCTTGATCCCGTCCACCCCTGGCATGTCGTTCAGCAGGTGGTTGGTGTTGACCATCGTGCGGCCGTGGTAGCTGAACGACTTGAGGCTGAAGTAGCCATAGTACTGCGGATAGTCGCGCATCATGGCGCGGGCGAGGATGGCCAGGTCATGGGCGGAGGTCACCTGGCGCGCGTCCGGCAGGCCGCAGGCGCTGACATAGTGGGTGTTGGTCATGCCCAGTTCCTGCGCGCGCAGGGTCATCAGGGCGGTGAACTTGGCCTCGCTGCCGCCGAGCTTTTCAGCCAGGGCCACAGCCATGTCGTTGGCCGAGTGCACGGTCATGGCGCGGATGGCCTCGTCGACAGTGACCGAGCCGCCGGCGGGCACGCCAAGCTTGGTCGGCGACATGCTGGCCGCGTGGGCCGAGACGTAGACCGGATCGTCCAGCTTCAGCCGGCCGTTCGAGAGCGCCTCGAAGGCCAGGTAGAGGGTCATGACCTTGGTGATCGATGCGGGGTAACGCCGGGCGTCGGCGTTATGGGCGTAAAGCACCTCGCCGTTGCTCGCATCCATGACGATCGCCGCGTATTTGGACTCGGTCACTCCGGCGGGAGTCGCGTGGGCCAGCGAGGGCAGGGCGACGCCTGAGAGGGCGGCGAGACCCAGGCCGAAAGCGGCGAACAGGCTGCGGGCGGGCTGATACATACGCTTAGGCTCGTCCATGACCGGCGACAGCGTCGCCCATTGATATGATTAACATGCTTCTAATTCCCTTTCCTGCCGGTAAACGCCCATGCAGGCAAGCGATCGAAGGCGCGTGGGAGACAGTGACCGAAATTCGCGTCACAGGCTATTGTGCAGTGCACAAAAAATCTTGACGCGCCGCAACATCTACGGCATAACGCCGGTCGTCGCGGACCTGCTCCCCCACCCTCAAGACCGCCGACAGGAGATTTCGACATGGCCACCGGCGCCGAGACCCTCAAGACCACGGCGGAGAAGTACACCGCCGCCAGCAGCCAAGCGTTCAAGGACGCGGTCGACAAGTCGCTGACCGCCCTGAACGAGATGAACGCCGCTTCCAAGCAGAACCTGGAAGCCTTCGTGGCTTCGGCCACCGCCGCCACCAAGGGCGCGGAAACCCTTGGCTCGCAAGCGATCGCCTTCTCCAAGAAGAGCCTGGAGGACAATGTCGCCGCGGCCAAGTCGCTGACCAGCGCCCGCAGCGTGCAGGAAGCCGTCGAGCTTCAGACCACCTGGGCAAAGTCGGCTCTGGAAACCTATATGGCTGAGCTGAACAAGGCCTCGGAGACCGTGGCCGCCGCGGTCAAGGAGAGCCTGACCCCCCTGAACGCCCGCGTCACCGCCGCGGTCGAAAAGTTCCAAGCGGCCCGCTGAGCCGCTTCGGACCGGTAACCCGGTCCACCGCGAAGTGTAGGGCCTGGGACGATCTGTCCCAGGCCTTTTTCGTGTGCAGTGCAAGAGCCGCCCGAGTCGTTGATGGGACCAATCAAGATTTATTGATCCCCCGCGGCCGCTAAGATGGCCGCATGAGCCAGGATTTCAGCGGCCTGAAGCAGGCGTTCGACTTCCAGAGGGCGGCCTGCGCCCATCTTGGGTCGCCATTTTCGGCGCGCGTGCTGGCGATTCTCGACTGGGACATTCAAGCCGGCGGCGCCTATGCCGGCTTTGTGAGGCCCTGGGCCGGCGCCGATCCGGCCCAAGCGCTGAGCGACGTAACGCCGCTGCGCCTGCTGGCGGCGCTTCACTACCTGGCGCTCAGCGGCGCCGGCGCCGGCCTGGCCGCGGTCTATCCGGCGAACGGGGCGGACGCTGAGGAGGACGCCTTGCGCGCCGCCATCCTGCGCGCCGGCGAGCTCCATCGCGGGGTGATCGAGGGCTTCATGCCTTCGCCGCCGCAGACCAACGAGGTGCGCCGCTCGATCTGCCTGCTGGGCGGGTTCATGACGGTGGCCCGGGAGACCGGGTCGCCGCTGCGCTGCCTGGAGATCGGGACCAGCGCCGGCCTCAACCAGAATTGGAATCGGTTCCGCTACCGCCTGGGCGAGGTCGCGACCTGGGGGGACGCGGATTCGCCGGTGCTGATCGACGCCGAATGGCGCGGCGAAGCGCCGCCCCTGGTCGACCTGACTGTGGCGGAGCGCCGCGGCTGCGACCTGCGGCCGATCGACACCGCCGATCCCGACCAGGCCCTGCGCCTGCAGGCCTATGTCTGGGCCGACCAGGCCGACCGGCTGGAGCGGCTGCGCGGGGCCATCGCCCTGGCGCGGCTCTACCCGCCGACCACCGACCAGGGCGACGCGGCGGACTGGGTCGAGGCCCAGGCGAGGCCGCGCCCGGGCATGGCCACCGTGCTCTATCATTCGGTGGTCTGGCAGTACCTGCCGGCGGCGACTCAGGCGCGGATCACGGCGGCGATCGAAGCCGCCGGCCGCGAGGCGACACCCGAGTCGCCGTTCGCCTGGCTGAGGATGGAGCCGGACCCCACGGGAATCGCCAAGCCCATGGAAATCCGGCTTTCTCTGTGGCCCGAGGGGCGCGAAGCCGTGCTCGCCAGGGTGCATCCCCACGGCGCTATGGTGTCATGGTTGAGTTCGGGCGCCGACGCCGCGGTCATTTGACGCGCGGTTGTGATTGAATCGTCCCGGCGACGAATTGAACCCTTCCAAACCGGCGCGGTTTCCATATCTAATTCACCATGCGAAGCGGTTTCGCACGCGGCGCCCCTTGGAGAGAGAACTTATTGATGGCCGAGCGAAAGCAAGGTGATCAGGGCGGAACGGGCGCCGGCGTCGGGATCGTCACCCAGACCAAGACGAAGACGCAAAAGCCTTCGCTGTACCGGGTCCTCATCCTGAACGACGACTACACTCCGATGGAGTTCGTGGTCTACGTGCTGGAAAGGTTCTTTAACAAATCGCGTGAGGATGCGACCAGGATCATGCTGCACGTGCACCAGCACGGTGTCGGCGTCTGCGGTGTTTTTACCTACGAGGTGGCCGAGACCAAGGTCGCCCAAGTGATCGATACCGCCAGGCGTCACCAACATCCGTTGCAATGCACCATGGAAAAGGACTGAGAGGTCTCAATTGCCGTCATTCTCACGCAATCTCGAAGAGTCCATCCACCGCGCCGTGGCTTACGCCAACCAGCGTAAGCACGAGTATGCGACCCTCGAGCACCTGCTCCTCGCGCTCATTGACGACGCCGACGCGTCGGCGGTCATGAACGCCTGCGACGTCGACCTGACGGCGCTGAAGAAGAGCCTGATCAACTACCTGGACACCGAGCTGAGCTCGCTGGTGGTGGACGACGGCGAGGACGCCAAGCCGACCGCCGGGTTCCAGCGCGTCATGCAGCGCGCGGTGATCCACGTGCAGTCCTCGGCTCGCGACGACGTCACCGGCGCCAACGTGCTGGTGGCGATCTTCTCCGAGCGCGAGAGCCACGCCGCCTATTTCCTGCAGGAGCAGGAAATGACCCGCTACGACGCGGTCAATTTCATCGCCCACGGCATCGCCAAGAAGGCCGGCGCCTCGGAGGCGCGCCCGGTGAAAGGCGCGACCGAAGGCGAGGAAGAGGGCGGCAAGCCGGCGGTCAAGACCGGCGGCGAAGCCCTGGAGGCCTACTGCGTCAACCTCAACGAGAAGGCCAAGCAGGGCAAGGTCGACCCCTTGATCGGCCGCGCCGGCGAGGTGGAGCGCTGCATCCAGATCCTGTGCCGCCGCACCAAGAACAACCCGCTGCTGGTCGGCGACCCGGGCGTCGGCAAGACCGCCATCGCCGAGGGCCTGGCGCGCAAGATCGTCAACCACCAGGTCCCTGAGGTGTTGAACGGGGCGACCATCTTCTCGCTGGACATGGGCTCGCTCCTGGCCGGCACCCGCTATCGCGGTGACTTCGAGGAGCGGGTCAAGCAGGTGGTCAAGGAGTTGGAGAACCACCCCAACGCCATCCTGTTCATCGACGAGATCCACACGGTGATCGGCGCCGGCGCCACCAGCGGCGGGGCCATGGACGCTTCGAACCTGCTCAAGCCGGCCCTGGCGTCGGGCACCCTGCGCTGTATGGGCTCGACCACCTACAAGGAGTTCCGCCAGCACTTCGAGAAGGACCGCGCCCTGGTGCGCCGGTTCCAGAAGATCGACGTCAACGAGCCGACCATCGACGACACCCTGAAGATCCTCAAGGGCCTGAAGACCTACTACGAGGACTTCCACAAGCTGCGCTACACCAACGAGGCGCTGAAGGCGGCGGTGGAGCTGTCGGCCCGCTACATCACCGACCGCAAGCTGCCGGACAAGGCGATCGACATCATCGACGAGGCGGGCGCCTCGCAGATGCTGCTGCCGGAATCGCGGCGCAAGAAGACCATCGGCCTGAAGGAGATCGAGTCCGTCGTCTCCAAGATCGCCCGCATTCCGCCCAAGTCGGTCTCCAAGTCCGACACCGAGGCGCTGAAGCAGCTGGAAGGCGACCTACGCCGCGCGGTCTATGGCCAGGACGACGCCATCCATCAGTTGTCCGCAGCGATGAAGATGGCCCGCGCCGGCCTGCGTGACCCGCAAAAGCCGATCGGCTGCTACCTGTTCTCGGGTCCTACCGGCACCGGCAAGACCGAGACCGCGCGCCAGCTGGCCGACACCCTCGGCATCGAGCTCCTGCGCTTCGACATGTCGGAATATATGGAGCGGCACACGGTCAGCCGCCTGATCGGCGCGCCTCCGGGCTATGTGGGCCATGATCAGGGCGGGCTTCTGACCGACGCCGTCGACCAGCACCCGCACGCCGTGGTGCTGCTGGACGAGATCGAGAAGGCCCACCAGGACGTTTACAACATCCTGCTTCAGGTCATGGACCACGGCTCGCTGACCGATGCGGTGGGCAAGAAGGTCGATTTCCGCAACGTGGTCCTGATCATGACCACCAACGCCGGCGCCTCCGACGCCCAGCGCAACTCGATCGGCTTCGGCCGTGGGCGCAGCGAGGGCGAGGACGAGGCGGCGATCAAGCGGATTTTCACGCCGGAATTCAGGAACCGCCTGGATGCGGTGGTGGCCTTCAAGTCGCTGACGCCGGAGATCATCCGCCAGGTGGTGCACAAGTTCGTGCTGCAGCTGGAGGCTCAACTGGCCGACCGCCACGTCACCGTCTCGCTGGACGACGACGCTGCCGACTGGCTGGCCAAGAACGGCTTCGACGAACTCTATGGCGCCCGGCCGCTGGCCCGGGTGATCCAGGAGAACATCAAGAAGCCCCTGGCCGACGAGATCCTGTTCGGCCGGCTGGTCCGCGGCGGCCACGTCCGCGTCTCGCTGAAGGACGGCAAGCTGGCCTTCGACTTCGAAGGGACCGGCGGCGGCCAGACGGCGGGCGAAGAGGAGCCGGCCCTGGCGGAGTAGGGCGGGTTCCAAGATCAGATAGGAAAGGGCGGTCCTCGCGGGCCGCCCTTTTCATTGGCGCCTCAGCTGATCTGCCCCGCGATCAGGTGCGCGAGTTCGGCCAGTTCTTCCGGATTGGCCATG
Source organism: Phenylobacterium montanum (assembly GCF_018135625.1). Classification (NCBI taxonomy): domain Bacteria; kingdom Pseudomonadati; phylum Pseudomonadota; class Alphaproteobacteria; order Caulobacterales; family Caulobacteraceae; genus Poindextera; species Poindextera montana. The sequence continues at coordinate 151,230 of NZ_CP073078.1, forward strand.
GCGCCGCCGGCGTGGCGGCCGAGGGGCACGCCTTCCCAGCGCGGAATGATGTGGAAGTGCAGGTGGTAGACGGTCTGGCCGGCCGGGGCGCCGTTGAACTGGGTGACCACGATGCCGTCGGGCTTGAGGGCGGCGTTGACCGCGTGGGTGACCCGTTGCACCCCTTGGATCAGATGGGCCAGGTCCTCCGGCTCGATATCCAGCAGGTTGCGCGCCTTGCTCTGCTTGGAGACCACCAGGGTGTGGCCGCGGCTCTGGGGAAACACGTCCATGAAGGCCAGCACATGGGCGTTCTCGAACACCCTGGCCGAGGGCAGCTCGCCGCGGACGATCTTGGCGAAGATGTTGTTCTCGTCATAGTCGCCGTTGAGGCTCATGGTTGCGGTCCTCCGCGCTGCGGGCCAGTCTCGCCCCATGTCCTAGCAAACCCCCGGGGGCGGTGGAACATGGCCGAAGCCAGCCTGACCGAGCGCCAACGTAAATGGTTCGAGTCCGTCAGGGCCAATCTGGAGCAGGCCACCGGCAGATCCTTGCCCGAATGGGTTGCGATAGCCCGGACCTGCCCCGAGGCCGGCCATCGGGCCCGCCTGAAATGGTTCAAGGATGTCCACGGCCTGGCCCAGAACCGGGCGAGCTATGTGCTGGGCGAAGCGTTCGGCGCCGAAATGGCCTGGGACGAGCCCGACAAGCTGCTCGATGCGCTGTGGAAGGATCCTGCCGCCCGGGCAGTGTTCGAGGCGGTGCGCGAGCAGGCGGGCGCCCTGCCGGGTGTGGTGATGGGCGCGCGCAAGACCTACACCGCCTTTTCCCGCAACATCCAGTTCTGCGCCCTCAAGCCGGTGAAGGGCGGCGTCTCGCTGGGGCTGGCGGTTCCGGCCGATGAGAGCCCGCGGCTGAAGCCCCGTGGCAGGAGCGAGAATTGGGCCGAGCGCCTGACCGCGAACCTGTTGCTCACCGGCCCGGCGGATGTCGACGGCGAGGTGGCGGCCTGGCTGCGGCAGGCTTGGGAAGCCTGCTAGGGCTTCATGCCCGCGGCTTCTGCATCTGGAAGGTCAGGTGCGAGCGCACCGCCGGCCACTCGCCCGCGATGATCGAATAGACGCAGGTGTCGCGCAGGGTCCCGTCCGGGCTGCGGATGTGGTTGCGCAGGACGCCGTCCAGCTTGGCGCCCAGGCGCTCGATCGCTCGCCGGCTGGCGTGGTTGAAGAAGTGGGTGCGGAACTCGACGGCGATGCAGTCCAGGGTTTCGAAAGCGTGGCGCAGCAGCAGGAACTTGGCCTCGGTGTTCAGCGGCGAGCGCTGCACCGCCTTGCGGTACCAGGTCGAGCCGATCTCGACCCGCCGGCTGGCGGCGTCGATGTTCATGTAGGTGGTCATGCCGACCGGCCGGCCGCTCGCGGGCTCGATCACGGCGAAGGGCAGCATGGAGCCCTTTTCGCGCAAGCCCAGGCGTCGATCGATCTCGGCCGCCATGCCCTCGGGCGATGGAATGTTGGTGTACCACAGCCGCCAGAGCTCGCCGTCGCGCACGGCCTCCACCAGGGCGTCGTGGTGCGCGGGGGTCAGGGGTTCCAGGCGAACATGCTCGCCGCTCAGGGTGATCTCGTCAGGCCAAGACATGCAGTAAGTGTGATCTCAGATCGTGGGTCTGGCAAGCTCAGCCGAACAGCGAAGGCTGGCCGCCCGGGAAATAGCCCTCGATCGCCAGCATCCGTTCCTTGGTGTTCACCCCGCCGGGAGCCGAGAAGCCGGTCATCTTGCCGCCGGCGCCCAGCACGCGGTGGCAGGGCACCACGATCGGCCAGGGATTTCGGCCCATGGACTGGCCCACCTCGCGCGCCAGCAGCTTGTCGCCCAGCCGCTCGGCGATCTCGCCATAGGTCAGGACCTCGCCCGGCGGGATCGCCCGGGCGACCGCATAGACCCGGCGATCGAAGGCGGAGACCGTTTCGAGATCCAGGTCGATGTCCGAAAGGTCGATCCGCTGACCGGCCATCAGGGCCTTGATGCGCTCGATCGCCTCTTGAACGTACGCTGGCGGTTCGGCCTCGGCGAGGTCGGGGAAGCGCCGGCGCAGGGCTGTGAGGGCGGCTGAACCGTCAGCCTCTGGCAGCATAACACGCACCAGCCCCTGCTCGCGCCAGGCAAGGCCGCAGGCGCCGATCTCGGTCTGGAAAAAGCAGAAGCCCGTCATGCTCATGCGCGGAATGTAGTGGGCCGCGGGCCGGTTCGCTCGCGGTTTTCGGACTCTTCCAGTCGGCTAGAGATCCTCAGCGCCGACGAGTTCGGTGACGTCGTGGGCGACGCCATAGACCAGGTCGCCGAACAGGCGCGAGGTCCATTCGAGTCGCCGATAACCACCGGAGCGGCGCCGGTAGCGGTTGGAAAAACCACCGGCGCCGCGGCCGCTGCGGACCGCCTCCATGCGATCGTGCGTGGCCCAGACATCGGCCGGATGGACCAGCCGGAGCAGCGGCGCGCCCTGCAACTCGCTCAATCGGAAGTCCAGATTGGCCTCCCAGGATTGGCTCAATTTGACGAATCGGCCGCGCAGGTCGCGGATGCAGAGCAGATACCGGGACTTCAGCTGTAAGGTCGGATCGAGCAGAGGCGCCTCGGCCATGGCGGCCGTATAGTCCCGCCACTGAGCCGCCGAAACTCCGCTCTGATGGAAGTGGTCGATGTGTTCGGCGAGCAGCGTGTCGAGCCGGCCGATCTCGTCCAAATCAAACCTATTCTGCGACTTCATGCGGAAACCGGGAGAAACAATACGTTCGTACTTAGATTCGGATTCGGGTCGATGGGCGACGTCAAGTTTGCGGCGTATCGCCGCCCCCCTGGCGGAAGGGCGAATATTCCTCCTCCAGCCACTCCATCTCGCCCTGCACCCGGTCGCGCTCCTGCGCCAGGAAGCGGGCGACCGGGTCGCGCAGGGCCGGGTCGGCGATCCAGTGGGCGGAATAGACGGGCGAGGGCAGATAGCCGCGGGCGATCTTGTGCTCGCCCTGGGCGCCCGCCTCGACCCGGGGCAGGCCCCGCAGGATCGCCTGCTCGATGGCCTGGTAGTAGCACAGCTCGAAGTGCAGGAAGGGCACGTCCTCGACGCAGCCCCAGTTGCGGCCATAGAGGCAGTCGGCGCCCATCAGGTTCAGGGCCCCCGCGATCCAGCGCCCGCCGCGGCGGGCCATGATCAGCAACACCTGGTCGGCCATGCGCTCGCCCAGCAGCGAGAAAAACAGCCGGTTCAGATAGGGCCGGCCCCACTTGCGCCCGCCGGTGTCCATGTAGAAGGCGAAGAAGGCGTCCCAGTGGTCCTCGGTGATATCCGCGCCGGTCAGGGCAAGGATTTCGAGCCCGGCCTGGGCGTCGCGCCGTTCGCGGCGGATGGTCTTGCGCCGGCCGGACGAGAGCGCCGCCAGGAAGTCGTCGAAGGTTGAATAGCCCTGATTACGCCAGTGGTATTGCAGGTTCTGCCGTTGCAAGAGGCCCTGTTCGCCCAGGAACCGCCAATCCTCGCCGGTGGGGAAGTTGACGTGGAGAGAGGAGGCGCGCGCCCGCTCGCAGACCAGGAGGGCTCCGCCCAACAGCACCCGGCGCGCCGCCTGCGCATCGACATCCGGCCGCACCAGCATCCGCGGCCCGGTCACCGGCGAGAACGGCGAGGCGCACAGCAGTTTTGGATAGTAACTCCCGCCGGCCCGCTCGTAGGCGTCGGCCCAGGCGTGGTCGAAGACGTATTCGCCCTGGCTGTGAGATTTCAGATAGAGTGGCATCAACGCCGCAACCCGGCCGGTCTCGTCCTCGACGGCGATATGGCGAGGCCCCCAGCCAGCGCGTTCGACCGCGCAATTGGACTCTTCCAGGGCGTCCAGGAAGTGGAAGGCGACGAAGGGATTGGCCTGGTAATCGGGATTGCCGGCGCAGGCGTCCCACGCTTCGCGGCCGATTTCGCTGATCCGGCTGTGAATCCTCACAGCCGGCTTGACGCTGATCACGCGGCGAAACCCTCGAAGATCAGGTTGTCGCAATGCGGCTTCAGCCGGTCCCACTCCTCGGTGCTACGCACGGTCCAGGCGATCACGGGCATGCCCTGGCGGCGCAGTTCGGCCGCCTTGGCGCTGGGCAGCATGTCGACCCCCAGGGCCAGGAAATGCGGCCGGGCGATGGATACGTGTTCCAGCCGCGCATAAGCCTGCCTCTGCTCGGGCGCCAGCTTGCGGGCCCCCTCGTCGGCATAGCCGTAGCTGTCGAGCCCGCGAAGAATCTTGGGGTGGTGCTGGGCGAACCAGGCATGGGAATAGGGGTTGAAACCGATCACGGCCACTGGGCCGTTGTGATCGATCAGGACCTCGTGCACCCGCTTCTCCAGCGGCCCGACCTCGCCGGCGGGGATCTTCAGCTCGATCTGCACCATCGCCCGATGGCCGACCAGGGCCAGGGCTTCGGTCAGGGTAGGGACTCCCTCGTCCGAGCCGTTCAGCCTGAGTTCGGCCAGGTCGGCCGCAGTATGGTCGCCGATCCGACCGGGCGCGCCGGTCATGCGCTCCAGCTTGCCGTCGTGGAACACCATGGCTTCGCCGTCGGCCGAGAGCTGCACGTCCAGCTCGATCCCGTAGCCGTGGGCGCAGGCGGCCTGGAAAGCGGCCAGGGAATTTTCCGGCGCGCCATCACCGTTCCACAGCCCCCGGTGGGCGACCGGAGGCTTGAACAGCAGGTCCCAGGCTTCGCCGAACCTGGACCTTGGATCGAGCTCGTCTGTCAGGCTCATCGGACCTCCCTCAGCGAACCTCCACCACCGCGTCGACCTCGACGGCGAAATTCAGCGGCAGCCGGTAGACGCCCACAGCCGAGCGGGCGTGCCGCCCCGCCTCGCCGAAGGCCTCGACCATCACGTCGGAACAGCCGTTGACCACCTTCGGGATGTCGAAGAAGTCCGGCCCCGCCTGGACGAAGCCGCCCAGCTTGACCACCCGCACCACGCGGTCCAGGTCGCCGTCGCAGGCGGCGTTCATCTGGGTCAGAAGGTTGATTCCGCAGAGTCGCGCCGCGCGCTGGGCGGTTTCCAGGTCGACATCCTGGCCGACCACGCCGCGCACGCCGCCGTTGGCGTCCACAGACACCTGGCCGGAAATATGCACCAGGGCGCCCGCGCGCACGAAGGGAACATAGTTGGCCACGGGGGCCACGGGCTGCGGCAGGATGATCCCAAGGCTGGCAAGGCGTTGCGCGACGGCGGACATGAAAACTCCTTTGGCTCAGGCGGCCCTCTTATCGCGCGTCCGCCTGCTGGGCGATACCAAATCACCGTCAGCGCCTGCCGTCACCTTATCCTTGCAAGATACCTTTCCCGAACGCGTCGGCTCGCCTAATTCGGGGTGGCATCTGCGCCAGCCGGGACGAAACCATGGCCGACCACGATATCCTCACTGTCGCCGAGATGACCGCGGCGGACCGGGCGGCGATCGAGGCGGGGACGCCGGGCGCGGTGCTGATGGCCAGGGCGGGTCAGGCGGTCGCCGCGGCGATCCAGGCGCGCTGGACGGCGCGGGACACGGTGGTGCTGTGCGGGCCGGGCAACAATGGCGGCGACGGCTTCGTGGTCGCGCGGCTGCTAGCCGCCGCGGGCTGGCCGGTGCGCGTGGCCCTGCTGGGCGATCGCGGCCAGCTGAAGGGCGACGCCGCGCTCGCTGCAGCGGAATGGGACGGGCCGGTCGAGGCCCTCGTGCCGCGGTCGATCGGCGATGCGAAGCTGGTGGTGGACGCCGTGTTCGGCGCGGGGCTTTCCAAGCGCCTCGACTCCATCGTCGCCGAAACCCTGCGCCTGGCCGAGACCAGCGGCGCGGTGGTGGTCGCCATCGACCTGCCCTCAGGCCTCTCGGGCGACCTCGGCGGGCCGCTCGGCTACGCGCCCAAGGCGGACCTGACAGTCACCTTCCATCGCAAGAAGCCGGCCCATGTCATTGAACCGGGAAGGGGATTGTGCGGCGAGGTGGTGGTCGGCGACATCGGCCTGGCCCCGGTCCCGACCAGCCTGGTGGAGAACCATCCCGACAATTGGGCGGCCAAGATGCCCTGGCCGGACGCCGCCTCGCACAAGCACGCCCGCGGCCGGCTGATCGTGATCAGCGGCGAGATGTGGAGCACGGGCGCGGCGCGCCTCGCCGCCCGCGCCGGCCTGCGCATCGGCGCCGGCCTCGTGACCTTGCTGTCGCCGCCGGACGCCCTCGGTGTCAACGCCGCCCACAGCGAGGCGGTCATGCTGCGCCCGTTCGACACCGACCTGGAACTTGAGACCGCCGCCGGCCACGCCGACGCGGCGATCATCGGCCCGGCGGCCGGCGTCAATGAGGCCACAGTGGCCAATCTGTTCGCTCTGGCCCGCACCGGCGCGGCCCTGGTGGTCGACGCCGACGCCCTGACCGCCTTTCGCGACGATCCGGCCGAGCTGTTCTCGGTGCTCGACCGCGACGACGTGCTGACCCCGCACGTCGGCGAGTTCGAACGGATTTTCCCGGGACTGCTGAAGTCGGCGCCCGAGCGGATCAGCGCCGCGCGCCAGGCGGCGGCCAAGGCTCACGCTGTGGTGCTGATCAAGGGGCCGGATACGGTGATCGCCGCCGCCGACGGCCGCTGCGCGGTCAATACCAACGGCTCGGCCTGGCTGGCCACGGCCGGCTCGGGGGATGTTCTGGCCGGCTTCATCGGCGGCCTGATCGCCCAGGGCATGGACAGTTTTGAAGCCACCTGCGCAGCGGTCTGGATCCATGCGCGGGCGGCGGAGTTGCACGGCCCGGGCCTGATTTCGGAAGACCTGCCGGGGCTCGCCCCCCAGGTGCTCAGGGAATTGATCGCCTGGCCTGGCTGAGGCTTCGCGTCAAGCCGTCGGCTTCCACTGCGTGTTCTGCATCTGGTAGTTGCGTAACTGGTCGGCGGACTCGTTGTGCTCCTCGGTTGCGCGGGATTCGTAAGCACTGTCAAAGGGTTGCCAGTAGCAGTCGACGTTGCCTTTGAAACCCGGATAGACGCGGTGGATATAGTCGGCGAAGGCCGCGTCGCGCGGGGTCGTGTCGTGCTTGGGCGAGCCGGGGAAGGGGGCGGAATAGAAGGTCCGCTTGTGGGCGTCGTCGGTATAGCGGCACCAGCCATAGCCGGATGGATCCAACGCAGCGCCGTAAACGGGATTCCTGGCCGTGGCGACGTTGGGGTCGGCCGGGAGGGGCGTGGCTGGCGGGTTATAGGGCAGCACGTTGGGGCGAGCGCCGTAGGGGGTCTGGCCGTTGCCCGGCTGAGCGGCTCCGTTGGGATTGGGTGCGGGGGTGGCCATCGGATGCTGCTGCGGATAGAGCACCGGCGGCGCGGGCTTCTGGCCATAGATCTGAGCGCCGGCCTGGCTCCCCGCGGCGACCGCCAGTAGCAGCACGCCCAGCCCAATCGACCCGATCCGCATCGTCACCGCTCCTGCACGCCCTTTGGCCCGATCCGAAACGCGCGGGCCAGCGAAAAGCTTCGCCTTAGCCACCGCAGCAAGTTTCGGGCCTTTGCGCCCCAGCTATAGCAAACCTGGGGCGAAAACATGGAGAGACGTGAGGCTCGCCCGCCGGTTCAGCTCAGATTGAGCAGGGCCGGGTCCCCGCCGAGGGCGGCGATGTTCACGCTGACGGCGCGCTCGCTGGCGAAGCGGGTCAGGGCGTGCGGGCCGCCGGCCTTCGGGCCGGTGCCGGAGAGGCCCTCGCCGCCGAAGGGCTGCACACCCACCACCGCGCCGATGATCGAGCGGTTCACATAGACGTTGCCGGCGGGGACCGTGGCCATCACGGCTTCGGCGAAGCGCTCCAGGCGGCTGTGGACGCCGAGGGTCAGGCCATAGCCGCGGTCCACCAAGGGCTTGGCAGCGGCGGCGAGATCCTCCGGATCGTAGCGGACGATGTGCAGGATCGGGCCGAACACTTCCTTTTCCAGGACGCCAGCGTGGGCGATCTCGGCCAGGACCGGGCCGAAGAAGGTTCCCTGGTCGGGGGCGGCCAGGCGGTGCAGCACCTTGGCCTCGCGGCGGAGGCGGCTGAGGTGCTGGTGCAGCGCGGCCTGGGCCTCGGCGTCGATCACCGGGCCGATGTCGGTCTTCGGGTCTGCTGAGTCGCCGATCACCAAGGCGTCCATGGCCCCGGCGATGCCCTCGATCAGGGCGTCGGCGGTCTCGTGCGGAACCATCAGGATGCGTAAGGCAGAACAGCGCTGGCCGGCCGAGCCGAAGGCCGAGGCGATCACGTCGTCGATCACCTGCTCCTTCAGGGCGGTGGTGTCGACGAACATGGCGTTCAGCCCGCCGGTCTCGGCGATGAAGGGCACGATGGGGCCGAGGCGCGACGCCAGCCGCCGGTTGATCGCCCAGGCGGTCTCGGTGCCCCCGGTGAAGGCGACGCCGTCGAGGCTGGGATGATTGACCAGGGCCGCGCCCACGGTCTCGCCGCGGCCGGGCGCCAGGGCCAGGAGGCGAGGGTCCATGCCAGCGGCGTGGAACAGGCGCACGGCGGCCGCGGCGACCAGCGGGGTCTGCTCCGCAGGCTTGGCCACGACGCCGTTGCCGGCGGCCAGGGCGGCGGCGATCTGGCCGGTGAAGATGGCCAGCGGGAAGTTCCACGGGCTGATGCAGGCGAATACGCCCCGGCCATGCAGGTGCAGGGTGTTGGTCTCGCCTACCGGGCCGGTCAGGACGTCGGCCTGGCCGAACTGGGTCTCGGCGAGATGGGCGTAGTAGCGACAGAAATCGGCGGCCTCGCGTACCTCGGAAATGGCGTCGGGTAGGGTCTTGCCGGCCTCGCGGCAGAGGATGGCGATCAGGCGGTCGGCGTCGGCTTCCAGGGCGTCGCCCATGGCCCGCAGAACCTTGGCGCGTTCGGGGCCGCCGATCCGGTCCCAGGCCGGCTGGGCCGCCTTGGCCAGGCGGAAAGCCTCGTCGATGTCGGCGGCGGCAGCTTCGCTGGCTCGGCCCAGGACCTTGTGGTCGGAGGGGCTCTTGGCGTCGGCCACGGCCTCGCCGGTCTTCAGTGCGCCGCCGATGATCGGGCCGGCGCTGAGAGAAGTTGTTTCCAGCGCGGCGATCGCCGCGATCAGCCGCTGACGCTCGTCGGCCACGGAGAGGTCGGCGCCGGCCGAGTTGCGGCGCGCCGTACCATAGAGATCGGCGGGGCGAGGGATGCGCGGGTGCGGGCCGGGGCGGGCTTCGACGGCTTGCTGCGGATCGACGATCACCGCCGAGGGCGGGGTCTTCTCGTCCAGCAGGGCGTGCACGAACGAGGTGTTGGCCCCGTTTTCCAGGAGGCGCCGGACGAGGTAGGGGAGTAGGTCCTCGTGCCCGCCGACCGGGGCGTAGGCGCGCAGCACGGTCTCGCCGCGCAGGTCGCCGGCGGCGCGGTAGAGCGCTTCGCCCATGCCATGCAGGCGCTGGAACTCGATTCTGACGCCCGCCGCGTCGGCCATGCGGCGCACCGCGGCCAGGGTATAGGCGTTGTGGGTGGCGAACTGGCCGTAGAGGTGCGGCGAGGCTTCGATCAGCGCCTTGGCGCAGACCAGGTAGGAGAGGTCGGTCGCCGGCTTGGTGGTGAACACCGGATAGTCCGGCCGTCCACCCACTTGGGCGCGCTTGATCTCGCTGTCCCAATAGGCGCCCTTAACCAGCCGCACCATCAGCCGCCGGCCGGTGGCCTGGGCGAGGTCGGCGAGGGTGGCGATCACCTCGGCGCCGCGCTTCTGATAGGCCTGGACCGCGAGGCCGAGGCCCCGCCAGTCGGCCAGTTCGGGCTCCGTGCAAAGGCGTTCGAGGATCTTCAGCGACAGCACCAGCCGGTCGGCCTCTTCGGCGTCGAGGGTGAAGTTGATATCGCCCTGGGCGGCCATCACCGCCAGGCGCTTCAGGCGGGGATAGAGTTCCTCCCAAACACGCGCCTCCTGGGTCGCCTCGTAGCGGGGCGAGAGGGCCGACAACTTGACCGAGACCCCGTGGCCGGCTTCCGGACCCTTGCCCTTGGCCGCCGCGGCGATCACCGAAATGGCCTTGGCGTAGGCCGCCTCGTGACGGTTGGCGTCGGCGGCGGTGCGGGCGCCTTCGCCCAGCATGTCGAACGAGCAGACCAGGTCCTCGGCCTTGGCCCGCTTGAGCGCCGCCTCGATGGTCTGGCCCAGCACGAACTGCTCGCCCATGATGCCGACCGCCGCGCCCACCGCCTTGCGGATCACCGGCTCGCCGATACGCCCGGCCAGGCGCTTCAGGAAGCCGGGCAGGTCGATGCGGGCCTCGTCGTCGACATCGACCAGCTTGCCCGTCAGCATCAGGCTCCAGGTCGAGGCGTTGACGAACAGGCTGGGCGAGCGGCCCATGTGCGCGGCCCAGTCGGCCGAGCTGATCTTCTCGGCGATCAGCTTGTCGCGGGTGCTCTCGTCGGGGGTGCGCAGCAGGGCCTCAGCCAGGCACATCAGGGCCAGGCCCTCGCGGGTGCCGAGCGAAAACTCCTGCAGGAAGCTCTCCACTACGCCCTGGCGCTTGGCGGCCTTGCGTGTAGCCAGGACCAGGCCCTCGGCCTCGGCGCGCACGGCGGCCCGGTCGGCTTGGCTCAAGGGCGCGGCGGCCAGCAGGGCGGCGACCGCCTCGGCCTCGTCGCGGTATTTCCCGGCGTCCAGCGCGTCCCAGTTCATGGCGATCTTCCCGATTTTCATGTCTTCGGTGTAAGCGAAAATTCGGAAAATGTGCTTTGTATGTATGGCGTCTCTGTCGAAGGAAGTTCGGTATGGATGGTCGAAATGACACGTTTGCTCTTGACGAGACCGACCGCCGCATCCTGCGGGTGGTTCAGGACGACGGCCGCATCACCAACGCCGAACTCGCCAAGCGCTGTAATCTCTCGCCCGCCGCCTGTTTCGAACGGGTGCGGCGCCTGCGCGAGCGGGGCGTGATCCAAGGCTATGTCGCGCTTCTCGATCCCGCCAGCGTCGATCGCGCGCTTCTGATCTTCGTCGAGGTGCACCTGGACCGCACCACCAGCGACGTATTCGACGCCTTCGCCCGCGCGGTGCGCCTGTCGCCCGAGATCCTGGAATGCCACATGGTCGCCGGCGGCTTCGACTATCTGATCAAGGCCCGGGTGCGGGACATGGAGGCCTATCGCGCCTTCCTGGGCGACATCCTGGTGCGCATGCCGGGGGTGCGTGAGACGCGGACCTATGCGGTGCTGGAGGAGGTCAAGCACACGGTGGTGCTGCCGGTGTAGGCGGGATGGGCTAGTCGTCCGCCCCGTCGATGGCCCGGGCGACCAGATCGCGCCAGGTGGGATCGGTGTCGTCCACCAGGTCGACGTCTTCCAGGAGCGCCACGGCCGAGCCGCCGTCGGGCAGGATCAGGCCCAGCACCTCCAAGCATTCGCCGTCAGGCCCGGTGTGCTGCTCGGCCTGCACCGCCACCGCGGCCTGCTCGCCGTCTTCCTCCCACCAGATCACGGGCTGGGGCAGGTCCATGGCGATGGGTTGCGGATCGTCCGTGTCTCCGAGCGCGAACACCGCCCGGCCCGCCTGGACGTCATCGAGCGTCGCCACGGCGTCGGCAAAGGCGTGCAGCCGCTGCCAGTCGTCGACATCGAAGCCGCCGCCTTCGTCATCCCGCTCGTCGCCGTCCTGCATCATGCGCCGCCTCATAGATCGCGCCGAGCCGGCGCGCCAGTCGCTCGCTTGCGCCGACAATTCAGCTGTGGATCGAGGGAACGAAATCGGCTGCCGGGCCCTACGCCGACAAGTGCGCGTTGTCGGTGTGGGAGGTCGGGCATGTACGTCCGCCGGGCTTTGTGGATCAGTCCAAGCGTTGTGGGCCCAGGCAGGCCCGACCTGAGCAGGGCCGGTCGCCGGCGGCCAGGATGCCTCCTCGGTGTTTGAGCCCGCTCAGTTTCCCAGGGTCCGGGTCCGCGGCCGCAACTTCATGGCCCTGATCGTCGAGCCGGAGGCGCCGCTCGGCGACTGGTTCGCGGCCCTGGATCGCCATCTGCAGCGTGCGGCGGTGTTCTTCGCCGACCGGCCGGTGGTGGCGGATCTGGCCAGGATCGTCGGCGGCGAAACGGCGCAGGGCCTCGTTGTCGAAGCGCTCGACGAACTGGCGCGCCGAAATCTCAGGGTGATCGGCGTCGAAGGGGCGGAGCCAAGCCTGCTTGCGAAGACGCGCTGGGGCCACCTGCCGACTGTGCTGCACGGCGCTTTGCGGGAAGAGACGGATGCAGGCGAATCCCAGGCGGATGGGCCGCAGGCCCTGCTGGTCGAACGGCCTGTCCGCTCCGGGGAGTCGATCTATTTCGAGGCTGGAGACGTGACCGTGGTCGGCTCGGTGGCTTCGGGCGCCGAAGTGATCGCCGGCGGCTCCATCCATGTCTACGGCGCGCTGCGCGGGCGGGCCATAGCCGGTCTGAAGACGGGCGACGCGGCCCGCATCTTTTGCCGACGGCTCGACGCCGAACTGCTCGCCGTGAACGGCGTCTATCGCACCGCCGAGGACTGGGGAGAGTCCCTGAGGGACAGCGCCGTCCAGGCCTGGTGCGACCGGGGAATGCTCAGAGTCCTGGCGCTCGACTGACGCCGTCCAAGCATCAAAACACAAGGAGCCGTGGCTGCATGTCGAAAGTAATGGTTGTCACCTCCGGCAAGGGGGGCGTCGGCAAGACCACCTCGTCCGCCTCGCTCGGCGCCGCGCTCGCCCTTGCCGGCCAATCCGTCGCCCTCGTGGATTTCGACGTGGGCCTGCGCAATCTGGACCTCGTCATGGGCGCCGAGCGCCGGGTGGTGTTCGATCTGGTCAATGTGGTCCAGGGCGACGCCAAGCTCGCCCAGGCCCTGATCCGCGACCGGCGGATCGAATCCCTGTCCCTGCTCGCGGCCTCGCAGACCCGGGACAAGGAGGCTCTGAGCGAAGCCGGGGTCGGCGAGGTGATCGGCGAACTGCGCCAGAAGTTCGACTGGGTGATCTGCGACAGCCCGGCCGGCATCGACAAGGGCGCGACCCTGGCCATGCGCTTCGCCGACATCGCCGTCGTGGTCGCCAATCCTGAGGTCTCTTCCGTGCGGGATTCCGACCGCATCATCGGACTGCTCGACTCCAAGACGCGCCTGGCCGAAGAGGGCGGGACGATCGAAAAGCACCTGCTGCTCACGCGCTACGATCCCGCCCGCGCCGCCAGAGGCGACATGATGAGCGTAAAGGACGTGCTCGAGATCCTCGCCATCCCGTTGCTGGGCGTGGTCGAGGAGAGCCAGGACGTTCTGGCTGCGTCCAACCTCGGCTGCCCCGTCCCGCTGCACAATCCGGGCTCGTCGGTCGCGCGGGCCTATCAGCAGGCCGCCCGGCGTCTGCTCGGCGAGGTCATCGCGGTCGAGACGCCCGGCGAACGGCGCGGCCTGATGGCGCGGCTGTTCAAGCGCAGGGCTGCGGTCGCATGAACCTGTTCAATTTCTTCAACCGCAATCGGACCGGCTCGGTCGCCCATGAACGGCTGCAACTGTTGCTGGCCCACGAGCGGGCCGGTGACGGCCATGCGGACCTTGTCGCCCTTTTGGAAAAGGAGATCCTGGCGGTGATCGCGCGCCACCTGCCCATCGAGCGGGACAAGGTGGTGGTCCGGCTCGATCAGGGCGAGGCGGTCTCGACCCTCGAGATCGACATCGAGATGCCGGAAGCCGGCTGGGCGCCCCCGCGATAGCCCGGGCGGGGCCGGGTTCCTCAATGCGGACCTTCCTTGCAGATAGGGAAGGGTGTTATCGAGACTTCCCAGAGTTCGGCTCGCGGGTCGGTGGCAAGGCGCGCCGACGGCGATCGTGGACGTGGTCGGGTCTCGGCTGTCGGGCCGGGCGCCGCATTGAATTCCGTATCGAAAAGGGGGCTGGCTCCACCTGGCCGCAGACCGCTTGCACAGTGTCGCTTTCATCAGCCCGAAGGGCGGCGCCGGGAAGACGACGGCGGCTCTCCTCCTTGCCCTGGGGCTCGCCGAGCGTGGTCAACGCGTGGCGATGATCGATTCCGACCCCAACAAGCCGCTGGTTGAGTGGGCCAGGCTGCCTGGGCGTCCGGACCGTCTGTCCGTGCATCCGTCTCCCACATTGCACGACTTCGTCGATGCTCGGCGCGAGGCGCTGCGCACCCACCCGGACTGGATGATCCTGGACACCGAGGGAACCGAGAGGGGGGCGATGGTTTTCACCGCGCTTCGCCCCGACCTGGTGCTGACGCCGCTCGCCGGATCGCAGCTGGAGGCCACCCAGGCGATCAAGGCCGCCGAGATGGTGCGGAACTTCGGCCAGCGCGGCGGACGCCCGCTGCCTCACTCCTGCCTGTTGACACGCATACCGGCGGCGATCCGATCGCGCACGCTGAAGGCGGTCGTGGACCGGTTGCGCGCGCACGAGGTCCAGATCCTGCCGACCGCACTCCTGGAGAAGGAGGCGTTCCGGGCGCTCTTTTCCGCCGGCGCAGGCTTTGACGCGCTGGAGGCTGCGGGGGTTGGCGGCGTTGCGGCGGCGCGATCCAACGCCCAGGCCTATGTCGACGCCGTGCTGGAATTCGTCCAGCAAACGCCCGTGTCCTAAGCGCCTGGCCCGCCGCGCAAGGTGAGGCCGACGCGGAACCGCCGCGGTTCGTCATAGCTCGTGGCGCCTGGCACGGTCGCGGTCGAGGCCGTGTGGCCAGTGGCGATCTTGGCGTCGAACAGGTTGTCCATGGCCAGGAACAGGCTGGCGTGGCCGTTCAGCCGCCAGTCGGCGCGGGCGTCGACATTGGTCCCCGGATTGAGCCGTCGGGTGTTCTGGTCGTCGTCGAACCTCAGGCTCTCGTAGCGCACGTCGCCGGTCAGGCCGAGCCGGTCCAGCGGCCGCCAAGTCGCGCCGAGGCTGGCAGTCAGGCGCGGGGTCTCGGCGGGCCTGAGGCCGGTGAGTTGCGGGGCGCTCGAGCCGCCATCGACCCGGGCCTCGGTCCAGGCGAAGGCGGTGCGGGTGGTGAGGTTGGCCGAGACCCTGAGCGAGGAGTCGAACTCCACCCCGTGGGCGTCGATAGCCGGAATGTTCTCGCGCTGGAACAGGGTCCCGCCAGCGACGATGAAGCCGTCCAGAGGGCTGAGGAACGGCCCATGGGCGATGGTGACGTTGGCGACGGCCTTTTCCAGGCGGTTGTAGAAGCCGGTGGCGCTCCATTTCAGCACCGCCCCGTCCTGGCCGACGCCGCCTTCGATTCCGTAGAGCTTTTCCGGGACCAGGGCCGGGTTCGACTCGGTCACGTCGTTGCCGACGCGGAAGGGCCTGTAGAGTTCGTTGAGCGTAGGGGCGCGGAAACCCGAATAGGCGGCCAGGCGGATGAAGCCGTCGGCCGGCAGGTCGCGGCGCACGGCCAGGCGGAAGCTGGGCAGGGCCTGGTCCTTGCCGGGCGGATGCAGGTTCAGCGTGACAGCGCCGGTGCTGATCTTGTGTTCGATGCGGTGGCCATCGGAGCTGGACCAATCGTCGACCCGAGCGGCGCCGACCAGCAGCCAGGGGCCGAGATGCTCGCTCGCTTCGGCATAGACCCCGCCCATCAGGGTCTCGCCGCCGGCATGGCGATCCATGGTCAGGACCCCGGCCACGGCCTTGAAATGCTCGCGGTCCTCGCCGCTGGCGCCGCGCAGGTCGCCGCCCAGCTCCAGTTCGCCGTGGTCCAGCAGGCGGCGCAGCGCAATGTTGGCGCCATAGCCGTCGGCAGGGGTGTCGTACTGCACGTTGGAGAGGGTGGTGGAGACGCGGCCCGCGGCGACGCTCACCGAGCTGTTGTAGAGGTTGGAAAGGTCGCCCCAGGCCTGGGCGCGCCAGCCCCAATGACCGGCGGAGGGCGCCTGGGCGTAGGTCAGGCTGGCCTGGGCGCCGCGGGCGCGCGACTGGGCGCCGCGCAGGCCGGCGCCACGGTCCTCTTCGAACGCCGCAATCCGCGCCGCCAGGGCGCCGGGCCCGAGGTCGGCCAAATAGCGGAGGCTGGCGTTGGCGTCGGTCAGGGTGAGCCGGGTGTCGGCGGCGCCCGGATGATCCTCGACCGGAACCCAGCCGTCGCTGTGCTCGCCGGCGGCGCTGAACACCACCTCGCCGCCGGGCGCAGCCAGGGCCGCGATTCCCGCTGCGCGGGCCTGGCCGCCGTCGCCGCCTTCCACATCGCCGCTCCAGGCGCCCGGCGCGGGCTGGGCCTCGTCCAGCGAGATCACGCCGGTCAGGGCGCCTGAGCCGTAGGGGCCCGCGCCGGCCCCGCGGACGACATTGACCCCGGCCAGGTTCTCCGGCGGCAGGCTGGTCCAGATCACCCAGCCGCCGAAGGGGTCGTTCTGCGGCACGCCGTCCAGGGTCACCAAGGCGCGGCTGGCGCCCGAGCCGGCGATCGCCCGGGTGGAGACGCCCTGGGTCGTCGGGTTGGCGGCGAGGCTTGAGGTGCGGCGGAACAGGGAAACGCCCGGGACCTGCTCCAGCGCCGTGTCCAGCCTGGGCGCCGTCGCCAGATCCTTGGGCGTGAGCTGGATCACGGAGAAGGCGGCGTCGGAAAGGCGCGGCGGCAGGCGGGCGGCCCGCACCACCACGATCTCGGGATTGGGCGGCAGGTCAGCGGGCACGACGGCGGCCCTTGGGCTGCGGCGAACAAGGCGTCCGGCCAGTCATCGGCTTCCCCAGTCTTTTGGTTTTTCTTGCCGCCTGCCTCGCATCCAGGCGCCTAAAGCGCAAGATGCCGTTGGGTCACCAGTTCAAAAGCGCGCTGATCTTCGCTAGCGTCGCTTCATAAACGACGATCAGCAACGCCGACCGGGACTCCTGGCGGCGCGGGGAGGCGATGATGAGGGGTTACGGCGCAGCTTTGGCGGCGGTTCTGGCCGCGTCCATGGCCCTGGCGGGCTGCAACATGGGCCACGGCCCCGCGGCGGTGGACGCCCAGCGCCTGACCGAGGCGGACAAGGATCCGGGCAACTGGATGAGCCATGGCCGCACCTACAGCGAGCAGCGCTTCAGCCCGCTGGACAAGGTCAACGCCTCCAACGTCAAGGACCTGGGCCTGGCCTGGTCCTACGAGCTGTCGACCAACCGCGGCGTCGAGACCACTCCGATCGTCGTGGACGGGGTGATGTACGTGACCAGCTCCTGGAGCCTGGTCTATGCGCTGGACGCCAAGACCGGCAAGGAGCTGTGGAAATACGACCCCAAGGTCCCGCGCGAGGTGGGTCACAACGCCTGCTGCGACGTGGTCAACCGGGGCGTGGCGGTCTGGAAGGGCCGGGTCTATGTGGCGACCCTGGACGGGCGGCTGGTCGCGCTGGACGCCAAGACCGGCCAGCCGGCCTGGAGCGTGGTCACGGTCGACCAGACCAAGCCCTACACCATCACCATGGCCCCCCGGATCATCAAGGGGAAGGTGATGGTCGGCAATTCCGGCTCCGAGTACGGGGTCCGGGGCTATGTCTCGGCCTATGACGCCGACGACGGCAAGCTGATCTGGCGCTTCTACACCGTGCCCGGCGATCCCAAGAAGCCGTTCGAGAACAAGGCCATGGAGGCGGCGGCCAAGACCTGGTCCGGCGACTGGTGGACCATGGGCGGCGGCGGCTCGCCGTGGGATTCGATGTCCTACGACCCGGAGACCAACCTCCTGTTCTTCGGCACCGGCAACGGCTTGCCGTGGGACGAAAAGGCCCGCTCGCCCAAGGGCGGCGACAACCTTTACCTGGCCTCGATCATCGCGGTCGACGCCGACACCGGCGAGTACCGCTGGCACGTCCAGACCACGCCGGGCGACAGCTGGGATTTCGATTCGACCCAGACCTTGACGCTCGCCGACCTGACCATCGACGGCCAGCCGCGCAAGGTGGTGATGCAGGCCTCGAAGAACGGCTTCTTCTATGTGATCGACCGGGCCAGCGGGAAGCTGATCTCGGCCAAGAACTACGTGCCCACGACCTGGGCCTCGGGTGTGGACCTGGCCACCGGCAAGCCGATCGAGATCGGCGACGACCACTACAAGGCCGCGCCCACCGTCATGCTGCCGTCCAGCTTCGGCGGCCACAACTGGCACCCGATGGCGTTCAGCCCCAAGACCGGCCTGGTCTACATCCCGGCGCAGGAGGTGCCCGGCGCCTTCGGCACCGACGACAAGTTCGCCTATCGGCCGGGTGAGTGGAACACGGCCACCAACACCGACCTCAACACCTTGCCGGCCGATCCCAAGGCCCGGGCGGCGATGAGGAACAGCCTGAAGGGCTATCTGCTAGCCTGGGACCCGGTGAAGCAGAAGGAAGCCTGGCGCGTGGCCCATGTCGGCCCGTGGAACGGCGGAACGCTCGCCACCGGGGGCGGGCTGGTGTTCCAAGGCACGGCCGACGGTCACTTCAACGCCTATGATGCGGCGAACGGCAATCCGCTGTGGAGCGCGGACACCTACACCGCGACCCTGGCCGGCCCGATGACCTACACCGTGGACGGCGAGCAGTATGTGGCGGTTGGGGCGGGCTTCGGCTCGATCTTCTACCTGGCCGCCGGCTTCGCCGTGCCCAAGGTCGGCACGCCCGAGAACGGCAAGATCCTGGTCTACAAGCTGGGCGGGGCCGCCAAGCTGCAGAAGCCGGACCTGGAGCGGATCGAAATGCCGAAGCCCCCGGCCATGACCGCCTCGGCCCAGGTCGTGACCCAGGGCCACTCGCTGTTCAACCGCAATTGCCTGGTCTGCCATGGCTACAACGCCATCAGCGGCGGGGTGATTCCGGACCTGCGCTACAGCCCGCTGATCGCCAATGCGGCCGACTTCAAGGACGTGGTCCTGGGCGGCTCGCGCAAGTCCAACGGCATGGTCAGCTTCGCCAAGCAACTCAGCGAGGCGGACGCCGAGGCGGTGCGGGCCTATGTGATCAGCGAGGCCAATGCCGGGTACGCGGAGGCGCACCAAGGCGGGAAATAGGGCAGGCGGCGCAAGGGAGGTCGACGTTCCTCCCTTGCGCTCAAGGCCCGAAATCTCCGATCCGACGTGTCAGCTTCGCGCCCAAATGGCGACGCCGTCTACTGTCCGAACGGGACGATAAGGCGCCAGCGCCGCCGCCAGCGCAGGATCGGCCCTGGCCCAGGCGCCCCAGTCGAACCCGCCAACGCTGACTAAGATGATGTCCGGCCGGCCGCGCAATATATCGTTGACCAGAATCCGACGATCAAGGCCCACGAATTGGCGGAGTCGGGTCCTTCGAGCGAGAGACAGATGGCCGGCCCTGGCTTGGGCAAGTACGCCGGCGGTCATCCACTGGCTACAGACGCTGCCGACCCAGTGGCCGTGCAGTTCGCGAGTCAGGGGATGACCGAGGGCGATGTCAGCGGAGATCGAGAGCAGGCGCGGATGCGGCACAAGGGCGGCTACCGGGGCGTTCAGCTGGTGATAGTCGCCTTTGACATTAGACCAGCCCATCGATAGCGCGGCGCAGCTGCCGATCAGGCTGATCCGAACCAAGGGCGGCAGCCTGGACGCTGCTGCGTCGCGCCAGCCCAGCACGACGGCGGCGGCCAAGGCCAGAGCAGCGAAGGCCAACATCGGATAGGCCTGATAGGGCCAGCCCTTGCCCTGAATGAGGCACGATGCAAGGCCTCCCGCCGCCGCGGCCATCAAACCTACGGGGATCCAGGCGGAGCGCAGGTGCCGGCGTCCGGCGTCGATGGTCAGAAGGACCAGTAAGAGGAAGATGGGGATCGGAGGGCAGATCAGGAGCTGGACCAGCGGTCGGCGCGCAGGCAGGTAGGCTTCGCGGATCGCGGGCATGAAAGCGAGGAACGGCTTGAAGGCGGTCAGCAGAAGGAAGGCGTAGGCGAACACAACGGCGCTTGCTGCCCAGATTTCCGTCGCGAAGATCGGCTTCAGAGAGCGTCGTCGCAGGGCGGCGATCAGCGCTGGGGGGCCGGCGGCGAGGGCGAAGTGGGGCTTGATCGCCATGGCGACGCCGCAGCCGAGGCCGGCGAGCGCGGCGACCAGCCAGGATGGCGTCTCACCCTCGCTGCGCGCCAGGGTAAGGACCAGGAAGGGCAGCATGGCGACGACGGCGATGTGTTCGCGCTGGGTGAAGACGCCGGTCGGCAGGACGGTGAGCACAAAGGCTGCGGTCGCCGCTAGAGCCCAGAGGCGGGCGCGGTCCGGGACGGCCTTGGCGAGGATGCGGCCGCAGAGGACGAGGCTGGCGGCGATGGCCGTCAGCGTCAGGATGTTGACCCAGGCTTCGGCAGGGATTGGCGTCGCACGGCCCAGCACTACCGCCGGCAGGTAGAGCAGAATCGACATCGGCGGATTGGCCTCGAAGAAATCGACATAGGCGCGTTGGCCGTCCAACATCTTCTCGCCGAGAGTCAGGAGCCAAGCCACGTCGACATCGGTGCGGCGCATGGCGCTCATGATTGCGCCCAGGCCGAACATGGCGATCGTCGCCAGTCGCCAGAGGCCGGCCGCGTCGATGCCGGCCGCCTCCGGAGCTGGGCGAAACACCAATCGGTCGAGCGCAAGGTAGTTGGCCAAGGGGACGAGGCCGCAGGTGATGGCGATGGCGAGTAGCGGAGACTGGTGCAGTCGGTCGGTGAGGAGGAGCGGCGCTAGTGTGGCGATCACGACGCCCAACACGGTCACAACGATGAACCGCGGCGCTGCGCGGCTGTGGCCTGTGCTGGACCGGAAAGTGAAGCGTCGCTGGGCAAGGTAGGAGAAGATCCCGGAGACGGTATAGGCAATCAGCGAGGCCTTCACCGCCTCAGCATGGCCGTACGTGGTCAGCGTCCAACTCAGGCCGGCATAGATCAGGGTCGAGACCGCCCCGATCAGGCCGAACCGCGCCAGCCGGGCGAGATGCGGTTCGCGGGGGATGAAGAGGCTGGTCATGCCCGCCCGAAGGCAAGGTACTGGGCGCCGAGCGGCACTGGTGCGAGCGCCCGCTCCAATCGTCTCGCCCAGGGCGCGGTCCAGGGGGTGAAGACGAAGTAGCGGCCTTGGACATCGTTGAAACCGGCTTCTGACAGAAGGCCACAGGTCTTACGCCGCGGAGCCAGCACCGCATCCTCGTCGAATGGACAGCGCATGACTGAAAGCCGGGTCGCAGGGTTGAATGGATTGTGCTCGATCACGCAGACGAGGCCGCGCGGTTTCAACACGCGTCTCAGCTCGGCCGTGAAGGCGGCCCAGTCGGCTGGCGGCACGTGGTGCAAAACGCAGATGGCGACGACGGCGTCGAAGTAGGCGTCGGGATAGGGCAGAGCCAAGCCCTGATAGGCCTTGTAGGTGACACCGGGATTGTCACGCGTGGCCTGTTCGATGCAGGCGCTTGAGATGTCAGCCCCGTGCAACTCTCCGCAATGGGGCGCGAGCAATGGATGCAGGGCGCCGACGCCGCATCCGACGTCCAACACTGTGGGTGCGGGGCGGTCGGGAAGGTGCTCGGCAAACAAGTTAGCTAGCAGCCCCGCCTTGGATCGGACGAAAAAGCTGTAGTCAAGGCCGGAAAAGGCGACGGAATCCTGCACAATGCCGCGGTAGGAGGTGCCGTATGCGTCGAAAACGGGCTGTGCTGCGGGCGCGGTCGTGGCGCGACCAAGCGCTTCAGGTGCTGGTGTTGCTCGGCCCGCGGCTTGGGGCGGTGCGGCGGCGGATTCGGGCTTTGCGGCGACGACCGCCTGGCCCGCGGTTTCGGGCGCATCGACCACATAGAGCGGGCGGGCCTTTACCTCGGAATGGATACGGCCGACGTACAGGCCGACCACCCCTGTCAGCATCATGTTGAGGCCACAGAGGAAGGAGACCACCACCATGGTCGATGCCCAGCCGGGCACCAGTCCATGGCCGCCGATTAGAGCCGCTATCACCACATAGAGGCCGTAGCCGAGCGCGCCCAGCGAGACGAAGAGCCCGATCCAGAGCGCGAGTTGCAGCGGTGCGTCGGAGAAGCTGACGAGACCGTTCACGCCGAGCCGTACCATCTTAAAGAACGGATATTTGGTTTCCCCGGCGGCGCGGCCAGGCCGCTCAAAGCGGACCGCGGCCTGGCGGAAGCCCAGCCAGGCGAACATGCCGCGCACATACCGGTCGCGCTCGCGCATCTGACGGAAGGCCAGGATGACCTGCCGGTCAACGAGGCGGAAATCGCCGACATTGGCGGGGATGTCGACGGCGGCGATGCGGCGCAGCGCCTTGTAGAACAGGTGCGCGGTCCAGCGCTTGAAGCGGCTCTCGCCGGCGCGAGAGGTGCGCTCGGCGTAGACTATTTGAAAGCCGTCGCGCCATTTGGCGATCATTTCAAGCACCACCTCAGGTGGATCTTGCAGGTCCGCGTCCATAACGATGACGGCGCGCCCCTCGGCTAGGTCCATGCCGGCCGTGATGGCGGCTTGGTGGCCGAAGTTGCGCGAGAGCTGGATGAGCCGGAAACGGGAATCGGCGGCGGCGCGAGTACGGATCAGTGATTTGGTCTCGTCGGTGCTGCCGTCGTCGACAAAGATTACCTCAACAGGGGCGTCCAGGGTCACGATCAGATCGTCGAGCCGCTCGAAGAGAGCCGGTAGCACGGCCGCCTCGTTCAGCACCGGAATGACCAAGCTGAAGCCGATTGGCTCGGAAGCGTTTTGAGCGGTCATGGCGGGCTGCAAATCTTTGCGAGGGCGCGCAGAGTCTCGTAGGTGAGCAATTAAGGATCCTTAAACTACGGGCTGAAGTTCTAGCCACCTGCGATAGCGGCCTCAACCAGTGCTGACGCTGCCACAGCATCTGAATTCAGGAGCAGAATCTCCGGCGTTTTGGCGCTGGACTGGACGTTACACGGAAGGGCCGCTGTCCGTTTGAATGGTAAGCTTTAGCAAGGTTCATGCCCCCCTCAAGCCTTCAAATGCTATGCTCCGATCGCCACAGCCCGAAGGCAGACATTAATTGGGTATTTCGGGCGAGCGTTGTTCCGGGGCCGGTGCTCCTGTCGTTTCAGTATAGCTAGTTTCGGAGGGTGTCCCCATAGGCGACCGCCGTTCGTGACGGCCGGCCGAAATGCTTGCTCCGCTAGGCTGTTTCCCCTTATGGAGGCCCCCACGCGGATGTGGCGGAACTGGTAGACGCACTGGATTTAGGTTCCAGCGCCGAGAGGCGTGGAGGTTCGAGTCCTCTCATCCGCACCAGCTTGTCGCGAAGGGCTTGGACCTTTCGTGACTTAGTGACATAAGAGCGCCCTCGCGCGCCGCCGCACCCTCGCGGCGGCGCCTTTCGTTTCAGCCCTGGGGCGAAGGTATCGCGGCGGCCCGCGTCTCCTTCGGAACAATAAGATGTCGATGCAGATCGTTGAAAAGTCGGTTGAAGGCCTCAGCCGCGTCTATGGGGTCAAGGTGCCGGCCAGCGAGCTCGGCTCGAAGCTGGACGCGCGCATCCAGGAGATCGCGCCGCAGATGCGCATCAAGGGCTTCCGCCCCGGCAAGGTGCCGCTGGCCCATGTGCGCCGCATGCACGGCAAGGCCCTGATGGCCGAGGTGGTCCAGGAAGCCCTGAGCGAATCCAGCCAGAAGGTCCTCAGCGACAACAACCTGCGCGCCGCCTCGCAACCGGACCTGAAGCCGGAAAGCGACATGGACAAGGTCATGGCCGGCGAGGCCGACCTGGCCTACGAGATGGCCGTCGAGATCATGCCGGACTTCAGCCCGCTCGATCCCAAGACGCTCACCCTCGAAAAGCCGGTCTATGCGCCGAGCGACGAAGAGGTCGCCGAGGCCCTGGCCGAGCTTGCCAAGTCCAACCGCACCTATGAATCGCGCAAGGGCAAGACCGCCAAGGCCAAGGACGGCGACCAGCTGATCATCGACTTCGTCGGCACGATCGACGGCGTGGCCTTCGACGGCGGTACGGCCCAGGACGTGCCCCTGGTGCTGGGCTCGGGCCAGTTCATCCCCGGCTTTGAAGAGCAGTTGGTGGGCACGAAGGCGGGCGCCGAAGCTGTGGTGAAGGTTACCTTCCCCGACGACTATTCGGCCGAGACCCTGAAGGGCAAGGCCGCCGAGTTCGCGGTCACGGTCAAGGACGTCAAGGCCCCGGTCGACGCCGAGGCCGACGACGAGTTCGCCAAGAAGCTGGGCCTGGAGACCTTGGACGCCCTGAAGGACGCCCTGCGCCGCCAGCTGGAGAACAACTACGCCGCCGCCTCGCGCTTCAAGCTGAAGCGGGCCCTGCTGGACGCCCTGGACAAGGGCCACGACTTCCCGCTGCCGCCGCGCATGGTGGAAGCCGAGTTCGAGACCATCTGGCGCCAGGTCGAGCAGGACAAGTCGAGCGGCCAGCTGCCGGAAGACGACGCCGGCAAGAGCGAGGACGAGCTGAAGGCCGAGTACCGCAAGATCGCCGAGCGCCGCGTGCGCCTGGGCCTGGTGCTGGCCGAGATCGGCCGTCTGAACAACGTCCAGGTCAGCGACCAGGAGCTCTTGAACGCCATCCGCGAGGAGGCCATGCGCTATCGCGGCCAGGAGCAGCAGATCTTCGACCTGCTGCGCCAGAACCAGAACGCCCAGGCCCAGCTGCGCGCGCCGCTCTATGAGGACAAGGTGGTCGACCTTTTGTTCGGCATGGCCACCGTCACCGACAAGCCGGTGACCAAGGACGAGCTGATGGCCGACGACGACCTGCCGGAAGGCTACGGCGAAGGCTGATACCAAGTCTATGCGCCCGCCGCCTTGCAACCCGCGAGGCGGCGGGCGATATCCGGTGAGACAAAGCGCCGGCCCGAGGCGTCGCCGGCGCCGCTTCGATGAATGAAGGGCTTCAGATGCGCGATCCCCAGTCCACCATGATGAATCTCGTCCCGATGGTGGTCGAGCAGTCGAGCCGCGGCGAACGCGCCTTCGACATCTTCTCGCGCCTGCTGCGCGAGCGAATCATCTTCCTGAACGGCCCGATCGAGGATGGCCTGTCGGCGCTGGTTTGCGCCCAGCTGCTGTTCCTGGAGTCGGAGAATCCGAAGAAGGAAATCTCGATGTACATCAACTCGCCGGGCGGGGTGGTGTCGTCGGGCCTCGCGATCTACGACACCATGCAATACATCAAGAGCCCGGTCTCGACCGTGTGCATGGGCATGGCCGCCTCGATGGGCTCGTTCCTGCTGATGGCCGGCGCCGCCGGCCAGCGCATCGCCCTGCCGAACGCCCGCATCATGCTGCACCAGCCCTCGGGCGGCTTCAGCGGCCAGGCCTCGGACATCCAGCGCCACGCCGAAGACATCTTGAAGACCAAGCGCCGGCTGAACGAAATCTACGCCAAGCACTGCGGCCGCACCTATGAAGAGGTCGAGGCGACCCTGGACCGCGACCATTTCATGACCTCGGAAGAGGCCAAGGCCTGGGGCATCGTCGACCACGTCTACGAAAGCCGCGAGAGCGCCGAGGGCGGCGAGGGCTGAGTCCCGCTAACGCCGCCGTAAGGGCTGAGGCCGCGACGCACGCGCTAGGTGTATTGTCGCGGCTGTTCGCTTCTATTTTCCTCGATTTTGCGGCCGGCTGCCTGTAGCTTGGCCAGGTGAGGAAACGCGTGGGCGATCTGGAGGGCCGAAGCGCCTGATGGTCGTGTGCGCCAGGGGGCGGGCGGACGAGCGGCGGCGCTAGTCCGAGGATCGCGATCGGGCGGTGGGCGGGCTTGGCCCGGCCGGCGAGATTGCGGTTTCGAGCCAGCCGCTGTGTGTCCGCCGGCCCGGAAAGCGGAGCGATGGCGACTGGCGGCGTACCTGGCCTTGTTCGTTACGACCTGCTGTTTCAGGCGTTGGGCGGTCCTGCGCTCATCGCGCTTGATCCTGATGGGCGCATCGCCGGCTGGAGCGCCGGGGCCGAGACGCTGACCGGCCATCCCGCCGCAGCCGCGATTGGCCAGTCCTACGAACTGCTTTTCGACCCGGCGGCGATCGGGCTGGACGCCGTGCGGGACGAGCAGGGCGCCTTGATTGGCTTCGTCGAGACTCGGCGCGAGGCGGCGGAGCCGCCGGACGAGCGGCAGGCCCAGGCGGCGCAGGCCCAGCGCGAGCTTGCCGGGCGCATGGAGGCCCTGGGCCGGCTGGCCGGGGTGATGGCCCACGACTTCAACAACCTTCTCACCGCCGTGCTCAGCCGGGCGGAGTTGGCCCTGCGGGCGGTGGACCACGACCGCGAGCGGCTGGTGAAGATGATCGTCGGCGTGCGCGACGCGGCCCAGCGCGGCGCGGCCATGAACCGCCGCCTCCTGGGCTTCGCCGGCCGCCAACCGCTGGATCCGGTGCGGGTGGAGCTGAAGCCGCTGTTGGCCGCACTGGCCGAGGACCTGCGCCAGGTCTTGCCCGCCGACATCCAGCTCGTCGTCGAGGCTCCGGATCGCCTGGCCATGGTCGAGGCCGATCCGCAAGGCCTGCGCGAACGGCTGATGGATCTGGCCCTGAACGCCCGCGACGCCATGCCCGAGGGCGGGCGGCTGACCATCGCGGCGCGCGGCGCGACCCTGAACGGGGAGGGGGCCGGCCTGTTCGGCCCGCACGTCCTGATCACCGTTACCGACACCGGTCACGGCATGGCCCCCGAGGTGCGCGAGCGGGCGGTCGAGCCCTTCTTCACCACCCGGGACGGGGGGACCGGCACGGGCCTCGGCCTCAGCCAGGCCTACGGCTTCGCGCGCCAGTCGCATGGGGCGCTGTCGATCGTCTCCGAGCCGGGCCTGGGGACCACGATCAGCCTCTATCTGCCGGCCGACGACCTGGTGGCCGAAGACGCCTCGCCCGCCGATCCAGCGCCCACGCCGGCGCACGAGGCGGTGCTGGTGGTCGAGGACGACCGGCAGGTGGCCGAGCTGACCGACGCCCTGTTCCGCGAATTGGGCTATGAGCCGGTGATGGCCCGCTCGCCGCGCGAGGCCATGGAGGCCCTGGCGCGGCTGAAGATCGACCTGGTGTTCTCCGACGTGGTCATGCCGGGGGGGCTCAGCGGTTTCGAACTGGCCCGGCGCATCCGCATGCGTTTTCCCGAGATCCCGATCCTGCTGACCACCGGTTATGGCGAGGCCCTGGCCCAGCGCGACGTCTGCGAGTTTCCGGTGCTGAACAAGCCCTATCGCATCGACGAGCTGATCGAGGCGCTGGGCGCCCTGCGCCGCGGCTCAGGCGGCGAGGCCAAGCCGCACTGACACCAGGCGCAGGAACGCGGCCTGGCGCTCGGCCCCGTCCACCCGATGCCGCTCGAAGTCGTGGCCCTCAGCGTCGCGCACGTCGGCGAACAGGCCGGCAGGGTCTTCGTGGAAATGTAAAAAGGCGCGGGATTTCAGATAGAAGCTCCCGCGCGAACGCTCCTTCAGCGCCCCGAGCGCCCGCAGGCGCTCCAGCAGCGGCTCCAGCTGGTCAAGAGCGGCGGCGCCGGCGTGTTTCATGAGTGGCCGCCACGGGAACGCCGTTGAACACTTTCATCCCCGCCTCGTCGGCCAGGGCCAGCATGGCGGTGTCCCCGTCTGTGTCGCCATAGGCGGCGACCAGCCGGAGATCGGGGCCGAACACCTCGCGCAGGCGGCGGACCTTTTCCTCGCCGCGGCAGTTCAGGCCGTCGAGCTTGCCGGTGAAGCGGCCGGCCTCGTCGTACTTCAGCCGCGTGCCGATCAGGAGATCGGCGCCCAGGCCGCGGGCGAAGGGGGCGACGGTTTCCTCCGGCGAGGCGGTGACGATGACCAGGCGCGCGCCGCGGCTGCGCCAGCGCTTCCAGACCCTGACCGCGTCGGGGCGGAAGAGGTCGCGGGCGTGAATTTCGGCGAAGCGGCGGGCGACTGATTCGATATCGGCCTTTCGCGCCGGGCCGAAGAATCGCTTGGCCGCCGCTCCCTTCAGGGCGCCGCGGTCGCGGGTCATCAGAAACGAGACCAACTCAGGCGCCAGGCTGGCCACCCCTGCCCCGAATCGGACCGGGCCGGCTTTCCAGCGCAAGAGGGTGGTGAAACTGTCGCGGACGGTCAGGGTGCCGTCGAAGTCGAAGGCCACGATCGGCCGCGCGCCCGGGCCGGACTCGCGGAGGTCGCTCAGGTTTCCTATCTCTGCGGCGCCAGCGGTGAAATTGTCGGATTGCACGGGGCGCGCCACGGAATTGGGTTCCTTAACCTTTGATGGGCTTGTGATCCTTCGACGGATCGGAGAATGTCAAGGATTAGAAAACCCGCGGCGCGTATCGTGCATATTCCGCCGTTGGGCGATCCCGTAGGCGGGCGGCAAGGGCCAGTTGGGCCGGCGCCGTCCCAGAGTGAGAGCTGAGATGACGAAAGCCGCCAGCGGCGACACCAAGAGCACCCTCTACTGCTCCTTCTGCGGAAAGAGCCAGCACGAGGTTCGCAAGCTGATCGCCGGGCCGACCGTGTTCATCTGCGACGAATGCGTCGAGCTGTGCATGGACATCATCCGCGAAGAGCACAAGATCGCCTTCGTCAAGTCCAAGGACGGGGTGCCCACGCCTAAGGAGATCCGCGAGGTTCTCGACGACTACGTGATCGGCCAGACCCACGCCAAGAAGGTGCTCGCGGTCGCCGTCCACAACCACTACAAGCGGTTGAACCACGCTCAGAAGAACAACGACGTCGAGCTGGCCAAGTCCAACATCCTGCTGATCGGCCCGACCGGCACCGGCAAGACCCTGCTGGCGCAGACTCTGGCCCGCATCATCGACGTGCCCTTCACCATGGCCGACGCCACCACCCTGACCGAAGCCGGTTACGTGGGCGAGGACGTGGAGAACATCATCCTCAAGCTGCTGCAGGCGGCCGACTACAATGTCGAGCGGGCCCAGCGCGGCATCGTCTATATCGACGAGGTCGACAAGATCAGCCGCAAGTCCGACAACCCCTCGATCACCCGCGACGTGTCGGGCGAGGGCGTGCAGCAGGCCTTGCTGAAGATCATGGAAGGCACCGTGGCCTCCGTGCCGCCCCAGGGCGGGCGCAAGCATCCCCAGCAGGAGTTCCTGCAGGTCGACACCACCAACATCCTGTTCATCTGCGGCGGCGCCTTCGCCGGCCTGGAGAAGATCATCTCCGCGCGCGGCAAGGGCACATCGATCGGCTTCGGCGCCACTGTGGCCGATCCGGAAGAGCGGCGCACGGGCGAGATCCTGCGCGGCGTCGAGCCGGACGACCTGCAGCGCTTCGGCCTGATCCCCGAGTTCATCGGCCGCCTGCCGGTGCTGGCGACCCTGGAGGATCTGGACGAAGAGGCCCTGGTTACCATCCTGACCGAGCCCAAGAACGCCTTCGTCAAGCAGTACCAGCGCCTGTTCGACATGGAGAACGTGGGCCTGACCTTCACCGACGACGCCCTGAAGGCCATCGCCCGCAGGGCCATCGGCCGCAAGACCGGCGCCCGCGGCCTGCGCTCGATCATGGAAGGCATCCTCTTGGACACCATGTTCGAGCTGCCGACCTACGAAGGCGTGGAAGAGGTGGTGGTCAACGCCGAGGTGGTCGAGGGCAGAGCCCAGCCGCTGGTGATCTACGCCGAAGCCCGCAACAAGGGCGGGGCGGCGTAGGGGGCTGCTTGAAAAAGGGATAGCTCGATCTGGTTTGCGTGGTTCGAGACGCTCGCTTGCGCGAGCCCTCACCATGACTAGGTTGAGTGGATTGCACAAAAGTCAGTCATGGTGAGGAGCGGCCCGCCAGGGACGCGTCTCGAACCACGCATTGGCGTTGGGCGCTCGATTTTCAAAGTGGGTCCAAAGTGGATCTGGGGACATGATACCTACCCCCGGCTTTGAGCAGTGGCTCATACTTGCTTCAGGGATGGGTATCATGTCCCTGTAACGGCGCCGTTGGGGTCGAGTGGGGAGGGGCGCTTCCATGGATGCAAGGACTGTTACGTTTATAACGCTCGTGATCCTGGCGCCGATCGTGTTGCTGTTTGGATATTTCGGTCAATTTGAGAGGGGCATTGCAGCTTGGGCCTTATGTGGATCGTTCGGTATGATCGGCTATTTTGAGAGAGATAGAATAATCGGTGTCGGGCGCACGAAAGAGCAAAAATCGAAGCGAAGCCTATACGTTTCAATTTTGGCCGTGGCGTTCTTTGTAGAGCTTGCTGGCCTATTGGTTGTTGTTCGCCCAAATCACCTAGGTCTGGCCTAGGCTTTGGCGCTGCTGGTCGCAGCCCTGAATGTGTTCTTTTTGCGCTACGCCGCAAACGCGATTGAAGGGGCGCTCTCACGTCGTGGGCGCGGGGTCTGACCCGCAACGCCAATAACCAAGCCCTCCCCCCATCGCGGCCAATGGACGCGTTCCCCAAGCGTCGCTGCGCGGCATCGCTTGAACATCTGCGCAAACCGTCCACATAAATGCCCGAACAGCCATTCCTTCCGAATGGCCGGATCGTCCGACTCGGCGCATCGCCGGGTGACCACGATCCGAAAGAGGCCGGATGCTTGTTCGAGGTCCGGTCGGGAGCCGTAAAAAGTATGTCTGAGATCAGAACCCTGCCTGTGCTGCCGCTGCGGGACATTGTCGTCTTCCCGCACATGGTGGTTCCTCTGTTCGTCGGTCGCGAAAAGTCAGTTCGGGCCCTCGAGGAGGTGATGCGCCACGACAAACAGATCGTCCTGGCCACGCAGAAGAACTCCACCGACGACGACCCCACGCCCGACGCCATTCATGAGGTCGGCGTGCTGGCCAGCGTGCTGCAGCTTCTGAAGCTGCCCGACGGCACCGTGAAGGTGCTGGTGGAAGGGCGCGCCCGGGCCGCCCTGATCCGCTTCACCAACGAGACGGAGTACTACGAAGCCGACGTGCGCGAGATCGACGAGGACGCGGGCGCCGCCCACGAGGCCGAAGCCCTGTCGCGCGCCGTGGCCGAGCAGTTCGAGAACTACGTCAAGCTGAACAAGAAGGTGCCGCCCGAGGCCCTGGCCTCGATCCCGCAGATCACCGAGCCCGGCAAGCTGGCCGACCAGATCGCCCAGCACCTGTCGGTCAAGATCAGCGACAAGCAGCAGCTCTTGGAAATCTTCGACGTTTCCAAGCGGCTGGAGCGGGTGTTCGCCCTGATGGAGGGCGAGATCAGCGTGCTGCAGGTCGAAAAGAAGATCCGCAGCCGGGTCAAGCGCCAGATGGAGAAGACCCAGCGCGAGTACTATCTGAACGAACAGATGAAGGCGATCCAGCGAGAGCTGGGCGAACAGGACGACAGCCGCGACGAACTGATCGAGCTGGAAAAGCGCATCAAGAAGACCAAGCTTTCGAAAGAGGCGCGGACCAAGGCCGAGGCGGAGCTGAAGAAGCTGCGCAACATGAGCCCGATGTCGGCCGAGAGCACGGTGGTGCGCAACTATCTCGACTGGCTGCTGTCGATCCCGTGGGGCAAGTCAAAGTCCAAGACCATCAACCTGACCGAGGCCGAGCGGATCCTGGATGAGGACCACTATGGCCTGGAGAAGGTCAAGGAGCGGATCATCGAGTACCTGGCCGTGCAGGCCCGCACTGGCTCGCTGAAGGGCCCGATCCTGTGCCTGGTCGGCCCTCCCGGCGTCGGCAAGACCTCGCTCGGCCGCTCGATCGCCCAGGCCACCGGGCGCGAGTTCGTGCGCCTGTCGCTCGGCGGCGTGCGTGACGAGGCCGAGATCCGCGGCCACCGGCGCACCTATATCGGCTCCATGCCCGGCAAGATCATCCAGTCGATGAAGAAGGCCAAGACCACCAACGCTTTCTTCCTGTTGGACGAGATCGAGAAGATGGGCGCCGACTGGCGGGGCGATCCGTCCTCGGCCCTGCTGGAAGTCCTGGACCCGTCGCAGAACTCGACCTTCAACGACCACTATCTGGAGGTCGACTACGACCTGTCGAACGTGATGTTCGTGACCACGGCCAACAGCCTGAACATGCCCCAGCCCCTGCTGGACCGCATGGAGATCATCCGCATCCCCGGTTACACCGAGGACGAGAAGGTGGAGATCGCCAAGCGGCACCTGTTGCCCAAGCTGGCCAAGGACCACGGCCTGAAGGAGGGCGAGTGGGTGGTGCCGGAACAGGCCATCCGCGACCTGATCCGCTACTACACCCGCGAGGCGGGCGTGCGTTCGCTGGAGCGCGAGCTGGGCAACCTGGCGCGCAAGAGCGTGCGCGACCTGGACCGGGAAAAGACCGTCGCCATCACCATCGACGACGTGCGCCTGGCCAAGTATGCGGGCGTGCGCAAGTACCGCTATGGCGAGACCGACGAAACCGACCTCGTCGGCATGGTCACCGGTCTGGCCTGGACCGAGTTTGGCGGCGACATCCTGACCATCGAGGCGGTCAAGATGCCGGGCAAGGGCCGCATGTCGATCACCGGCAACCTGAAAGAGGTGATGAAGGAATCGATCTCGGCCGCGAACTCCTATGTCCGCGCCCGGGCGCCGGCCTTCGGCATCAAGCCGACCGTGTTCGACAAGATCGACGTCCACGTGCACGTGCCCGAGGGCGCCACGCCCAAGGACGGCCCCTCGGCCGGCGTCGCCATGGCCGTGGCCATGGTCTCGGTGTTGACCGGCGTGCCGATCCGCAAGGAGGTGGCCATGACCGGCGAGATCACCTTGCGCGGCCGGGTGCTGGCCATCGGCGGCTTGAAGGAAAAGCTGCTGGCCGCCCAGCGCTCCGGCGTCAAGACCGTGCTGATCCCGGAAGAGAACGAGAAGGATCTGGCGGAGGTGCCCGAAAACGTGAAGGGCGCCTTGAAGATCATCCCGGTCTCGACTGTTGATCAGGTGCTGGCCCTGGCCCTGGCCGGGCCGCTGACGCCGATCGAATGGCACGAGGAGGAGGACGCCAGTCCTTCGGCCCCGACCAACTCGGACGGGGATGCGGACGCTGTGGTCACTCACTGAGCTCAACGGGGCGTGAAGCGTCCCTTGGTGCAAAGTATCCGGGGCCTGGTTCCTTGTGGAATCAGGCCTCGAGCCTTTTCACGGACCTGGGTTTGCTCGACTTCGCAGGTGCGGAAGCTTCATCTGGCGCTGCGAAATCGTCCAAAAATCACCGATCCGTGAGCAGCGGATTTGGCCGAATTCGCCTGTGGGGCAAATGATCGCCGATAAGTTACCTTCGGCGCCCCTCCAAACCCCTTGCTTTGTTTGACGGCGCAAGCATTTCGCGCTCCATAATCCGTCCCGAGCGCGACGAACTTGCACGATCGCTGCCGCAAAAAGGGTTGGGAGACACCTATGACGAAAGCCGAACTGATTTCTGCAATCGCGGAAAAGGCGGGGCTCAACAAAAATCAGTCGCGAGACGCCCTCGAAGCGTTCCTGGGGGCGGTCACGGACTCCCTGAAGGCG
This sequence comes from Phenylobacterium montanum, assembly GCF_018135625.1. Taxonomy (NCBI): domain Bacteria; kingdom Pseudomonadati; phylum Pseudomonadota; class Alphaproteobacteria; order Caulobacterales; family Caulobacteraceae; genus Poindextera; species Poindextera montana. The sequence continues at coordinate 184,545 of NZ_CP073078.1, forward strand.
GGCAAGGAAGTCCGGCTGGTGGGCTTTGGCAGCTTCCTGCCGGTCGAGCGCAAGGCGGGTACGGCGCGCAACCCGCGCACCGGCGAAACGGTCAAGCGGCCGGCCTCGAAGACCGCGCGCTTCCGGGTGGGCGAGGGGCTGAAAGGCGCCTTGAACTAAGGACGATTTCATTCCATCGAGAGGGGCGGGCGCCGCGCGGCGTCCGCCTTTTTTGTCGGGCGGCTAGCTCAGCTGGTCAGAGCGTCTGGTTTACACCCAGAAGGTCGGGGGTTCGAACCCCTCGCCGCCCACCAAGGCCCGCGGCCAAGGCGTTCAGGCGAAGACCTCCTCGACGGCCGGCGTCGCCGGGCGGACAGCCCTGTAGACATAGGCCATCAACCCGACCTTGGCCGGAAGAATCAGGATGGCGGCGGCGGCCTGGACCAGCGCCGGCAGCACCATCTGATTGGGCGTCGGGTCGGCGATGGCGCCTTCTGTCGCCCGGATGGTCAGGCCCACGATCTGGCCGAACCCCACCACCAGGGCGCTCGCGATCCCGACGACGATCAGCGCGCCAAATATGGGCCAGAAGGCGCCGCGGGTTAGGTCCCACGCGCCGAACACGACGATCCGCTTCTGATCGACGGTGGCCGCCAGATAGGGGCTGATCCTAACGGAAACCCAGATCACAAGCGGGGCGAGGATGAGAAACAGCAGGCCGAGCCAGCCCGCCATGGCGATCGCGGCCGCGGGCGAGCTTTTGACGCTCGCGGCCATGCTCCCAAAGATGGCGACGAACAGGGCTGAGATGGGTAGGGCCACCATCGCCACCAGCAGCACGACCGCCCCCAGTATCCGCCATTCCGCGGCCTTCCATTGCAGGCCTCCCGGACCGTTCTCGTCCGCCTGGCCCAGACCTGCGCGATAGAGCGCGCCGTAGGTGGCTGTCGAAGCCGCCATCGCCATCAGGCCGAGGGGCAGGCCTTGCCAGAGCTTCCCCGAATTGGCGGCGAGGGCGGCCGGCGTGGTGATGGCGGCGGCGACGTCGGTTACAGCCGCCAGCCAGATCTGCAGCGCAAAGCTGCAGACGCCGTACAACAGAAGGATCGCCCACGCCGCCCGCCATCCAGGCCCGATGAAGTTGAAGGCGGCGCTGATCGCCGCCGATCCGGAAACCTTGGTCACGCCGGCGCCTCTCCAGACGATCCACAACGCCAGTTAAGCTCATGGTCGAGCCGGCCGCCAGCGGCGATACGGGGGCGAGTCTCCCGCGTTTACGCCGTCTACAGGGTCGCGCTGGCGTAATGCGTCTGCGCCGCTGTGCCGGGCGCGCCGCCGGGATCTGGGATGACGCAACTGTCGAGGGCGATGCGAGACGCCGACTGGCTGACCCTTGAACGCCTGAAGCGCTGGACGCCGCTGTTCGCGCTGGTTTCGGTGCTGCTCTTGGGCCTCGACGTCTGGACCCACACGCGTTTCGGCGTCGTGGACGGCAAGGGCGAGCAGGTCGGCCGCGACTTCGTCAACTACTGGGCCGGGGCGCGGCTGGCGATCCAGGGGCGGGCCGGTCAGGCCTACGACCTCCACCGGTTCCTGGCCTATGAGCGCAGCCTGACCGCGCCGAACGCAGAGGCCAAATGGTACGGCTATCCGCCGGTGGCCATGGTGCTGGCCGCGCCTTTCGCATTTCTGCCGTTCCTGCCGGCGCTCCTCGCCTGGACGCTGAGCGGCTGGGCGGTGCTGGCGCGGATGCAGGCCCCTAGGATGGGCTGGCTCCTGGCCGGCTGCGCCCTGATCGCTACGCCGGCCTTCTATATCGACGCCCTGTCCGGGCAGAACGGGGCCTTCAGCGCGGCCCTGCTGGTCGGGGGGCTGATGCTGCTGGACGAGCGGCCGCTCCTCGCCGGCGCCCTGTTCGGATTGCTCTGCTACAAGCCGCACCTGGGGATCATGATCCCGGTGGCCCTTGTCGCTGCGGGGCGCTGGCGGGCGATCTTCGGCGGGGCCCTGGCGGGCGTTGCGCTGGTCGCGGTCAGCGTGGCGATGGTGGGCGTGCAGCCGTGGACGGCCTTCCTGCACAATGCGCCCTTCCATCGCCAGATCCTGGAAACCCAGATCGGTAACTGGCCGCGGATGCCTTCAGTCTATGTGGCCCTGCGCTTCCTCGGCGCAGCGAGCCCGCTGGCCTACGCCGCCCAGGCCGCCTCGGCCCTGGCGGCGGCGGCGGCGGTGTTCGTCGCCTGGCGCGGGCGGGCCTCGGCGCCGCTGAAGGGGGCGGTGCTGCTGGTCGCCACCTTCCTGACCACGCCCTATGCCTGGGACTACGACATGGTCGCCCTGCTGTTCGCCGCCGTCTGGGTCTGGCGCGAGGCGGAGGCGGGGGGCTGGCGGCCGTGGGAGAGGATCGGCCTGGCCGTAATGCTGGCCTCGCCGTGGGTGCTGCCCGCCACGGCGCGGCGCCTGCATCTGCAGCTGGGGCCGGTGATCCTGTGGTGGGTGCTGGCGCTGCTGCTGGCCCGCATAGCGGCCAAGCCGGCGGTTTCCGGATCATTAGGCGATGCGCCCTAGGCTAGGGCCGAACGTCACCAGGGCCCAAGCCTCATGATCACTCGCCTGCAAAGCCTGGATATCGACCGCGCGCTGGACCGGGTCGCCGCCATCGCGCCGGCGCCGGTCAGGGCCGAGGTCGCCGTGATCATCCCCTGCTATAACGAGGAAACGGCGATCGGCGGGGTGGTGTCGGCCTTCCGCGCCGCCCTGCCGGCGGCCACGGTCTATGTCTATGACAACAATTCCGCCGACCGCACCCGCCAGGTCGCCCGCGACGCCGGGGCCCTGGTTCGCCGGGCGCCGCTGCAGGGCAAGGGCAATGTGGTGCGGCAGATGTTCTCCGACGTCGAGGCCGACATCTATGTCATGGTCGATGGCGACGGCACCTATGAGGCCGCCGCGGCCCCGCGCCTGATCGAGGCCCTGATCGAGGAGGGCTGCGACATGGTCACCGGCGCCCGCATCAGTCAGGCGCAGGAGGCCTATCGCCCCGGCCACGTCCTGGGCAACCGCCTCTTGACCGGTCTGGTGCGCCATGCGTTCGGATGCCGTGTTCGAGACATGTTGTCAGGCTATCGTGTGTTCAGCCGGCGATTCGTGAAGAGTTTCCCCGCTGCGTCGGCGCGTTTCGAGATCGAGGCCGAATTGACCGTCCACGCCCTGCAGATGCGCCTGCCGACCCGCGAGGTCGACACCGCCTATGGCGCGCGGCCGGACGGCTCGACCAGCAAGCTCAGCACCATCCGCGACGGCCTGCGCATCCTGCGCATGATCGGGCTTCTGCTGCGCGAGGAGCGGCCGCTGCAGTTCTTCGGCGCCTGCAGCGCGGTGAGCTTCCTCCTGGCCGGGGCCATGGGCCTGCCGGTGATCGCCGAGTTCTGGCGCACGGGCCTGGTGCTGCGCTTTCCGACCCTGATCGTGGCCGTGGGCCTGGGGGTGACGGGCCTTTTAAGCCTGGCCTGCGGCCTGATCCTCGACACCGTGGCCCGCGCGCGGCTGGAGCAGCGCCGCTTCGCCTATCTGTCGGCGCCGGGCGCGATCCATCTCAGGCCCGTCGCCCCGCCATGACCGGCGCCGGCCCCGTCGTCGATGCGCGCTACTATGAGGCGGCCTCGCCTCATTCCCCCGGCGAGCGCCTGCTGATCTGGGCCCGTGACCGCATCTATCGCGACTTCCTGCGTATGGTGGGCCCGAAGCCGACCGACCGCATCCTGGATGTCGGCGTCTCGGACGTGGTCACCGACGGCGCCAACCTTCTGGAACGGCTTTATCCGCACCCTGAGAACATCACCGCGCTGGGGCTGGGGGAGGGCGGTGATTTTCGCGAGGCCTATCCCAAGGTCGCCTATCGCCGGATCACGGCCGGCGAGCCCCTGCCGTTCGCGGACCGCGCCTTCGACATCGCCGTCTCCAACGCCGTGATCGAGCATGTCGGCAGCCGCGAGGCCCAGAAAGCCTTCGTCGCCGAACTGGCCCGGGTGGCCAAGGTGGTGTTCCTGACCGCGCCGAACCGCTGGTTCCCCGTGGAGCACCATACGGGCCTGCCGCTCGCCCACTATCATCCAGCGACCTTCGCCGCGGGGTGCCGCCTGACCGGCAAGGAAAGCTGGCTGGACCCGGCGGAACTGATCCTGACCGGAACGAGCGATCTGGCGGCTGCGGCGCCCGCGGGCGGCCGCCCGAAGATCGGGCATACGGGCCTTCCGCTCGGGCCGTTCAGCTCCAATCTCTACATGGTGATTGGCGCCTGACAGGCGGCCCCGGCGCTTGATCTGACGCAACCCGTGGGGCCTGCGGAGCGTATTCACTCGCAGGAACTGTCGCGTTAGTTTCACGCTCAGGCCGTAAGGGGCATGATCGTGCTCTCCGAAGACGGACGGAAAATCGGCAGTCTGTACGACGTGGGGTCCCCGCGGGAACGCCGCGCCGGCGCCGTCACCCGGCTGGTGGACACCACCATGCTCTATGCGCCCCGCAGCGGCGGGGTGAAGCGCTATCTCTCCGCCAAGAAGGCCTGGATGGCTGTCAACCGGCCCCAGGTGCGCCATAGCCTGGTCGTGCCTGGCTCGGCGGACGGCTACGACGGCGCCGGAGAGTGGTCGATCTATGCCGCGCCGCTGCCGTTCGGCGATGGGTATCGCTGGCCGGCCAGCAAGACCGCCTGGATGAGCCGGCTGATCCGCCAGCGACCGTCGCTGATCGAGGCAGGCGATCCCTATACGCCGGGCCTGGCGGCCCTGAGGGCCGGCGAACGGCTCGGCGTGCCGGTGATCGGCTTCTGCCACACCGATCTCGCCGCCCTGGCGGCCCTGCATTTCGGCGAATGGGCGGAAAAGCCCGTGCGCCGGCGCTGGGCCAAGATCTACAACCAGTTCGACCGGGTCGTGGCGCCGAGCCGCTATATCGCCCAGCGCCTGGCCGAGGCCGGCGTCGAGGGCGCGATGGCCCTGCCGCTCGGCGTCGACGTGCAGCAGTTCCATCCCGGCCGCGCCGACCGCGAAGCCTTGCGTCGGCGGCTGGGCGTAGGCGCCGACCGGCGGTTGCTGGTCTTCGCCGGGCGCCCGGCGCGGGAGAAGAAGATCGAGGTGCTGGTCGAGGCGGTCCGGCGGCTGGGCGACCCCTACACCCTGGTCCTCGTCGGGGCGGGGGTGGGAGAAGCGGCTCCCCCGAGCAACGTCGTCTGCCTGCCCTACGAGGGCGACGCCGGGGCCCTTGCGCGGCTGCTGGCCAGCTGCGACGCCTTCGTGCATGCGAACGACGCCGAGCCGTTCGGCCTGATCACGCTGGAGGCCATGGCCTGCGGGCTGCCGGTGGTGGCGCCGGGGACGGGCGGCCTTGCCGAGACGGTGGACCAAGCCGTGGGCCAGACGGCGGCGCGCTCGGCGCCTGAGTCCTTCGCCGAGGCGATCGAGGCCCTGTTCGCCCGCGACGTCCTCTCTCTCGGCCGCGCCGCGCGGACACGGGCGGTCTCGCGCCACAGCTGGGATTTCGTATTCGAGCGGCTGATGGGGATCTATGCGGAAGTCAGCGGCGACGGGGCGTTCGTCCAGTCCGCCGGTCGCTGGCTGCAATCGGCCGCGCAATAAGGCGGGCGATCCGCCGCACCAAACAGCCCAAATTTCGAGAGAAAATGGCGCGAATGACGGGACTTGAACCCGCGACCTCCGGCGTGACAGGCCGGCGCTCTAACCAACTGAGCTACATCCGCACTGGGCGTTCCCGGTAGGGCCGCTGAAGCAAGGCGCGTGACATAGGGCGGGCCGGGGTTGGCTGTCAACAGGCAGCTTGTCGCGATCGCAAATTCTTCCGTGAAGGTGTGTTTGAACCCCCGGCGGGCTTGGGCTACAACGCCCGCGACTCTCGCCGGCCGCTCTCCTCGAAAGGGCCCCATGAACGCCTTCCTGCTGCAATACCTGCCGATCGTGGTGTTCTTCGGCCTCGCCACCATCATCGGCCTGGCCTTCGCGATTCTCCCGGTGCTGATCGCGCCCAAGTCGCCGGACCCGGAGAAGAACTCCGCATACGAATGCGGCTTCAACGCCTTCGACGACGCCCGGATGAAGTTCGACGTGCGCTTCTACCTGGTCTCGATCCTGTTCATCATCTTCGACCTGGAAGTGGCCTTCCTGTTCCCCTGGGCCGTGGCGCTGATGAAGCTGCCGCATCACGTCCAGGTGTTTTCGTTCTGGTCGATGATGTGTTTCCTCGGCGTGCTGACCGTCGGCTTTATCTATGAGTGGAAGAAGGGCGCCCTGGAATGGGAGTGATCGTTCCCGCCGGCTCGGCCGGCCGCAGCTCCGTCGAGGGCTATGACCCCAGGCTGCACGACCCCTATTTCGACGGGGTGTCGAACCAGCTGGCCGACAAGGGCTTCGTCACCGCCGCGACGGATGACCTGATCAACTGGGCCCGGACGGGCTCGCTGATGTGGATGACCTTCGGCCTCGCCTGCTGCGCGGTCGAGATGATGCAGGCGTCCATGCCGCGCTACGACCTCGAGCGCTACGGCTTCGCCCCCCGCGGCAGCCCGCGCCAGTCGGACGTGATGATCGTGGCCGGCACCCTGACCAACAAGATGGCCCCGGCCCTGCGCAAGGTCTACGACCAGATGCCCGAGCCGCGCTACGTGATCTCGATGGGCAGCTGCGCCAACGGCGGCGGCTACTACTATTACAGCTATTCGGTGGTGCGGGGCTGTGACCGGGTGGTGCCGGTCGACATCTATATCCCGGGCTGCCCGCCCACCGCCGAGGCCCTGGTCTATGGCGTGCTGCAGCTGCAGAAGAAGATCCGCCGGACGGGGACCATCGAGCGATGATCTATGCTGTTTCCGACGAGGATCTGACCGCGCTGGGCGAGCGCGCCGTGGCCGACAGCGCCGGCGCCATCGGCCGTTTCGAGGTCGCCTATGGCGAGCTGAACCTCTACGCCCATGCGAACCGGATCGTCGAAGCCCTGACCCTGCTGCGCGATTCCCCGGCCTTTCGCTTCAACCAGCTGATCGACCTCTGCGGCGTCGACTATCCGGAGCGGGCCAAGCGGTTCGACGTGGTCTATCACCTGCTATCCCTCTCGAAGAACCGCCGCGTGCGGGTCAAGATCGAGACCGACGAGGACACGCCCGTCGCGACCATCATCGGCGTCTATCCCTGCGCCGAGTGGTTCGAGCGCGAGGCCTTCGACATGTACGGCGTCAGCTTCTCGAACCACCCGGACCTGCGCCGGCTGCTGACCGACTACGGTTTCCAGGGCTATCCCCTGCGCAAGGACTTCCCGATGACCGGCTATGTCGAGGTCCGCTACGACGACGAACAGAAGCGGGTGGTCTATGAGCCGGTGAAGATCGCCGAATTCAGGGCCTTCGACTTCCTCTCGCCCTGGGAAGGGGCGCAGGGGACCTACGTCCTGCCCGGCGATGAAAAGAAGGGCGCGTAAGGCTGATGGCTGACGATCTTCATACGCTCCCCGGGCATCCGATGCCCGAGCTTTCCGACTCGGCGCGCACCGAGGGGGAGCACAAGTTCTCGATCAACTTCGGCCCGCAGCACCCGGCGGCCCATGGCGTTCTGCGCCTGGTGCTGGAGCTGGACGGCGAGATCGTCGAGCGCGTCGACCCGCACATCGGCCTGCTTCACCGCGGCACCGAGAAGCTGATGGAGGCGCGCACCTACCTCCAGAACATCCCCTATTTCGACCGCCTGGACTACGTGGCGCCGATGAACCAGGAGCACGCCTTCTGCCTGGCCATCGAAAAGCTGATGAAGGTCGAGGTTCCGGTCCGCGGCCAGTTGATCCGGGTGCTGTATTCGGAAATCGGCCGCATCCTGAACCACCTGCTCAACGTCACCACCCAGGCCATGGACGTCGGCGCGCTGACCCCGCCGCTGTGGGGCTTCGAAGAGCGCGAAAAGCTGATGGTGTTCTATGAGCGGGCCTGCGGCGCGCGCCTGCACTCGAACTACATCCGCCCCGGCGGAGTTCACCAGGACCTGCCGGAAGCGCTGGTGAACGATATCGGCGACTGGTGCGACAGCTTCCCCAAGGTGCTGAACGACATCGAGGGCCTGGTCACGGGCAACCGCATCTTCAAGCAGCGCAACGTCGACATCGGCGTGGTGACGCAGGAAGAGGCGATCGCCTGGGGCTTCTCCGGGGTGATGGTGCGCGGCTCCGGCATCGCCTGGGACCTGCGCCGCAACCAGCCCTACGAGTGCTATGACGAGCTGGAGTTCGACATCCCGCTCGGCAAGAACGGCGATTGCTACGACCGCTACCTCTGCCGCGTCGAGGAGATGCGCCAGTCGATCCGGATCATGAAGCAGTGCGTGGCGCGGCTCAAAGGTACGCCCGGGCCGGTGATGACCCTGGATCACAAGGTCGTGCCGCCGCGCCGCGCCGAGATGAAGACCTCGATGGAGGCGCTCATCCACCACTTCAAGCTCTATACCGAGGGCTTCCACACCCCGCCGGGCGAGGTCTACGCCTGCGTCGAAGCGCCCAAGGGCGAGTTCGGCGTCTATCTGGTCAGCGACGGCACCAACAAGCCCTATCGCTGCAAGATCCGCGCGCCGGGCTTCCCCCACCTGGCGGCGATGGACTGGATGAACCGCGGCCACATGCTGGCCGACGTTTCGGCCGTGCTGGGTTCGCTGGATATCGTGTTCGGCGAGATCGATCGGTAAGTCGAAGGCTTTCAAATTGGCGCTCATCCCCGCGAAGGCGGGGACCCAGGTGAGGCACACCGGGCGCTGGTGGATGAATCTGGATCCCCGCCTTCGCGGGGATGAGCGCAAGTTTAGTTTGATCCTGCCGGGTCAGCTGTAGGAACCGAGAATGTCCGTCCGTCGCCTGTCCAAAGACCAGCCCGCTTCCTTCGCCTTCACCAAGGAGACCAAGGAAAAGGTCGACTGGTGGATCGCCAAGTATCCCGCCGGCCGCCAGCAGTCGGCGGTGATCCCGCTGCTCTGGCTGGTGCAGAAGCAGGAGGGCTGGGTTTCCGAGCCGGCCATCCGCGTGGTGGCCGAGACCCTCTCGATGCCGGTGATCCGGGTGTTCGAGGTGGCGACCTTCTACACCATGTTCCAGCTGGAGCGGGTCGGCACGGTGGCGCACCTGCAGCTCTGCGGCACCACCCCCTGCATGCTGCGCGGGGCCAACGACCTGAAGGCAGTCTGCGAAGCGAAGATCGGCCACAAGGACCATCGCTCAGCCGATGGCCGGTTCAGCTGGGAGGAGGTCGAGTGCGTCGGCGCCTGCTCCAACGCGCCGGTGATCGCGATCAACGACTACTATTACGAAGACCTGACGCCCGAGATCTTGGAAAAGATCATCGACGACTTCGCCAAGGGCGAGAACCCTAAGCCCGGCTCCTATGTCGGCCGTTCCTGTTCCGAGCCTCTGGGCGGGCCGCAGACCCTGACCGATCCGTCGCTCTATGACGGCTCGCGGGCCAAGAAGATCAAGAGCCTGCCGAACGCGCCGGATAAGGGCGGGGCCAAAGCGCCGGCTCAATGACCGAAGCCGACCAACTCAAGGCCTTCCGCGAGCAGTGGCGGGCGGCCGGCCAGCCCTATGCCCTGTGGGGCGGGCGGATCATCGGCATCGGCCTGGCCTTCCTGGTGGTGGTGCAGATCCTGGGCATGGTGCAGCCGACGCTTCTGATGCGGTTCGGCGTGCTCCTGATGCTGGCCTGCCTGGTCGGCATCGCGATCGGCTGGGCCATGCTGGTGGTCGCCTTCTTCCGCCGTCGCCGCTGGGTGAAGGAGAATACGCCGCGCGAGCCGCAGCCGCCGGAGGCCCTTTGACCGGCCCGGCGCCCATTGATGTCGCGGTTCAGCGCCGGCGGCTGGTGGTGATGGCGGCGATCAATGTCGCCTGTCTGTTCACGGCCCTGGCCGGGGCGGTGGGTTTCATCTCCTTTCACCTAGCCTGGATGGGTGCGGTGTTCGCAGGCGCGATCCTGGCGGGCTTCGCCGCCCAGGTCTGGCTGGTGCTGGGCATGAAGCGCAGGCCCTGACCCCGCGACCCGTCGGTCAGGGCTGATCTGCCTCAATGCGCCGCATGGCGCCCCGTGGTCCCCCGGTCCAGAGTTTTGCGGCAACAGGGCGCGCCATGCAAACCGAGGTCTTGATCGTCGGCGCCGGGCCCACCGGGCTGGTGCTTGCGCTCTGGCTCGCGAGGCTGGGTGTGGCCGTACGGATCGTCGATCGCGCGCCCGAGCCGGGCATGAGCGCCCGCGCCTTCGCCCTGCAGGCCCGAACCCTGGAACTGTACGACCGGCTGGGGATCGCCCGCGAGGCTATCGCCCGGGGACGGATGGTCGACCGGCTGCATGTCCACCACGATGGCCGGTCGCACGCCATTCCGCTGGGCGACTTCGGCCGGGGGATCAGTCCGTTTCCGTTTGTCCTGGTGCTGCTGCAGGATGAACACGAACGCCTGCTGATCGAGCATCTGGCCGAAGCGGGTGTGCAGGTCGAGCGCGGGGTCGAGCTGGTCGACCTCGACGACCGCGGCCCGTTGTTGCGGGCGCGCCTGCGCGGACCGACGGGCGGCGACCGGCTCTGCGAAGCGGCCTATGTCTGCGGCTGCGACGGCGTCGGCTCGATCGTGCGGCAACTGGTGGGGATCGATTTCCCCGGGCGCTCGCTCGAGGAATTCTTCTATGTCGCCGATGTGGAGGCCAGGGGCGGCCTGGCAGACGGCGACCTGCACTATGTCATGAACGGCCAGGAGCTGTGCAGCGTGTTCCCGCGCCGGGGCCGGGGGCGGTTGCGCCTGATCGGATTGGTCCCGCGCAGCGTCCGCGAGCGCCTGTCTCAGTTCGGGTTCGAGGATCTGCGGCCACAAATCGAGCAGGATACGGGTCTGGAGATCGGCAGGGTGGAATCCTTCGCCGCCTATCGCGTGCGCCAGCGCATCGCCGAGACCTGGCGAAGGGGGCGGGCGTTTCTCCTGGGCGATGCGGCCCACGTGCATAGCCCGGCCGGCGGGCAAGGGCTGAACGCCGGCGTCGGCGACGCGGTCAACCTGGCCTGGAAGCTGGGGGCGGTGCTGCGGGGCGGCGCCGACGAGGCGCTGCTGGGCGCCTATGAGGCCGAGCGCCGGGAGGCCGCCCGCCAGATCGCCGCCACCACCGACCGCGGCTTCACCATGCAGGCGCAGCGAGGGGGCCTGGCGGCGGGCGTACGCGGCGCCCTGATCGCTGCGGCGCCGGAGCTCATGCGCCTTTCCGGGGTCGCGCGCTGGCTGTTCGGGGTGATCTCCCAGGTCGGCGTCAGCTATCGCGGCGGCGAGGCCTGCTGGGGGCGCGCAGGCCGCGTGCGCGGCGGGGATCGCCTGCCATGGGTCAAGCCGCTGGGCGAGCCGGCCAATTTCGACACCCTGCAGCCGCCGTTCCCGCTCGAGCCCATGCCGCCGGAGGGCGCTCCGGACGGACCGGACCAGCCTGTCGGCGCCTATCGCTTCACCGAGCGCGCCTTGGGCTTCGGCTGGCAGGCCCAGGTCTATGGCGAGCCCCGCGCGCCTCTGCGCGACGCCTGCGCCGAGTGGGGGCTGGGCCTGCAGCGTTTCCCCTGGACCCCCGAGGCGCGACGGGCGGGCCTGGCCCGGGACGCCCTCTATCTGGTGCGGCCGGACGGCTATGTGGGTTTCGCCGATTCCGGACAATCGGTGCGGCGGCTGGCGGCCTATCTGGAGCGATTCGATATCCGCTTTCGTTCGGCCCCAGGCGGGAACGGAGCGCTCCACACTGGCCTTGGCGCCCCCCACGCCTGAGCCTGAGGGACGAGCGCAGCGCCGCCCACGCAAGCTTCACACAGCCGATGGCGCCGCAGCCTCCAATTCGCGGTTGGTTTCCAGCTGCGCAGGCGCTATGTCCGAGCGCGATTCCTCGCCCGCGGTTCGTAGAGCCTCGGGAGGGGATTTGCGCGGCGGCGGCCCGGCCGGTCTTTCCGGGCTTTGGAGTTGAGGCATGGTCGGCATTCTCGAAGACAAGGACCGCATCTTCACCAACCTCTACGGCCTGCACGACTGGCGGCTGGAGGGGGCGAAGAAGCGCGGCGCCTGGAACGCGACCAAGGACATGCTGTCCATGACCCCGGAGTGGATCTGCGAGCAGATCAAGAACTCCGGCCTCAGAGGCCGCGGCGGCGCGGGCTTCTCCACCGGCCTGAAGTGGACCTTCATGCCCAAGCAGGAGAGCGAGCGGCCGCACTATCTGGTGGTCAACGCCGACGAATCCGAGCCCGGCACCTGCAAGGACCGCGAGATCCTGCGCAATGACCCGCACCTTCTGATCGAAGGCGCCCTGATCGCCAGCTACGCCATGCGGGCGCACACCTGCTTCATCTATATCCGCGGCGAATATGTGCATGAGCGCGAGCGCCTGGAAGAGGCGGTCAAGGAGGCCTACGAGGCCAAGCTGATCGGCAAGGGCAATGTCCACGGCTGGGACCTGGACATCCGCGTCCACCACGGCGGCGGCGCCTATATCTGCGGCGACGAGACCGCCCTGCTGGAAAGCCTGGAAGGCAAGAAGGGCCAGCCGCGGCTGAAGCCGCCGTTCCCCGCCGGCGCCGGCGTCTATGGCTGCCCGACCACGGTCAACAACGTCGAGAGCATCGCGGTGGTGGGTACGATCCTGCGCCGCGGGGCAGGGTGGTTCGCAGGGTTCGGCCGGCCGAACAACACCGGCACCAAGCTGATGTGCATCTCCGGCCACGTGGAAAAGCCGTGCAATGTGGAAGAGGCGATGTCGATCCCTCTGAAGCAGCTCTTGGAAGACCATTGCGGCGGGGTACGCGGCGGCTGGGGCAACCTGAAGGCCGTGATCCCGGGCGGATCGTCGGTGCGCATGATCCCCGCGCACGAGGCCGAGACCGCGCTGATGGACTTCGACAGCCTGGGCGCGCTGAAGTCGGGCCTGGGCACCGCGGCGGTGATCGTCATGGACCAGTCCACCGACCTGGTCCGCGCCATCGCCCGCATCTCCTATTTCTACAAGCACGAGAGCTGCGGCCAGTGCACCCCCTGCCGTGAAGGCACCGGCTGGATGTGGCGGGTGATGGAGCGCATGGCCACCGGCGAGGCCGAGATGAAGGAGATCGACCTCCTGCTCGACGTCGCCAGCCAGGTCGAGGGCCACACCATCTGCGCCCTCGGCGATGCGGCCGCCTGGCCGATCCAGGGCCTGTTCCGCCACTTCCGCCCCGAAATCGAGGCCCGCATCACCGCCTACCGCGCCGGACGCCCGCATGTTCAGGGCGCCACGCTGGTCGCGGCGGAGTAGGAGCGCGTAATGCCGATAGCCAAGGTCAACGGCGTCGAGGTCGAGTTCGAGCCCGGCATGACGGTGCTGCAGGTGGCGGAGCTGGCCGGGGAGGAGATCCCGCGCTTCTGCTACCACGAGCGGCTGTCGATCGCCGGCAACTGCCGCATGTGCCTGGTGGAAGTGAAGCCCGGCCCGCCCAAGCCCCAGGCTTCGTGCGCCCTGCCGGCCGCCGACAAGCAGGAGATCTTCACCAACACGCCGATGGTGAAGAAGGCCCGCGAAGGGGTCATGGAGTTCCTGCTGATCAACCACCCGCTGGACTGCCCGATCTGCGACCAGGGCGGGGAGTGCGACCTGCAGGACCAGTCGATGGGCTTCGGCCGCGACGGCACGCGCTACATCGAGAACAAGCGCGCGGTCGAAGAGAAGTTCATGGGGCCGCTCATCAAGACGGTCATGACCCGCTGCATCCAGTGCACCCGCTGCGTGCGCTTCATCACCGAGGTCGCCGGCCAGCCGGAGATCGGACTGATTTCGCGCGGCGAGGACGTGGAGATCACCACTTACCTCGAACAGGCGGTGACCAGCGAGCTGTCGGGCAATGTCATCGACCTCTGCCCAGTCGGCGCCCTGACTTCCAAGCCCTACGCCTTCAACGCCCGGCCCTGGGAGCTGAAGAAGACCGAAAGCGTGGACGTGATGGACGCCATGGGCGCCGCGATCCGCGTCGACGCCCGCGCCAATGCGGTGCTGCGGGTGCTGCCGCGGGTCAATGAAGAGATCAACGAGGAGTGGATCTCGGACAAGACCCGCTATGCCTGCGACGGGCTGAGCCGGCAACGGCTCGACCAGCCCTATGTGCGCGTGGGCGGAAAGCTGAAGCCGGCCACCTGGGCCGAGGCCTTCGCCGCGGTGGCCGCCAAGGTGGGCGCGGCCAAGTCGGAGCGCATTGGGGTCGTGGCTGGCGACCTGCAGGACTCGGAATCGATGAAGGCGGCGCTGGACCTGTTCGGCTCGCTGGGGGTCAAGAACCTCGACTGCCGCCAGGACGGGGCCAAGCTGGGCGCCGGCCCGCGCGAGAGCTGGCTGTTCAACTCCACCTTCGCCGGCCTGGACGAGGCCGACGCGGTGCTGCTGATCGGGACCAACCTCAAGCTGGAAGCCCCGGTGCTGAACGCCCGCCTGCGCCGCAACTGGGTGCAGCGCGACGTCGCCGTGGGCGTGATCGGCGAGCAGGCCGACCTGACGTTCAAGTATGAGTACCTGGGCGCCGGCCCGGCTTCCCTGGCCAGCCTGATCAAGGCGCGCAGCGGTTTCGCCAAGGTGTTCAAGGACGCCAAGAAGCCGCTAATCATCCTGGGCGCCGGCGCGGTGGCCCGCGAGGACGGCGCCGCGGTGTTGGCCCTGGCGGCCGAAGCGGCCGGCAAGTTCGGCGTGGTCGCCGAGGGCTGGAACGGCTTCAACATCCTGCATGGCGCGGCCAGCCGCGTCGGTGGCCTGGACCTGGGCTTCGTCCCGGGCGAGGGCGGCCTTGCCGCGGCGGACCAAGTTAAGAAGGGGGCGCTGGACGTCCTGTTCCTGCTGGGCGCCGACGAGCTCGATCTCTCCGCGACCGACGCCTTCGTGGTCTATCTGGGCACGCACGGGGACGCTGGCGCGCATCGCGCCGACGTGATCCTGCCGGGCGCGGCCTATACCGAGAAGGACGGCCTCTACGTCAACGCCGAGGGGCGGGTGCAGATGGGCCAGCGGGCGGTGTTCCCGCGCGGCCAGGCACGGGAGGACTGGGCCATCCTGCGCGCCCTGTCGGCGCAGCTGGGCAAGACCTTGCCCTATGACAGCTTGGCGCAACTGCGGAACAAGCTGTTCACCGACCATCCGAGCTTCGGGGCCATCGACCATGCGCCGGGCGCGACGCCGGCGGCGCTGGACCTTTCGGCCGTGGGCGCCAGGGGCGAGGTTTCGGACGCGCCCTTCGCCAGCCCGGTCAAGGATTTCTACTTCACCAACCCGATCGCACGGGCCAGCGTGACCATGGCGGAATGCTCCGCCAGCGTCGCCGCCGCGCGCGGCAAGCTGATGGCGGCGGAATAAGCATGATCCACGAAGGTCTTCCCGCCTGGGCCTGGTTCGGCCTGACGCTCGCCCAGATCCTGATCGTCACCGTCGTCCTGCTGCTGTGCGTCGCCTATGTGATCTACGCCGAGCGCAAGATCTTCGCCGGCGCACAGATGCGCAAAGGCCCCAACGTGGTGGGGCCGATCGGCCTGTTCCAATCCTTCGCCGACCTCGGCAAGTTCATCCTGAAGGAACTGGTGATCCCCGACGGGGCGGACAAGTTCGTCTTCATCCTGGCCCCGATCCTGTCGACCGTGCTGGCCTTCGCCGCCTGGTCGGCGATCCCGTTCGCGCCTGGCTGGGTGATCTCCAACATCAATGTCGGCATCCTCTACCTGTTCGCCATCTCGTCGCTGGGCGTCTACGGGGTGATGTTCGCCGGCTGGGCCTCGAACTCGAAATACCCCTTCCTGGGCGCCCTGCGCTCGGCGGCGCAGATGGTCTCTTACGAAGTCTCGATCGGCTTCGTGATCATCACCGTGGTGATCCTGACCGGCTCGATGAAGCTGCAGGACATCGTCGCCCATCAGGCCGGCGGCTTCTGGCACTGGAACATGTTCGGCGGCGGCGGGGTAGCTGGCCTGCCCCTGACGCTGGTGATGATCCCCATGATGGTGATCTTCTTCATCTCGGCCCTGGCCGAGACCAACCGCCCGCCGTTCGACCTTCCGGAAGCTGAGTCCGAACTCGTGGCGGGTTATCAGATAGAATACTCGTCAGGGCTGTACCTGATGATCTACCTGGCCGAGATGTGCAACATCATCCTGATGAGCGCTCTGCTGGCGACCTTCTTCATGGGCGGCTGGCAGTCGCCGATCGATCTGGGAACCGAGCACTGGAACCCCTGGCTGGCCAGCTTCTTCGGCCTGTTCTGCTTCCTGGTGAAGACCATCTTCTGGCTGTTCATGTTCATCATGGTCCGGGTGATCGTGCCGCGCTACCGCTACGACCAGCTGATGCGGCTGGGCTGGAAGGTGCTGCTGCCCACGACCGGCGTGGCCGTGGTCCTGGTTTCCGCCTGGCGGGTCTTCGGCCCCGGGCATGGAGGTTGAGATGTCGTTCGGCGCGCGTGTGAAGCAGGCGGCCCAGGGCGCGGCCCTGCTGGATTTCGCCGGGGCCTTCGGCCTCGCCATGAAGCATCTGGTCCGCCCCAAGCGCACCATCAACTATCCTTTCGAGCGCGGCCCGCAGTCGCCGCGCTTCCGGGGCGAGCACGCCCTGCGCCGCTATCCCAACGGGGAAGAGCGCTGCATCGCCTGCAAGCTGTGCGAGGCCATCTGCCCGGCCCAGGCCATCTATATCGAGGCCGAGCCGCGCGACGACGGCTCGCGCCGCACCACGCGCTACGACATCGACATGGTGAAGTGCATCTATTGCGGCCTGTGCCAGGAGGCCTGCCCGGTGGATGCGATCGTCGAGGGCCCGAACACCGAGTACGCCGTCGAGACCCGCGAGGAGCTGTACTACGACAAGCAGCGCCTGCTGGACAACGGCGACCGCTGGGAGCGGGAAATCGCGAAGAATCTGGAACTGGATGCGGCCTACCGCTAAGACGGGCCGCGACTCGGGGGGCCTCGTCCTTTCGACTTGGAGTTAAGGAGCGCAGGGGCTCATGGCCTTGACGGCGATCGCCTTCTATCTGCTTGCGGCGGTGACGCTGGGGGCGGGATTCTCAGTGACCATGGCCCGAAATCCGGTCCATTCGGTGCTGTTCCTGATCCTGACCTTCTTCAGCGCGGCAGGCCTGTTCGTGCTCTTGGGCGCCGAGTTCTTGGCCATGCTGCTGGTGGTCGTCTATGTCGGCGCCGTGGCGGTGCTGTTCCTGTTCGTGGTCATGATGCTGGACGTGGACTTTGCGGCCTTGAGGGGCGGCTTCGTCCAATATCTGCCCATAGGCATGGCCGTGGCGCTGGTGCTGGTCATCGAAATGGTCCTGGTCAGCATGGCCGTGGTCAACGGCGGTGCGGTCAAGGGCGCGGAAGCCCTTGTCCCCGACCCGAACCTCTCCAACGCCGAGGCGATCGGGCGGGTGCTGTACACCGACTATGTCTATTTCTTCCAGGCGGCGGGGATCGTGCTCTTGATCGCCATGATCGGCGCCATCGTCCTGACCCTGCGCCATCGCAAGGGCGTGCGCCGCCAGTCGATCCTGAACCAGGTCGCGCGCACGCCGGCCACCGGCATGCATGTTGTCCAGATCAAGAGCGGGGAAGGGTGGGGCGAATGACCATCGGCCTGGCGCACTACCTCGTCGTCGCGGCGATCCTGTTCACCATCGGGGTGTTCGGCATCTTCGTGAACCGCAAGAACGTGATCGTCATCCTGATGTCGATCGAGATGATCCTGTTGGCGGTGAACATCAACCTGGTGGCCTTCTCGGTCTACCTGCACCAGGTCACCGGCCAGATCTACGCCATGTTCGTGCTGACCGTGGCCGCCGCCGAGGCGGCCGTGGGCCTGGCGATCCTGGTCACCTTCTTCCGCAACCGCGGCGACATCGCGGTTGACGGCGTCAATGTGATGAAGGGCTGAGCTGAGTCCATGAGCCCCGATCTTCTCGTCAAAGTCCTGGTCCTGGCGCCGCTGTTCGGCGCCGCGGTCGCCGGCCTGGCCGGCCGCCGGATCGGCAATGTCGCCTCGCAGGCGGTGACCACCGGCCTTCTGTTCCTGTCCTGCCTGCTGGGCTGGATGACCTTCCTGAACGTCACCGGCGGGGCCTGGAAGCCGTTCGTCGGCGAGATCATGCCCTTCATCAATGTCGGCGCCTTCCAGTCGGCCTGGTCGGTTCGCGTCGACACTCTGTCCTCGGTGATGCTGATCGTGGTGACCACGGTCTCGGCCCTCGTGCACCTCTACAGCTGGGGGTACATGGCCGAGGACGACTCAAAGCCGCGGTTCTTCGCCTATCTGTCGCTGTTCACCTTCGCCATGCTGGCCCTGGTGACCGCCGCCGACTTCATGCAGCTGTTCTTCGGCTGGGAAGGAGTGGGCCTGGCCTCGTACCTTTTGATCGGCTTCTGGTTCCGCAAGGAAAGCGCTTCTTCGGCCGCCATCAAGGCCTTCGTGGTCAACCGGGTCGGCGACTTCGGCTTCGCCCTCGGCATCATGACCACCTTCTGGATGTTCGGCTCGATCAAGTTCGCCGACATCTTCCCGCAGGTCGCCGCCCACGCCAGCCAGACCTGGTTCTTCGCCGGCCACTATTGGAGCGGCATGGACCTGGCCTGCTCGCTGCTGTTCGTCGGCGCCATGGGCAAGTCGGCCCAGTTCTTCCTGCACACCTGGTTGCCGGACGCCATGGAAGGCCCGACCCCGGTCTCGGCCCTGATCCACGCGGCGACCATGGTCACCGCCGGCGTCTATATGGTCTGCCTGCTGTCGCCGATGTTCGAATACGCCCCGGTGGCCAAGCAGATCGTCACCGGCGTCGGCGCCATCACCGCCCTGTTCGCCGCCACGGTCGGCCTGGCCCAGAACGACATCAAGCGGGTGATCGCCTATTCGACCTGCTCGCAGCTGGGCTACATGTTCATCGCCGCGGGCGTCGGCGCCTATCAGGGCGCAATGTTCCACCTGTTCACCCACGCCTTCTTCAAGGCCCTGCTGTTCCTGGGCGCCGGCAGCGTGATCGTCGGCATGCATCACGAGCAGGACATGCGGAAGATGGGCGGGCTGTGGAACAAGCTGCCCATGACCTATGCGATCATGGTCATCGGCACCCTGGCCATCACCGGCGTCGGCCTGCCGGGGATCGAGCTCGGCTTCGCCGGCTTCTACTCCAAGGACGCGATCATCAACTCGGCCTACATGGCCGGCCTGGCCCAGGGCGGCCCGCACATCCCGGTCGCCGCCTACGCCTTCGTGATCAGCATCCTCGCCGCCGGCCTGACCTCGTTCTACTCCTGGCGCCTGATCTTCATGACCTTCCACGGGACCGCCAAGTGGGCGCATGACGCTCACGGTCACGACGCCCACGCCGCGCGCGGTCATGACGATCATGCCAGCGCGGCCCAGATCGAAACTCACAGCGAACCTCTGACGGACGCCCAGGACGATCACGGCCACGGGCACGACGACCACGGTCACGGCCACGAGCCGCACGAAAGCCCGTGGATCATGCGCATCCCGCTGCTGGTGCTGTCGGTCGGCGCGGTCGCGGCCGGCTGGGCCTTCCACCAGCACTTCGTCGGCGAAGGCCGCGGCGAGTTCTGGAACGGCGCCGTCTTCGCCCTGCTGACCAACAAGGTGCTGGATTTCGAGGGCCATCTGCCGGCCATCGTGGTCTGGGCGCCGCTGACGGTGACCGCCATCGGCTTCGTCGGCGCCTATTGGGCCTACATCCTCAACGAGGGGATGGGCGCGCGGATCGCCGCCCGCAAGGGCATCCTGTGGAGCTTCCTCTACAACAAGTGGTACTTCGACGAGGTCTACGAGTTCATCTTCGTGCGCGGGGCCAAGGCCCTGGGCGACCTGTTCTGGAAGGGCGGGGACCAGAAGATGATCGACGGCCTGGGCCCCAACGGCTTCGCCGCGGTCTCGGCCGCGGTCGGCAAGCGCGTCGGGCGTTTCCAGACCGGCTACCTCTACCACTACGCCTTCGTGATGTTGCTCGGCGTGGCGGGCCTGCTCGGCTACGCCCTCTATGCCTGGTCATAAGTGAGCGGGATCGGACCCATGCCCAACATCCTCAGCCTCACGATCTTCTCGCCGCTGATCGGCGTCGCCATCATCCTGGCCCTGCGCCTTCTGGGCGGCGGGGTTTCCCAGGAAGAGCTGAACAAGCGCGCCCGTATCGTCGCCTTTGCAACCACGCTGGCCACCTTCGCCCTGTCGGTCCTGCTGGTGATGAACTTCGATCCGCACCAGGCCGGCTTCCAGTTCAAGGAAGACATTCCCTGGTTCGGCGGCTGGCATTACCAGATGGGCGTCGACGGCATTTCGGTGCTGTTCGTGCTGCTGACCGCGTTCCTGCTGCCGCTGTGCATCGCCGCCAGCTGGACCTCGATCGAGAACCGCGTCCTGGAATACATGGTCGCCTTCCTGATCCTGGAGGCGCTGGTCATCGGCGTGTTCTGCGCCCTGGACATCATCGTCTTCTACGTCTTCTTCGAAGGCCAGCTGGTGCCGATGTTCCTGATCATCGGCGTCTGGGGCGGCAAGAACCGGGTCTATGCGGCCTTCAAGTTCTTCCTCTACACGCTCCTGGGCTCGGTGCTGATGCTGGCGGCGATCCTCGGCATGATCGGCATCGCCCACACCACCTCGATCCCCGAGCTGATGACCTATCACTTCGACCCGGGCCTGCAGATCTGGCTGTGGCTGGCCTTCTTCGCCTCGTTCGCGGTGAAGATGCCGATGTGGCCGGTGCATACCTGGCTGCCCGACGCACACGTCGAGGCGCCGACTGCGGGTTCGGTGATCCTGGCCGGGATCCTGTTGAAGATGGGCGGCTACGGCTTCCTGCGCTTCTCGCTGCCGATGTTCCCACAGGCCAGCCACTATTTCACGCCGCTGGTCTTCACCCTTTCGGTGATCGCCATCGTCTACACCTCGCTGGTCGCCTTCCGTCAGACCGACATCAAGAAGCTGATCGCCTATTCGTCGGTGGCCCACATGGGCTTCGTCACCATGGGCATCTTCTCCGGCAATGTGCAGGGCGAGCAGGGGGCCATCTTCCAGATGCTCAGCCACGGGGTGATCTCGGGCGCGCTGTTCCTCTGCGTCGGCGTGGTCTACGACCGCATGCATACCCGCGAGATCGCCTTCTACGGCGGCCTGACCGAGCGCATGCCCTGGTACGCGGCGACCTTCATGCTGTTCACCATGGGTAATGTCGGCTTGCCGGGCACCTCGGGCTTCGTCGGCGAGATCCTGACCATGACCGGGACCTACCAGGCCTCGACCTGGACCGCGATCGTGGCCGCCACCGGCGTGATCCTGTCGGCCTGCTATGCGCTGACGCTCTACAAGCGGGTGATGTTCGGCACGATCACCAATCCGCAACTGGCCACGATCAGCGACATGAACTGGCGCGAGGTCGCCGTGTTCGCGCCGCTGATCTTCAGCGCCCTGTGGCTGGGCGTCCAGCCGCACTACGTGTTCGACGTCACCGCCGCCTCGGTCAGCCATCTGGTCGACGCCTACAAGATGATCGCCGGGTGAGGGCGAAGAGATGAGTTTTTCCGAAGCCCTCGAGATCTGCCGGCCGGAGCTGTTCCTGGCCTTGAGCGCCATGGCCCTGCTGGTCCTGGGCGCCTTCAGCCAGCCCCGCGGCGCGGGCCTGGTCTCCTGGCTGTCCTGCCTGGCCCTATTGGTCGCCGCCTATCTGGCGGCGGTCAGCCCGGTGGGCTCGGCCTTTTCCGGCGGCTTCGTCTCGGACGAGGCCTCGCGCTTCGCCAAGGTCGCCATCTACGGCATGAGCGCGGTGGGCGTGGTGCTGGGCGGCGGCTGGCTGGGCCGGCTGAACGCGCGCCAGTTCGAGTTCCCGGTGCTGATCGTCCTGGCCGCACTTGGCATGGGCATGATGGCCTCGGCGGGCGATCTGATCTCGCTCTATGTCGGGGTCGAGCTGCAGTCGCTGGCGCTCTACATCCTGGCCGCCTTCCGCCGCGACGACGGCAAGGCCTCCGAGGCCGGCCTGAAGTATTTCGTGCTGGGCGCCCTGTCCTCGGGCCTTCTGCTCTACGGCGCCTCGCTGATCTACGGTTTCGCCGGTTCGGTGCGCTTCCCCGAGATCGCGGCGGCGGTGCAGCACGGCGCCCACGCTGGCGTGATCTTCGGCCTGGTGTTCCTGATCTGCGGCCTGGGCTTCAAGGTCTCGGCCGCGCCGTTCCATATGTGGACGCCGGACGTCTATGAAGGCGCGCCGACGCCCGTGGTCGGCTTCTTCGCCGCCGCGCCCAAGCTGGCGGCGATGGTGCTGTTCGCCCGCGCCCTGTCCGACGCCTTCCCGGGCGCCATCGAGCAATGGCGCAGCGTGGTGATCATCCTGGCGGTGGCCTCGATGCTGCTGGGCGCCTTCGCCGGCCTGGTGCAGAAGAACCTCAAGCGCCTGTGGGCCTATTCCTCGATCGCCAATGTCGGCTACGCCCTGGTGGGGATGTCGGCCGGCACGACCGAGGGCTTCCAGGCGATGCTGGTGTTCATGGTCCTCTACATGATCGACGTCACCGGCTTCTTCGCCTGCCTCACCGCCCTGTCGCGCCAGGGCCGGCCGATGGAGACCATCGACGACATGGCCGGTCTGATGCGCGAGCGGCCCGGCATGGCCCTGGCCATGACCGCCTTCGCGGTCTCGGCGATCGGCTTTCCGCCGTTCTCCGGCTTCATCGCCAAGGTGTTCGTGTTCCGCGCCATCATCGACGCCGGCTATGCCTGGGTGGCGGTGGTCGGCCTGGTCTCGAGCGTGGTGGCGGCCTTCTACTACCTGCGCCTGATCAAGGTGATGTGGTTCGACGCAGCGCCCGGCGCCACCGACGCCCCGCCTGCCGACGCCAAGGCCATCGCCTACGCTGCGGCCCTGTTCTCGATGCCGGTGGTGATCTTCGCCATGAAGGGGATCGACCCCCTGTCCAAGGCGGCCGCGGCCGCCTTTGGGCTCAGCTAGTGACGCCGGGTGCGGGACCGGCCTTCGGCCAGGTTCCGGTCCTGGCCCTGGACGAGATCGACTCCACCAACGCCGAGGCGCGCCGCCGGGCGGAAGCGGGCGAGGGCGGTCCCCTGTGGATCACCGCCCTGCGCCAGACCGCCGGACGCGGGCGTCGCGGGCGCAACTGGGAGACCGGCAAGGGCGGCAATCTGGCTGCGACCCTGCTGCTGCTCACCGACAAGCCGCCGGCCGAGGCGGCGCAGATCTCGTTCCTGGCGGCCCTGGCGGTTTCGGACCTGGTGAAGACCTATGTCCGCGCGGCGCAGCCGCTCCTGAAATGGCCCAATGACGTGCTGGTCGGCGGGCGCAAGATCTCCGGCATCCTGGTCGAGTCCGGCCGCCGGGCGGACGGCAAGCTGTGGCTGGCCGCCGGCATCGGCGTCAACCTGGCCGAGGCGCCCCAAGCGGCCGACCGCCCGGCCACCACCTTCGCAGCCGAGGGCTGCGACCCGCCGCCGGCGCCGCGCGAAGCCCTCGACCGGCTGTCGAGCAGCCTTTCCGGCTGGCTGGGCGTTTGGGAAAGCCAGGGCTTCGCCGCCATAGCCGAGGCCTGGACCCGGCGCGCCCAGGGGCTCGGCGGGCCGTGCCAGGCCCGCCTGGGCGCCGAGACCGTCGAGGGCGTGGCCGAAGGGCTGGACCTGGATGGCGCCCTGCGTCTGCGCCTGCCCGGGGGCGAGATTCGCCGCATCACCGCCGGCGAAGTCTTTTTCGAGGGAGCCTAGAGATGCTGCTGGCCATCGAACAGGGCAACACCAACACCCTCTTCGCCGTGCATGACGGCCAGGACTGGATCGCCCAGTGGCGCGCCGCCACCGATTCCATGCGCACGGCCGACGAATATGCGGTCTGGCTGTTCCAGTTGCTGGAAATGCAGCACCTGAAGATGACGGACCTGGACGCCTGCATCGTCTCATCCGTGGTGCCGCAGTCGATCTTCAACCTGCGCAACCTCTCGCGCCGCTATCTGCACGTCGAGCCTCTGGTGATCGGCGAAAATGCCGAGCTGGGCATCCCGATCCGCATCCAGAAACCGTCCGAGGCCGGCGCCGACCGGCTGGTCAACGCCATCGGCGCGCACATGGTCTATCCGGGCGCCCTGATCGTCATCGACAGCGGCACGGCCACCACCTTCGACCTGGTGGGCGCGGACGGCGCCTTCGAGGGCGGGGCGATCGCCCCCGGCATCAATCTTTCCATGCAGGCCCTGCACACCGCCGCGGCCAAGCTGCCGCGGATCGCCATCCAGCGTCCCGAACACGTGATCGGCAAGGGCACGGTCGAGGCCATGCAATCGGGCGTGTTCTGGGGCTATATCGCGCTGATCGAGGGCCTGATCGTGCGCATCAAGGCGGAATATCACAGTCCCCTGACAGTGGTGGCGACCGGCGGCGTCGCCTCGCTGTTCGAGGGCGCCACCGACAAGATCGACGTATTCGACAGCGACCTGACCATTCGCGGCCTGCTGGAAATCTGGCGGCGCAACGGCGGTCCGAAAGCCCCATGAAAAAGCAAACCAACGACGAACTCGTGTTCCTGCCGCTGGGCGGGTCCAACGAGATAGGCATGAACTTCAACTGCTACGGCTACGGCCCGCCCGACGATCGCAAGTGGATCATCGTCGATGTGGGCGTGACCTTCGGCGACCAGACCACCCCTGGCGTCGAGATCATCCTGCCGGACCCGGAGTTCATCGAGGACTATGCGGACGACATCGTCGGCATCGTCCTGACCCACGCCCATGAGGACCATATCGGGGCCATGGGCTGGCTGTGGCCGCGCCTTCGCGCGCCGATCTACGCCACCCCCTTCACCGCCTTCCTGCTGCGTGAAAAGCTGCGCGAGCGGGGCGTGCTGGACGAGGCCGAGATCACCGAGGTGCCGCTGAGCGGCAAGATCCAGCTGGGGCCGTTCGAGGTCGAGCTGATCACCCTGACTCACTCGATCCCCGAGCCCAACGGCCTGGCGATCCGGACGCCGCTGGGCACGGTGCTGCACACCGGCGACTGGAAGATCGATCCCGATCCGCTGCTGGGGGGAGTCACCGACGCCGACGCCATTCGCCGCCTGGGCGACGAGGGCGTGCTGGCCATGGTCTGCGATTCGACCAACGTGTTCGTCGATGGCGTCGCGGGTTCCGAAGCCGAGGTGCGGGTCAAGATGAACGCCCTGATCGGCTCGCTGAAGGGCAAGGTCGCGGTGGCCTGTTTCGCCTCCAACGTGGCGCGGATGGACACGGTGATCCGGGCCGCCGAGGCCAATGGGCGCAAGGTCTGCCTGGTGGGCCGCTCGATGATGCGCATGGCCGCCGCCGCGGCCTCGGTCGGCCTGTTCAAGGGCCACGCGCCCTTCGTCGGCGAGGGCGAGGCGGCCAAGCTGCCGCACGACCAGGTCCTCTACCTCTGCACCGGCAGCCAGGGCGAGCCGCGGGCGGCCCTGTCGCGAATCGCCGACGGCAGCCACCCGCACGTGCGGCTGGGGGCGGGGGACCACTGCGTCTTTTCCTCCCGGGTGATTCCGGGCAACGACATCCCGATCCGCAATCTGCAGAACAAGCTCGCCGACCGCGGGGTGCGCCTCTACACCGAGCGCGACCATCCGGGCATCCACGTCTCGGGCCATCCGTGCCGTGACGAGCTGAAGGAGATGTACGCCTGGGCGCGGCCGCAGATCGCCGTGCCGACCCATGGCGAGCGCCGGCACCTGTTGGAGCATGTGGCCCTGGCCAAGGACCTGCAGGTCGCCCAGGCCATCGCGCCCCGGAACGGCGACATGGTGCGCCTGGCCCCCGGCCGGGCCGAGATCATCGACGAGACCCCATCGGGGCGGCTCTATGTCGACGGCGGGGTGATCACCGCCGAAAACGGCGAGGCCCTGCGCGAACGCCGGCACGCCTCGCACAGCGGGATCCTGATGGTGTCCATCGCCATGGACGACGAGGGCGCCATCGCCTCCGGTCCCCAGGTGCGCGCCATCGGCCTGCCGAGCGCCGAGGACAAGCCGCTGGAGGACGCCCTGGACGAACTGGCCGACCAGGTCGAGGACGTGGTCAAGCGGCTGTCGGGCAGCGATCGCGACGACGACGACGCCATCGAGCAGGCCATCAATCGCGCGATCAAGAAGGCCACGCACCGCCTGTGGGGGCGCCGGCCGATCGTGGAGACGACGGTCCTGCGCGTCTGACCCCTTGCCTGCACAGGGCTCGCACGGACGCTGGACAGGATTCCCGCGCCGCGCTAATGGGGAAAACGATCGACCTCTGTCGTGCTCTGCTATTCGACGTCCTCGCCGACAGGATCGGTGCTTGCAGCCGGCTTCTGAGATTTCGATCGCCGACGGATGGTCCGTCGGCGCTATTGTTCTGGAGGCCGCAAGATGGCTCAAGGCACCGTTAAGTGGTTCAACGCCACCAAGGGTTATGGTTTCATTCAGCCGGATGACGGCGGCGCGGACGTGTTCGTGCATATCTCGGCCGTCGAGCGCGCTGGCCTGCGCAGCCTGAACGAAGGCCAAAAGGTTGGCTACGAACTGGAACGCGACCGCAAGAGCGGCAAGATGGCCGCGGGCGGTCTGCAAGCGCTCTGAGTTCTGCGGAACCTGAACCGATGGGCGGGGCCCGGCGCCAAAGCGCCGGGCCCCGTTTGTCGTTTGAGAGAGGGGCGTCATCCGCCCCGAAAATCCATCGCAAAGCCACAGCCGTTCGACGCAGCCGGCGCCGGTCGGTTATAGAATGGCCCTCAAGCGACTCGACCAGACCCGCCCGGAGCCCGACATGACCAGCATCACCGCCTCACACTCGGAACCGGGCGAGGCTTCCTCCGGACGGCCGGCGCTGCGGTACAAGCGGGTGCTGCTGAAGGTCTCGGGCGAGGTGCTGATGGGCGAGCAGGCCTTCGGCATCGACCTGAAGACCATCGACGCGGTGGCGGCCGACATAGCCGAGGTGGTGCGCCAGGGGGTCGAGCTGTGCCTGGTGATCGGCGGCGGCAACATCTTCCGTGGGCTGTCCATGGCTGGCAAGGGCATGGAGCGGGCCAGCGCCGACTACATGGGCATGCTGGCCACGGTGATGAACGCCCTGGCCATGCAGAGCGCGCTGGAGAAGATCGGCATCGAGACCCGGGTCCAGTCGGCCATCCCCATGCAGGCGGTGTGCGAGCCCTATATCCGCCGCCGCGCCGAGCGCCACCTGGAGAAGGGCAGGGTGGTGATCTTCGCCGCCGGCACCGGCAACCCCTTCTTCACCACCGACACCGCCGCGGCCCTGCGCGCTGCCGAGATGGGCTGCGAGGCGCTGCTGAAGGGCACCAGCGTGGACGGGGTCTATACCGCCGACCCGAAAAAGGTCCCGGACGCCAAGCGCTATGACCGGCTGACCTATCTCGATGTCCTGTCACAAGACTTGAAGGTGATGGACGCATCGGCCATCAGTCTGATGCGTGAGAACGATATTCCGATCGTGGTGTTCTCGATCCGCCGGCCGGGCGCGTTTCTCGATGTCCTGACCGGCCAGGGCGTGCACACCGTGATCGGCGCCAGAGCGGGTTGAGGAAAAGCCATGGCTACAGCTGAAAAACCGGTCCTGCCGCGCTATCGCGAGCGCATGGACAAGGCCGTCGCGGCCCTGAAGGAAGAGTTCGGCTCCATCCGCGCCGGGCGTGCGTCGGCGAACCTGTTGGACCAGGTGATGGTCGAGGCCTACGGCTCGACCGTGCCGATCAACCAGGTCGCCGGCGTCAGCGTCCCCGACGCGCGCTCGCTGACCGTCAGCGTCTGGGACCGCGGGGTGGTGGTCTCGGTGGAGAAGGCGATCCGCAACGCCGGCCTGGGCCTGAACCCGGTGGTCGAGGGCCAGAACCTGCGGGTGCCGATTCCGCCGCTCACGGAGGAACGCCGCAAGGACCTCGCCAAGCTGGCCGGCAAATATACCGAGCAGCAGAAGATCGCCGTGCGCAACATCCGCCGCGACGCCAACGACCACATCAAGGCGGCGGAGAAGGACGGGGTCATCCCCCAGGACGAAGCCAAGCGGATGACCGACGAAGTGCAAAAGATGACCGACGATGCGGTCAAGCGCATCGACGAGGCCTTGAAAACCAAAGAGCATGAGATCATGCAGGTTTAGCCGTCGCGACGGCGCAGCACCGTCGTGATGCGAAGGATTCCTCCCATGTCGCCGCCCCAGGGCGCCAAGTCAGCCGCCAAGGCCGCCAGCCAAGCTTCCTCCGACGCGAGCGCTTGGCGGCCGATCCATGTGGCGATCATCATGGACGGCAACGGCCGCTGGGCGAAGGCGAGGGGGCTGCCGCGCGCGCTCGGCCATCGCTCAGGCGTCAACGCCCTGAAGCGGACGGTGGAGGCGGCGCCCAAGGCCGGTATCGACCGGCTGACCGTGTTCGGATTCTCCACCGAGAACTGGCGCCGGCCGATCGCCGAGGTGGCCGAACTGATGAACCTCTTGAAGAGCTATGTCGAAAGCGACCTCGACCGGCTGGAGCGGGAGGGGGTGCGCCTCAGGGTGATCGGCCGCCGCACCGGCCTGGCCCCGGACATCCTGGAGATCATCGAGCGGGCCGAGCGGCGGACGACCAAGAACGACCAGTTCCTGCTGCAGGTGGCCTTCAACTATGGCGGCCAGGCCGACATCGCCGACGCTGCGCGACGCCTGGCCGAGCAGGTCAAGGCAGGGACGCTGGAGCCGGATCGGATCGACGAGACTGCCTTCGAGCGAGAGCTCTCTACCGCGGACGCCGGCGCGCCGGACCTGATCATCCGCACCAGCGGGGAAAAGAGGCTGTCCAACTTCCTGCTCTGGGAAGCGGCCTATGCCGAACTGGTTTTCCAGGACGTGCTGTGGCCCGACTATGGCCCCGCCCACCTGACGGCGGCGGTCGAGGAATTCCGGCGGCGCGACCGGCGCTACGGCGGAACTGGTGTCGATGACGTCCTCGCGACCGCCTAAACGGTTCGACTGGACCAATCTGCGCATCAGGGCCCTCTCGGCGACGGTCCTGATCTGCGCCGTCGTCGGGGTGATCTTTTCGCCGTGGAGCTGGCTGTTCCTGACCATGATCGCGGTCGGGGTGGCCTTCCTGGCCATAGAGTGGGGCGCCATGGCCGCGCCGGAAGCGCCCGCCCGGGCGGCGGTGGTGGTCGCGGTGGCGATTCTGGCGCCCGTGTTCCTGACCTATATGCAGCGCTTCGCCCTGGCCTGGATCACCATCGTGGTGCTGGCCCTGGGCGCGGGCGTGGTCGCCAAGACCCTGCGGCTGAAGGCGGGGGACATCGCCTATGGTGTGATCTATCTGGGCCCGCCCTGCATGGCGCTCTCCTGGCTGCGCACCATGCCCAACCCGATCAGCTGGACGATTCTCACCTTTTCGGTCACCTGGTGCGCCGACATCTCCGCCTTCGCCGTCGGCAGCGCCTTAAAAGGGCCAAAGCTTTGGCCTCGTTTGTCGCCGAACAAGACCTGGTCGGGATTCTTCGGTGGACTGATCGGGGCTATGATTGCAGCGGTGGCGACGGCGGCCTTCTCCACCGCTAAACTCAGCCTGCCTGCTGCGGCGGTGATCGGCCTGGTCGGGGGATTTGCGACCATGGCCGGGGATCTGTGGGAATCGATGCTGAAACGGAACTACGGTGTGAAGGATTCCGGCGACCTGATTCCGGGCCATGGCGGCCTGCTTGACCGGGTCGACGGCTTGATGTTTGCCGTGATGTCGATCGCCGGGGCCCGGCTGATCTACCAGGCGGGGTGGGCGCATTGACCAAGCGACGTGTGACAATTCTGGGCTCGACCGGCTCGATCGGCGTATCGACCCTGAGCCTGTTCGACGAGGCGACCCGACAGGGCACGGCCGAGGTCGAGATCGTCGCCCTGGTCGGCGGCCGCAATGTCGAGCTTTTGGCCGAGCAGGCCAGGACCTGGCGGCCCGCGCGGGTGGTGATCGCCGATGAGAGCCTTTACCAGCCGCTGAAGGAACGCCTGAACGGCGCGGGCGAGGGGATCGAGATCGCGGCGGGGACCGAGGCGGTGATCGCCGCCGCCGAAATGCCGACCGATTGGGTGATGTCCGCCATCGTCGGCTCGGCGGGCCTGGCGCCCACCCTGGCGGCGGCGCGAAAGGGAGCGGTGATCGCCCTGGCCAACAAGGAAAGCCTAGTCTGCGCCGGCCCGACCCTTCTGGAAACGGCCCGGGCGGCTGGGGGGCACGTGATTCCGGTGGATTCCGAGCATTCGGCCATCTTCCAGTCGCTGCAGACGGCCTGCGCCCACCGCGTGGCGCGGCTGATCCTGACCGCCTCGGGCGGGCCGTTCCGGGAGTGGACCCTGCAGGACATGGCCGGCGCCACGCCTGAGCAGGCGGTGGCCCATCCCAACTGGAGCATGGGCGCCAAGATTTCGATCGATTCGGCCACCATGATGAACAAGGGCCTGGAGATGATCGAGGCCGCCTACCTGTTCGACACCCCGCCGGAGCGCATCGACGTCTTGGTCCATCCCCAGTCCATCATCCACAGCATGGTCGAGTACGAGGATGGATCGACCCTGGCCCAGCTGGGGCCGCCGGACATGCGCGCGCCGATCGCCTGCGCCTTTGCCTGGCCCGACCGGCTGCCCTGGCCGGCGCCCAGGCTGGACCTGGCCGCCATCGGCTCCCTGACCTTCGCCGAGCCGGATCCGATCCGTTTCCCGGCCATCGGCATAGCGCGGCAGGCCCTGACCGCCGGCGGCCTGGCGCCTGCGGCGATGAACGCGGCCAATGAGACCGCGGTGGCGGCCTTCCTTGACCGGCGCATCGGCTTTCTCGATATTGCCGCGACCGTTTCCGAGACGCTGGAGCGCATGGAGGCGGTTGGCGATCTGGGCGCGGGGGCGGCCGGCGACATATTGGAGAACGCCATGACCACCGACAGATCCGCGCGCCGCGTGGCCGGCGACATCGTCGCGGGTCTCGGCGCCGCCCGCTAGCAGCCCCCTCGAACCGCAAAGGCCGCACTCCATGATGGGCGTCGCGCAAAGAGCGCTGATCGATGTTGTGACATGGTTGCCGGTGATCTCGCTGATCATCACCGTGCACGAACTCGGCCATTTCTGGATGGCGCGAGCCTTCGGCATCGCCGTCGAACGCTTCTCGCTTGGGTTTGGCCGCGCCATCGTCTCCTGGCGCGACAAGGCCGGCATCGAGTGGCGGATCGGCTGGATCCCCATGGGCGGCTATGTCCGCTTCGCCGGCGACGACAACGCCGCCAGCGTGCCGGACGAGACCGACCTGAAGGCGCTGAAGGCCGAGATCATCGCCACGGAAGGCCCCGGGGCCGAGCTGCGCTATTTCGCCTTCAAGCCGGTCTGGCAGCGCGCCCTGGTGGCGGCGGCAGGGCCATGCGCCAACTTCATCCTGGCGATAGCGATCTTCGCCGTGCTGCTGGGCTCGCTGGGCGAATATGTCACCATGCCCAAGGTCGACCAGGTGGTCCCCGGAAGCGCCGCCGAGCGCGCCGGCTTCAAGGCCGGCGACCTGATCCTCCAGGCCAACGCCCACCGAATCGACAGTTTCGAAGACCTGGCGAGCTACGTGATGGTGCGCGGCGACGCGCCGATCGCCTTCACGGTCGAGCGCGGGGGCCAGCGCCTTCAACTCACTGCGACGCCGGCGGAGCGGCTGGAGACCAAGGGAATCAACGCGGGCCGCCACGTTGGCTCGCTGGGCGTGGTCGCGCCGCATAGCCGCGACGCTTACCGCCACCTGACCTATGGCCCTGCGGCCGCGGTCGCCGGCGGCGTCCACGAGACCTGGGACATCGTCTCGACCACGAGCTACTACATCGGCCGCCTGGTGACCGGACAGGTCTCGGCCGACCAGCTCGGCGGGCCGCTGCGCACGGCGCAGCTGTCGGGTGCGGTGGCGACGGCCGCGGCGCACAGCGAGCGGGACCTGCCGACCAAGGCCTTCGCCGTGCTGGTGGGCCTGGCCCAGCTGGCGGCGTTCATCTCGGTCAGCATCGGCTTCGTCAACCTCTTGCCGATCCCCGTGCTGGATGGGGGGCATCTCGTATTCTACGCCTATGAGGCGGTGGCCCGACGGCCCTTGGCCGAGCCGGTGCAGACGGCGAGTTATCGGGTGGGGCTTGCCTTACTGCTCGGTTTGATGTTGTTCGCCACGACCAACGATCTGCACCACAGCAGCGTGTTTCAATTTCTCGGTGGCCTGTTCTCTTGATCGACCGCCCCATGCCGATGGCTGAAGTAATGGATCTGTCCACAGACCGACGTACCCGTGTTTCGCGCGCGCGTGCGCCCGGTCTGGCCCTGCTGTTGGCGACCACCACCCTGTCGGGGGCTGTGTGCGGTCAGGCCCTGGCGCAGACCGCGCCGGCCGGCCCGCCGCCCGGCGCTGCGCCTGCGCCCCCGGCCGCCGTGACGCCTGCGCCCGGCGCTCCGCTGGTCCCCGGCGCCCCGGCCCCTGCGAACGCGGTCGGCGAACAGTCCGGCGTAGTCGAGCGCATCGTCATCCAGGGCAATGTCCGCATCGAGCAGGACACCATCCTGTCCTACCTGCCGATCCAGGTGGGCGACCGGATCGGGCCGGCCCAGATCGACCTGGGCGTCAAGACCCTGTTCAAGACCGACCTGTTCTCGGACGTCAACATCCAGCTGGTCGGTGGCGAGCTGGACGTGCGGGTGGCCGAGAACCCGATCATCAACCAGGTGGTGTTCGAGGGGAACGACAACCTCAAGGACGACAAGCTGCGCGACGAGGTGACCGTGCGCCCGCGCGGCATCTTCACCAAGGGCAAGGTGCAGGGCGACGTCCAGCGGATCGTCGAGCTCTATCGCCGCTCGGGCCGCATCTCGGTCACGGTGACGCCGAAGATCGTCGAGCTGCCGCAAAAGCGCGTCGACCTGATCTTCGAGATCAACGAAGGGCCGAAGAGCGGCATCACCCGCATCAACTTCATCGGCAACAAGCAGTTTTCCGACAACGACCTGCGCGGGGTGGTGGTCACGAGGGAAAGCCGAATCTACCGGTTCCTGTCTTCGAACGACAACTACGACCCGGACCGGCTGGACTACGACCAGGAACAGCTGCGGAAGTTCTACCGCAACCACGGCTTCTACGACTTCCGCATCATCAACACGGTCGCCGAGCTGGCGCCGGACAAGAACGGCTTTGCGGTCACCTACACGATCGACGAGGGGCCGAAATACCATTTCGGCAAGGTCAAGGTCGAAACCCAGCTGAAGAAGCTGAACGGCGCGGTGCTGCAGCAACTGCTGCCGATCCGCGAAGGCCAGCTCTATGAAGACAAGAAGATCGAGGACGCCACCGACGCCCTGACCTTCGCCGCCGGCGCCGCCGGCTTCGCCTTCGTCGATGTCGAGCCGCACTACACGCCCAACCGCCAGACCCGGACGGTGGACCTGACCTTCAACGTCAAGGAAGGCCCGCGCGTCTACATCGACCGTATCGACATCGTCGGCAACACCCGCACCCTGGACCCCGTGATCCGGCGCGAGCTGCAGGTGACCGAAGGCGACGCCTACAACCGCGTGCTGGTCGACCGCTCGAAGAACCAGGTCAAGGCCCTGGGCTTCTTCAAGGACGTCGACATCACCCAGATCCCGGGCAGCGCCCCGGACCGCACCGGCCTGCAGGTCAAGGTCACCGAACAGCCGACCGGCGAGCTGTCGTTCAGCGCCGGCTACAGCTCGATCGACAAGCTGGTGCTCGACCTGGGCGTCTCCGAGCGCGACTTCCGCGGCCGTGGTCAGGATCTGCGCGCCGAGGCTTCGATCGGCTCGCTGCGCCAACAGATCAGCGTGTCGTTCACCGAGCCACGGTTCCTGGGCCGCAACCTCAGCGCCGGCTCGGATCTCTATGTGACCAAGTACGACTTCAGCCAGTACGCCGGCTACAACACCGCCTCGATCGGCGGCGCCCTGCGCCTGGGCTTTGCGGTGGGGTCCTATTCGTCGCTGCAGCTGCGCTACAATCTGCACTCGGACGACGTGCAGGTGGATTCCAGCCTCTGCGGCAATCCGCCGTCAGTCTCGCCGATCCTCTGCGCCGAGCGCGGCCACACCATCACCTCGCTGGTGGGCTACACCCTGCGCTGGGACCACCGGAACGATCCGTTCAATCCGACCCGCGGCTTCTTCACCGAATTCTCGCAGGACTTCGCCGGCCTGGGCGGCTCGGTGAAGTATGTCCGCTCGGAGGCCAAGGGGGGCTGGTACCACGGCTTCACCCCGGACTGGATCTTCAGCGCCACCTTGAACACCGGCTATATCGGCGGCTGGGGCGGCTCGAACGTGCTGGTCAACGACCGCTTCTATGTCGGCGGCAACGATTTCCGCGGCTTCCAGATCGCCGGCGTCGGCCCGCGCGACACCACCCCGGCCTACAACCAGGCCCTGGGCGGCAAGTTCAAGGCGGTCGCCTCGCTGGAGCAGACCTTCCCCGACTTCCTGCCCGAGCAGTATGGGATCAGGACCGCGTTCTTCACCGACGTTGGTACGGCTGGCCTTTTGGACGCCCACGACCTGCGCGATCCGATCACCCACGCGCTCGAGCCCAGGATCAGGGACAACCTGGCTTTCCGGGCGTCGGCGGGCATCAGCGTCTGGTGGAAATCGCCGCTCGGCCCGATCCGGATCGACCTCAGCGACGTCCTGTCGAAGGCTTCCTACGACCGGACTGAAAACTTCCGTTTCTCCACTTCAACCAGGTTCTAGACTTCATGACCCAATCCAAGCTCGCCCTTATGCTGGCGTGCGTGAGCACAATCGCCCTGGCCGGCCAGGCCTCGGCCCAGGCCGCCAAAAAGGCCGCCGCACCGGCTCCAGCCGCCGCGCCTGCGGCTGCGCCGGCCCTGCAGTTCGGACCTGCGATCCCCGGCGCGTGCGTGCTCAGCAACGAGCGCTATCTTCTCGAATCCGCGGTCGGCAAGTTTGTCGTCCAGCGCCTGAATCAGCTGAAGTCGCAGTCCGACACCGAGCTGAACGCCGAGGCGCAGACCCTCCAGGCCGACGCCAACGCGCTGCAGGGCAAGAAAGCGACTCTGCCGCCTGACCAGTTCGAGCAGCAAGGCGCCGCCATCAACCTGCGCTACAACGCCCTGCAGCGGAAGGCTCAGCAGCGCGAAGCCGAAATCAACGAGACGCAGAAGAAGGCGCTCGGCCGGGAAGAGCAGGAGGCCATGCCGGTCATCCGCCAAGCCTTCGTCGCGCACAACTGCACGATCCTGTTCAATTCCGGCGCGGTGATGGCCGCGAGCCCGTCCATGGACCTGACCCAGTCGGTCATCCAGGGCCTGGACGCCAAGATCACCCAGTTCCAGTTCGACCGCGAGCACCTGGAGCAGAACCAGGCGGCGCCGGCCCGCTAAGTCCGGATCGGGCCCGGTCTTTCAGGCCGGGTCCGTCCGTTCGGCGCCGCTTTCCCACTGTTGGCGCCGCCATGGCCTCTTGCCAACACCGCCGCGTCCGGCGCGTGATCGGGCGTAGATTGAGGGCCAAACCATGCCGGATTTCCGTTTCTTCGAACCCCTCGGCCCTTTGGCGCTGGGCGACCTCGCCAAGGCGGTCGGCGCCGAATGCCCTGAGGCTGCGGCCGGTCTCTCTATAGAGGGCGTGGCGCCGCTGGACCGCGCCGGATCGCAGGAGGTCGCCTTCTTCGCTGACCGCCGCTACGCCGAGGCCCTTGGGGCTACGCGCGCTGGCGCCTGCTTTGTCGCCCCGGCGCACGCCGAGCGCCTGCCCAAGGCCTGCGTGGCCCTGGTCACCCCGGAACCGCAGATCGCCTATGTGCGGGCCTGCAACGCCCTGCACCGCGCCCGCCTGATTCCGCCCTGCGACAGCTTCGTGCACCCGAGCGCGGTGCTGGAGGAGGGGGTTCTGCTGGCCCCCGGCGCGGTCGTCGGGCCCGAAGCCCATATCGGCCGCGGGACCCGGATCGGCGCCAACAGCGTGATCGGCGTCGGCGTCACGATCGGCCGCGATTGTGAGATCGGGGCCAATGTCACGGTCGGTTTCGCCCTGATCGGCGATCGGGTGCGCCTGCTGGCCGGCGCTCGGATCGGCGAGGCCGGCTTCGGCGTCGCCGGCGGCCGCGAAGGGGCGGTGGACATTCCCCAGCTCGGCCGGGTGATCCTGCAGGACGGGGTCAGCGTCGGGGTCAACAGCTGCATCGACCGCGGCGCCTGGGACGACACGGTGATCGGCGAGAACACCAAGCTCGATAACCTGGTGCAGATCGCCCACAACTGCCGCCTGGGCCGCAACGTCCTGGCCGCCGCCCATACGGGGATTTCCGGCAGCACCGTGGTCGGCGACGGCGCCCGATTTGGGGGACGGGCGGGAATCGCCGATCATGTGAACATCGGGGCGGGGGCCACGGTGCTGGCCTCGGGCGGGGTGATGCGGGACATTCCCGCCGGTGAGGCCTGGGGCGGTATCCCGGCCATGCCCGCCCGCCAATGGTTCCGTCAGGTCGCCGCGCTGACGAAGCTGGCCCAGGGACGCAGCCGCGATGGACGCAACGAACATGAATGACCAGCCGCCGGCCGAGACCCAGACCGATATCGACATCGCCGAGATCCTGCGCCGGATCCCGCACCGCTATCCCTTCCTGCTGATCGATCGCGCGGAAGACTACCGGCCCAACGAGTCGATCGTCGGGATCAAGTGCGTGACCGTCAACGAGCCGTTTTTCGCCGGCCACTTTCCCGGTAACCCGGTGATGCCGGGCGTGCTGATCCTGGAGGCCATCGCCCAGACCGGGGGGGTCTTGATGTCAAAGTCTCTGGACGTGGACACCGAGGGCAAGACCATCCTGTTCATGTCGCTGGACAATTGCCGCTTCCGCTATCCGGTGCGGCCGGGGGCGGTGCTGCGCATGATCGTCGAGGTCGTGCGGCACAAGGGGAATGTGTTCAAGTTCCGCGGCCGGGCCATGGTCGGCGACAAGCTCGCCGCCGAGTCCGAGTTCGCGGCTATGGTTGTGGAGACCCCCTGATGGCCAAGATACATGCGACGGCGATCGTCGCGGCCGGCGCCGAACTCGCCGAAGATGCCGAGGTCGGGCCGTACTGCATTGTCGGCGAAAACGTCCGCATCGGCGCCCGCACGCGCCTCTTGAAGCACGTGGTGGTCGAGGGGCACACCGAGATCGGCGAGGACTGCGAGATCCACGCCTTCGCCTGCCTGGGCGGGCCGCCCCAGCACCTGGCCTACAAGGGCGAGCCGACCCAGCTGGTGGTCGGAAGCCGCAATATCATCCGCGAATACGCCACCATGCACATCGGCACGCCCGGTGGGCGCGGGATCACCACGGTGGGCAGTGACGGGCTGTTCATGGGCCAGAGCCACGTGGCCCATGACTGCATCGTCGACGACAACGTGGTGCTGGCCCACGCCGCGACCCTGGGCGGCCATGTGCACGTCAACAAGTTCGTGTTCGTCGGCGGCCTGGCGGCGATCCACCAGTTCAGCCGGGTCGGACCGCACTCCTATATCGGCGGCCTGGCGGCGGTGACCAAGGACGTGATCCCCTACGGCTCGGTGTGGGGCAACCACGCGCACCTGGAAGGGCTGAACCTGGTGGGGCTGAAGCGCCGCGGGTTCTCGCGCGAGGTGATCAACGACCTGCGCGCCGCCTATCGCCTGCTGTTCGCCGACGAAGGCACGCTGCAGGAGCGGATCGACGACGTGGCGCGCGTGTTCGCCGGCTCGGAGCAGGTGATGGAGATCATCGACTTCATCCGCGCCGACGCCAACCGGCCCCTGTGCCTGCCGCACGTGGACGATTGAGCCATGTCCAAGCTCGGCCTGATCGCCGGCGGCGGCGACCTGCCGCGTGAGATCATCAAGGCCTGCCAGGGCGCCGACCGGCCGATCTTCGTCGTTCGCCTGAGGGGCATGGCCGATCCCGACCTGGCGGGCGAGGACGGCTATGACAGCGGCGTCGCCGAGCTGGGCCGCACCTTCAAGGCGCTGAAGGGGCAGGGCTGCAAGGCGGTCTGCTTCGCCGGCAACGTCCCGCGGCCCGACTTTGCGACCCTGAGGCCCGACTTGCGTGGCATGGCGGCCCTGCCGGGGGCGATCGCGGCGGCGCGGCATGGGGACGACGCCCTGCTGCGCTTCCTGGCCGGCGAGTTTGAGAAGGAAGGCTTCGTCGTCGAGGGCGCCGACCAGGTGGTGGCCGGCCTGACGCTCGGCGAAGGCCCGCTGGGGCGCGTGGTCCCGCGGGAAGGCGATGTGCTGGACATCGACCGGGCCATGACCGCGGCCCGCGCCATCGGCGGTCTCGACATCGGACAGGCGGCGGTGGCCGCGCGGGGCGTGGTGCTGGCCCTTGAGGCGCAGGAGGGCACCGACGCCATGCTTGCCCGCTGCGCCCAGCTGCCGGCCGCCCTGCGCGGCGCCGCGGGCGCGCCCGCCGGCGTCTTGGCCAAGGCGCCCAAGCCGATCCAGGACCGGCGCATCGACCTGCCGACGATCGGCCCGGCCACGGTGGTGGCGGCCGCACGAGCCGGGCTGGCGGGCATAGTCGGCGAGGCGGGCGCACTCTTGGTCGTCGACCGGCCCGCGGTGATCCAGACCGCGGACGAGCTGGGCCTTTTCGTATTCGGCCTGCCGCCCAAGTCCGACCGGTGAGTTCGCGCCCGCCCTGCATCATGCTGGTCGCCGCCGAGGCGTCCGGCGACGTCCTGGGCGCGGGCCTCGCCCGGGCGCTGAAGGCGCGGCTGGGCGAGGTGCGCTTTGTCGGCGTCGGCGGGGAGAAGATGGCCGCCGAGGGGGTCGAGAGCCCGTTCGACATCCGCGACCTGTCGATCCTCGGCCTATTGGAGGGCCTGCTGGCCTATCCGCGGGTGGTCAAGCGCGCCGACGAGACCTGCGCCCTGGCCATGCGGGATAAGCCGGACATCGCCGTCCTGATCGATTCCTGGGGCTTCACCCTGCGTGTGGCCCAGCGGCTGAAGAAGGCCATGCCAGGCCTGCCGGTGGTGAAGTATGTCGGGCCCCAGGTGTGGGCCTCGCGGCCGGGGCGGGCGCGGACCTTGGCGGCCACGGTCGACCACCTGATGTCGATCCACGCCTTCGACGCGCCCTATTTCGAGGCCGAGGGGCTGAAGACCAGCTTTGTCGGCAACCCGACCCTGGCGCGGGACTTCGCCGGCGCCGATGGCGAACGCCTGCGCCGCAACCTGGGCATGGCCCCGGACGCCCAGGTCCTCTTGATGCTGCCGGGCAGCCGCCCGTCCGAGATCAAGCGGGTGATGCCGCCGTTCGAGGAGGCCGCACGGCTGCTGAAGGCCCAGCGGCCCGGCCTGGAGGTGGTGATCCCCGCCGCCACGACCGTCGCCGAGGCCGTCCGCGCCCGCGCCGCGGCCCTGCCGTTCCCCGTGCACGTGCTGGAGGGCGACGAGGCGCGCTACGACGCCATGAAGGCCGCGACCGTGGCCCTGGCCTGCAGCGGCACGGTGACCACCGAGCTGGCCCTGGCCGGCTGCCCGATGGTGGTGGGCTATCGGCTGGGCCACATCACCTACGCCATCGCGCTGAGGCTGATCCGGACGCCCTATATCACCCTGCTCAACATCGCCGCCGGCGAGCCCGTGGCGCCGGAGTTCATCCAGGGCCGCTGCAACGGGCCTGAGCTGGCCAAGGCGCTGGCCCTGCGTCTGGACGACCCCACCTTCCGCGCGGGCCAGATCGCCGCCCAGAACGCCGCCCTGGCGCGGATGGGGCGCGGCGGGCCGGACCCGTCCGAGCGCGCCGCCGAGGTGGTCGCGGGGCTGTTGCCGCACCGCGCCTGAACACTCGCGTGGCGCGAAGCGCTGAGCTTGGATAACATGGGTCGCAGCGCCGCCCGGAGGTCGGCTCCGGCGCCGGCTGCCATTAGCCTGGGGGCGGGCATGATCTTCGAACAGGTCGCGACCGGCGGGTGCCAGTCCTATCTCATCGGCTGCGAGGGCACGCGCATCGCGGCCCTGATCGACCCGGAGCTGACCCAGATCGACCGCTATCTGGGCCTGGCGGCGCGGGACGGCCTGCGCATACGCTACGCCATCGACAGCCACACCCACGCCGACCACTTCTCGGCCTCGCGCGAGCTGGCCGAGCGGCTGGACATCCCGGTGGTCAGCCATCGCCTGAGCCCCGCTCCCTATGTGCGCATGCGGCTGGAGGACGGGGAGCTGTTGCAGGTCGGGGGCCTGAAGATCCAGGCCCTGCACACCCCTGGCCACACGCGCGATTCCATGTCCCTGATCTGCGAGGATCGGGTGTTCACCGGCGACACCCTGCTGATCGGCGGCACCGGTCGCACCGACCTGCCGACCGGCGACCCCAACAAGCTCTATGACAGCCTGTTCGAGCGGCTGCTGAAGCTCGATCCGACGCTGCTGGTATATCCGGCCCACGACTACAAGGGCCGCACACATTCGACCATTGGGGCCGAAATCGCCGACAATCCGCGGCTGCAGAAGCGCGAGCGGGCGGCGTTCGTCGAGATGATGAACCAGCTCAACCTCAGCGCCCCGACCCACCTGACCGAGGCCCTGCGCACCAATATGAGCGGCGGCAAGACCGTGGCTCAGCTTCTCGCGGAGGCCACGGCGGCGGTGCCGTTCGTCGCCATGACCGACCTGGCCCGCCGGGTGGAGCAGGGCGACCTGGGCTTTGTCGTGCTGGACGTGCGCGAGCGCGAGGCGTTCCGGGCCGGGCACATCCCGGGCGCCCAGCACCTGCCGCGCGGCCAGCTGGAGCTGAGGGTCAACCAGGACCTGCCGGACCCGACCGCGCGCATCGTCACCTGCTGCGAGTTCGGCCGGATTTCCACCCTGGCGGCGTCGACCCTGCGGACCCTGGGCTTCATGCACGCCTCGGCCCTGGACGGGGGCATGAAGGCCTGGCGCGAGGCGGGCCTGCCGCTGGCCGAGGGGGATTGAGTGGTCGAGCAGAGGTTCACCTTCAACGCCATCGCCGGCGACTACGACGCGCGCCGGCCGGGCTATCCGGCCGCCCTGTTCGAGGACCTGGCGGCGGTCGCGCCCGGGCGGCGGGTGCTGGAGGTGGGCTGCGGCACCGGCAAGGCGACCCAGGCCCTTGCGGCGGGCGGCTGGCAGGTGACCGCCCTGGACCCGGGCCCGGACATGCTGGCCCAGGCGGCGGCGCGCATCGGCGCGGGCGGAGACGTGCGCTTCGTGCAGGGGACCTTCGAAGCCTGGGCGCCCGATACGGACGGCTTCGACCTGATCTGCGCCGCCCAGGCCTGGCACTGGGTCGATCCTGCGGTCGGCTACGCCAAGGCGGCGTCCCTCTTGGCGCCCGGCGGGGTGCTGGCCATCTTCGGCAATGTCGACCTGCCCGTGCCCGAGCCGCTGCGCGCGGACTTCGACACAGCCTTCTCGGCCGCCTTCGACAGGGCGCCCTCGAACGCCCCGGGCGCCGCCTACAAGCCCGGCGGCTGGCTGGCGCAGACCTTCGAGGCCTCGGGGATGTTTGGCCCCCTGCAGCACACGGCCTTTGCCCACGCCATGGAGCACGACGCGGAGAGCTTCCCCGGCCTGGTGGCCACTTTCTCCGACGTGCAGATGCTGGCGCCGGAGAAGCGAAAGCGGCTGCTGGCGGACCTGGCCCAGGCGATCGAGCGGTTCGGCGGCCGCTTCACGCAAGGGCTGGAGACGCATTTGCACTGGGCGACGAGGCGGGGATAGGGACGTGGCGCTGCAAGACGCCAGGATCAGTTGGCCCGCACTTCTTCTGGTGCCTCTGCTGACGTCGGCGATCTTCGTTGCGATTCTGGCGGTTTTCCATGTCGACGGCGCCAGAGGCGGCCCGTTGCTGATCTTCCTTGTGCTGATGGCCCCGGCCTGCGTCGTCGCCTATGGCGCTACGCTGTTTCTCTTTCTGCCCAGCCTGCTCCTGCTCTCCAGGCTGGTGCGGATGACTGGCCTGAGGGCCTGCCTGCTCGGCTTTGTGCTGGGCGCTGTGGTCATCGTGCCGCTGGTGGCCATGGCCTGGAAGAGCTCCGGCCCCGACTCTGGCCCGCCCACTGAGAACTTCCTGGTGTTCTTCGTCCGCTGGGCGGCTGATCCCATGATCGCCCTGTTTCCGTTCGCCGGGATGACCACCGCGGGGCTGTACTGGTGGCTGGGAAAGCTGTGGACCGTCCCGCGACAACCTGCCTAAGCTGGCTCCAGTTCAAAAGTTAGAGCGCGTTTTGGGGCGAAACCGCTCACACTTTCGCCCAACGCGCTCTAGTTCGCGGCGGCCCGGGGGGACCGATGTCGACTGTCATTCTGCCGGCGCATGCCGACCGCAAGATCACGCTGGTCTGGATCCTGAGCATCTGGGCCGTGGTGCTGTTCGGCTTCGGGGCCGATTTCGCCCGGTTCCTGCACGAGGCGCCGGCGCCGCCGTTCATCCTGGGCCTGCACGGCGCCTTCAGCGTGACCTGGCTGGGCCTGGTCTCGACCCAGGTCCTCTTCGCCGAGACCGGCAATATCCGGCTGCACCGCAGGCTGGGATGGTGGACGATCGCGGTCGCGGCCGCGATGGTTCCGATGGGGGCGGTCGCCGCCATGGTCGACATGGCGCGGCAGGCCGGCCACGCCGACTATGCGCCCCAGTTCCTGGGCGAGGAATTCCAGGACATCTTCGCCTTTGCGGTCTGCACCACCGCCGGGGTCCTGACGCGCCGGAACCGCGTCGATCACAGCCGCTGGATGATCCTGGCGGCCGCGGCCCTGTTCGACGTCGGCCCGGGGCGCATCGCCACCAACCTTGTTTTCAGCGCGGCCCCCACCAATCCGCTGCAGGTCTGGGCGATCTACTACTGGGGCACCGCGCTGCTCCTGATCGCCATGCTGGCCTGGGACCTGATCAAGCACAAACGGGTCATGCGCGCGGTGATGCTCGGCGCCGGGGTGCTGTGGGGCGGCGAGGCGCTCGTTTCGGTGCTCTATTTCTCGCCGGCCTGGAAAGCCGCGATGGCCGGGCTGGTCCGAGCCTGGGGCTGGGCGGGGTAGGGGCGGCCGTCGTGTGGTGACAGGGTGTCGTGTCACCGTATCGCCGATCAATAATGAGCGGAGGGCGCACGGCGGCCGCATGGTAGGCTGGCTGGCTTGGACGGCGATCGCCGCCAAGACGGGAGGACGACCTATGAAAATCAAACTCCAGTTCGCGCCGCTGGCGGCCGCCGTACTGCTGGCCAGCCCAATCCTGGCCCACGCCCAGGACAAGGCCGCCGCGCCCGCTGCGGCCACCCCGGGGCAGCCGGTGCAGAAGGGTCTCGCCAAGGGCGAGGGCATGGAAGTCCAGGACATCATCTACCAGCCGGGCGACACCAGCCCGTCGGTCAAGCGCGGCGCCCGGGCCATCTATGTCGTGGTCGGCGGCTCGATCGAACGCGACTATGACGACGGCAAGAAGGAAGTGGTCCGCTTCAAGACCGGCGAAGCCCGGATCTTCCCGGCCAGCGAAAAGCCGTTCGCGGTCAAGAATATCAGCAAGCACCCCGTGCACATCATCGCGATCTTGAAATAGGCGGACGGCGCGGCCCGCCCCCAACTGTGGTAGCCTGGCGCCATCGTTCCGGGGATGCGCCTCGTGGCGAGGTCGCGCCGGAACCGGGGGTGGTCCGATGGTCACCGGCAGCAAGGAATACGACGTCTACGTCCTGATCCGCCACAGGTCGTTCTGGCATTGGATCTTCTGGTGGCTGAAACCCAGCTACGAGATCGTCCTGGGCCAGGACTTCGCCAGCGCCGAGTCCGCGGCCAGATCCGCCCAGCTCAAGGTCAACGCCGCCGGCGGCCACGCCATCGGCATCGCCGCGGACGCCCTGGTGTGCTGCAAGGAACAGCAGCCGGTCATCGGGTAGGGGCTGGGGATTTGGTCAGCTGATGGCGGGGCGCTGTACTACGTTGCGGCGGCGCGATCACTGGTGGGTCGTGGGCCTTGCACAAGCAGACCCACCGAAAGGCTCAGGAGGGTGAACTGCGGACGTGGTCGAAGCATATGATTTGCCGATGAAGCGCCCCAGCTTGTCCCAACTTTTTACGCTTGTTAGCCTCGCGTTCTTGGGAGGTGCAGAGATCGGACATGTGCTCCACAAGACGTGGGTATATGATGCTTTTTGGGCTGCGATCTGCTGTCAGCTAGTCGGTGCGGGGATCGGAATCTGGCACGATAGTCTGTGGAGAGTTCGCAAAACTGTGCCTTTATCCTGGCCGTAACTTGAGTCCGACATGGGTCGATTCTTCCCGCTGGCTCGCTGCCGCAAACTTACCGTTCATGGGGCTGCTCGCTCGGCTAGGCTGGGCGATTCAGCCCGCCCGCGGCCCCACG
Organism: Phenylobacterium montanum; assembly: GCF_018135625.1. Classification (NCBI taxonomy): domain Bacteria; kingdom Pseudomonadati; phylum Pseudomonadota; class Alphaproteobacteria; order Caulobacterales; family Caulobacteraceae; genus Poindextera; species Poindextera montana. The sequence goes on from NZ_CP073078.1 coordinate 228,969, forward strand.
CTCAACTCGTCATACCCCGTGGCTGGGTCTGCCGGCCTAGTGAACGCCACCTCGGTCAACTCGCCGATCACCAGTTCGGCGGTGGTGTGGATCAGGCAGCCTTCCACCAGGTGGCCGCCGATGCAGGCGCCGTCATGGCGGGCGAGGGTGATGTGCAGGTGCAGGCCGTCCGGGCACAGGGTTCCGCTGAGGGACAGGATCTCCATCGGCTCGGCGAAGGTCTTGAACGTCTCGGGCTCGCCGATGGCGCCGGGCATTCTGAGGCGGGCGTGGGAGAGGCTGCCGACGCAGGTGAGGATGCAGCCGGCGCGGAGGGCGTGCGCGTGAGTGAAGCGCTGCAGCTCGGCCAGGAGGTCGGTTCCGGGCGTTAGGCGGACGGCGTGGGTGCGCATGGGGTGGTTATGGCATTGGGTGGGGCGGGACGATAGGACCGGGGGGCCGTTGTGACAGGCTCCGTCCTGTGGCGTTCCCCCCCATCCGACCCGCTGCGCGGGCCACCTTCCCCCGCAAGGGCGGAAGGGTTTTAGTGCTGCAAAAGAAAACGCCTCCCCATCGTGAGATGGAGAGGCGCAATTCTCGCTGCTCGAGCGGCTCCGATCAGGCGCGCTTGTCGATCGGGATGAACGGGCGCTGGGTCGGGCCGGTGTAGAGCTGGCGCGGGCGGCCGATCTTGCGGGAGGGATCTTCGAACATCTCCTTCCACTGGCTGATCCAGCCGACGGTGCGGGCGAGCGCGAACAGCACGGTGAACATCTCGGCCGGGAAGCCCATCGCGCGCAGGGTGATGCCCGAATAGAAGTCGATGTTCGGATAGAGCTTGCGATCGACGAAGAAGGGATCGTTCAGGGCGATCTTTTCCAGCTCGATGGCGACTTTCAGCAGCGGGTCGTCGCCGTGGCCGACCTCGTCCAAGACCTCGTGGCAGGTCTTCTGCATCACCTTGGCGCGCGGGTCGTAGTTCTTGTAGACGCGGTGGCCGAAGCCCATCAGGCGGTACTTGCGGTCCTTCACGCCCTGGACGTACTCGGGGATGCGGTCGACCGAGCCGATCTCCTTGAGCATGTTCAGCGCCTCTTCGTTGGCCCCGCCGTGGCTGGGGCCCCAGAGGCAGGCGATGCCGGCGGCGATGCAGGCGAACGGATTGGCGCCCGACGAGCCGGCCAGGCGCACGGTCGAGGTCGAGGCGTTCTGCTCGTGGTCGGCGTGCAGGATGAAGATCCGGTCCATGGCCCGGGTCAGCACCGGGTTCGGCTTCCAGTCCTCGGCCGGCACGCTGAAGGCCATGCGCAGGAAGTTCTCGGCGTAGCTGAGCTCGTTGCGCGGGGTGACGAACGGCTGCCCGACCGAATATTTGAACGCCCGGGCGGCGATGGTCGGCATCTTGGCGATCAGCCGGTGGGCCGAGATCTCGCGCTGCTTGGGATCATCGACATTGATGCTGTCGTGATAGAAGGCCGACAGGGCGCCGACCGCGCCGGTCATGATCGCCATCGGGTGCGCGTCCGACCGGAAGCCCGAGAAGAAGCGGTCGAACTGGGCGTGCAGCATGGTGTGCCGCGTGATGGTGGTTTCGAACTTCTCGTACTCGGCGGCCGTGGGGAGTTCGCCGTTGAGCAGGAGGTAGCAGACCTCGAGGAAGGTCGACTTTTCCGCCAGCTCGTCGATCGGATAGCCGCGGTGCAGCAAAATGCCGGCGTCGCCGTCGATATAGGTGATGGCGCTCTCGCACGAGGCGGTGGAGGTGAAGCCGGGGTCGAAGGTGAACACGTCGGCGTCGCCATAGAGCTTGCGTACGTCCACCACATCCGGGCCGGTCGAGCCCTTAAGCACCGGCAAATCGTAGGTTTTTCCGTTGAGCGTCAGGGTCGCCTTGGTGGGCGAAACGGTCGCGTCATTCATAACCCCAGTACCCTCTTCTCTAATGGGCCCCCAACGGCCATACGGCTGTTCGAAACGCCTTATACCGTCTGCTGCGACTGCGAAAGAGCATCATCGATCCGGGCCAGGCTCTCCTCGCGTGTGAGCGCCGTCAGGCTGCTGGCGAGGTCAGGGGCCGCGGCCCCGCCGGACAGGACGCCGCGCAGGGCCTGGCCGAACTTGCCAATGCCGACGCCCTCGGCCTCGGCGAAGGCGCGGATGGCGGCTTCGAGGCCGGGAACGGTCCAGTCCGCGTGGCCGGCGAGATGGTCGCGCAGCCGCGACAACCGGCCGCGGGTCTCGTCGGTCAAAAGCTTGACGGTCTTTTCGTCCAGCGCCAGCGGGCGCTGTTTGAGCACGAACAGGGTCAGATCGGCCAGTTCCACCATGGTCTTGGCCCCGTCGCGGACCAGGGGGATGGTGCGGATCAGGGCCTCGAGGGCCGCGGCGCCGATGTGGACGCCGCGCTCTTCGTGCACCTCGCGCACCAGGCCCGCCAAGCGATCGACATCGGCCAGGCGCAGGTGATGGTTGTTGATGAAGTTCAGCTTGGCCCAGTCCAGGCGCGAGGGCGAAGAGACCGCGTCCACGATATCGAACCAGCCGATCGCCTGGGCGTCGGTGAACAGCTCGTCGTCGCCGTGGCCCCAGCCCAGCCGGGCCAGGTAGTTGCGCATGGCCTCGGGCAGGTAGCCCATCTCGGCGAACTCGACCACCGACTGGGCGCCGTGGCGCTTGGACAGCTTGGCCCCGTCCGGCCCGTGGATCAGAGGCAGGTGGGCGAAGGCCGGCTTGGCCCAGCCCATGGCTTCGTAGATCAGCGACTGGCGCGCAGCGTTGCTGAGATGGTCGTCGCCGCGGATCACGTGGGTGATGCCCATGTCGTGGTCGTCGACCACCACGGCGAGATTGTAGGTCGGGGCGCCGTCGGAGCGCAGCAGGACGAGGTCGTCCAGTTCCTTGTTCTGGAAGCGCACGTCGCCCTTGACCAGGTCGTGGACGATGGTCTCGCCCACCAGCGGGGCCTTGAAGCGGATCACGTGCGGCTGGTTGCTGCCCGGCTCCTCGCGGTCGCGCCAGGGCGAGCGGATGGCGCGGCCCTCGGCGCGGGCCTCCTGGCGGGCGGCTTCGGTTTCTTCCACGGTCATGTAGCAGCGGTAAGCGCCGCCGCGGGCCAGAAGCTCCATCACCACTTCGCGATGGCGGTCGGCGCGGGCGAACTGGAACACCGGCGGGGCGTCCGGCTTCAGGCCCAGCCAGTCGAGGCCGTCGAAGATCACCTGCACCGCCGCCTCGGTGGAGCGCTCGCGGTCGGTGTCCTCGATCCTCAACAGGAACGTGCCGCCCATGTGGCGTGCATATAGCCAGTTGAAAAGCGCGGTGCGGGCGGTGCCAATATGCATCATCCCGGTGGGGGAGGGGGCGATACGGGTGACGACGGGCCTGTCGGAGGACGAAGCGGACATAGGGGTTCCAGCGAGTGGGCCCGGCCTCGCGCGGACGGGCGTCGGCGCGGCGGCCAGGGCGTGGGCGCGGGGTCTTAGCATGGCCTGGAGCCGCCTTCCTAGCGCCGGTGATGTCTGGCGCGGCCTGGCGGAGGAGGTCCGGGCCCAGACGGATCGCGCGGCCCTGTGGACGCCGGTGGCGTTCGGCGCCGGGGCGGCGGTCTATCTGGGGCTGAAACGGGAGCCGCCGCTGTGGCCGCTGGCCGTTGCGGCGGCGGTGTTGATCGTGATGGCCTTCGCCGTGCGGCGCTGGGTTCCGAACCGGGCGGCGGCGATTTTCGCCGGCCTGCTGGCGGTGGCGGCGACTGGGTTGGCCGACGCCAAGCTGCACAGCGACATGATCGCTGCGCAGGTGGTTCCGCCCGGGCTGGGGGTGACATCGATCGAAGGCTTCGTGGTCGATGTCGCGACGCCGAGCCAGACGGGTCAGAGGCTCCTGATCGCGCCGGTGGCGATCGGCGGAATGGATCCGGGCCGGTTGCCGCTGCGCGTACGCCTGGTCTCGCCGCAGGGCGCGCCCTATGGCCCCGGGTCGGCGATCCGGGTGGTGGCGCTGCTGGATCCGCCGCCGGGACCGGCCGCGCCCGGCGCCTTCGACTTCGCCCGCGACGCCTGGTTCGAGGGGCTGGGCGGGGTGGGCCTGGCGATGAAGCCGCCGGAGTTGGTGGATTTACCGGAGCCGCCCGTGAGGCTGCGAGTGGTGATGGGGTTGAACGCGGTCCGCTGGAGCATCGCCCAGCGCCTGGCCGACGATCTGCACGCGGTGCTGGGCGACGACGATGGCGGGGCCGCGGGCCTGGCCGTGACCGTGGCCACGGGGCACGAGGACTGGCTGGATCCGGAGAGCCGCGACGATCTGCGCTATTCGGGCCTGGCGCACATGCTGGCCATTGCCGGCCTGCACATGGCCGCCGTCAGCGGCTTCGCCTTCTTCGCCCTGCGCTTGGCTGTCGCCGCCTGGCCGTGGCTGGCCCTGCGGGTCTCGGGCAAGAAGGTCGCCGCCGCCGGCGGGCTTCTGGTCGTGCTGGCCTATCTGGCCCTGTCGGGCGCCCATCCGCCGGCGCGGCGGGCCGCCATCACCGCCTCGGTGGCCTTCATCGCCATCCTCTGCGGCCGGCGGGCCATCAGCCTGCACTCGCTGTCGATCGCCGCCCTGGTGATCTTGGTTCTGCAGCCCGAGGTGGTGGTGCAGCCGGGCTTCGAGATGTCGTTCTGCGCCACCGCCGCCCTGGTGGCCCTGGCCGAGATCTGGCCGCGGCCGCAGCGGGCCAAAGGCCTGCCCTGGTATCTGGCCGCGCCGCAGGCCCTGCGCGACTGGCTCGCAGCCATGCTGACGGTCAGCTTCGTCGCCGGCGCCGCCACCAGCCCCTTCGCCATCCAGCACTTCAACCGCATCGCCACCTGGGGCCTGTTCGCCAACCTCAGCGCCGACTTCGTCGCCAGCATGGCCATGATGCCGGCCCTGGCCCTGTCGGTCGCCGCCGAGAGCCTCGGGCTGTCGGGGCCGCTGGTGCATGGCCCGGTGTTCGTCGCCGGCTGGGCGGCGAGGGCGATCGTCTGGCTGGCGCACCTGTTCTCGACCCTGCCGGGTTCGGGCCGCGGCTGGCCGAGCGCGCCGGACCCGGCGCTGCTGGTCTCCTATCTCGGCATCGTCTTCATGTGCCTCTGGCGCGGGCGCCTGAGGTGGGTCGGCCTGCCCCTGGCCTTCGCCGTCGCCTTCTGGCCGCGGCCCGCCCCGCCGGTGGCCTGGATCGCGTCTGACGGCGCCGACGCCGCCATCGTCGCCCACGGCGAAGAGATCGCGCTGAAACCCGGCAAGCGCAGCTACGCCACCCAGCTCTGGGCCCAGCGGCGCAACTTCACCCTGCCGGTCAGCCCCGAGGCGGCGCTGGCGACGGCCTATGACTGCGACCGCCAGGCCTGCGCCCCGCACCCCGGCGTTCGTCCGGCCATCGCCGCCTGGTGGACGGTGCGCAAGCCGAAGCCGGAGCGGCTGGACGCCCTGTGCCGTACGGCGGATATCCTGGTTCTGCGGGCCGATGTGGAGGCGCCGGCCTCTTGCAGCCATGTTCTGGTGCTGCGCCAAGCCGACTTCGCCGCCGGGGGAGCGGCAGAGGTGTTCGCCGACGCGGCGGGGGGCTATCGCCTGGTCTGGGCCCAGCCCCTGCGCGGAGCCAGGCCCTGGACGGGCCTTAGTGGTAGCGGCGGATGAGGCCCACCAGCTTGCCCTGCACCTGGATCTGGTCCGGGCCGAAGATGCGGGTCTCGTAGGCCGGGTTGGCGGCTTCGAGCGCGATCGAGGCGCCCTTCTTGCGCAGGCGCTTCAGGGTGGCTTCCTCGCCCTTGACCAGGGCCACGACGATCTCGCCGGAATTGGCGGTCGAGCCCCGTCGGATCACCACATAGTCGCCGTCATAGATGCCGGCGTTGATCATCGAGTCGCCCTGGACCTCGAGCACAAAGTGCTCGCCGGCGCCCAGCATGGATTCCGGCACCACCAGCTTGTCGCGCTCGTGCTGGATGGCGTCGATCGGCGTGCCGGCGGCGATGCGGCCGAGGACCGAGAGTTCCCGAGCGTCCGGCGCCGGGGCGGCGGGAGCCCTGTCGCCCTCCACCACCTGCGGCTTGAAGGTTTGGCGACCCTGCGGCGGAGCGGCGGTCGTGGCCTGCTGCGGCAGCTTGACCACCTCCAGCGCCCGCGCCCGGTGCGCCAGTCGCCTGAGGAACCCTCGTTCCTCCAGCGCGGTGATCAGGCGGTGGATGCCCGACTTGGACGCCAGATCCAGCGCCTCCTTCATCTCATCGAAGGACGGAGAGACTCCGGTCTCCTTGATGCGTTCATGGATGAACATCAACAGTTCATGCTGCTTTCGCGTGAGCATGGTGAGAACCATCCTTAAGGAACAAAGCGCTAACCCTAGGAATGTTCTCTAGGTGTTCTTCGTTAATGTCAAGTTACCGGCGAGGGCTGGTTTGGCGGGCTGGAAAAATTTTGGCATTTCAGTGGCTTGACAGCACTGATCAAGCTTGGCGCGCCGCAGCCAGCGGGGAATCACACCAGATTTCTAGCAGAGATTCGCCTCAGCTCCGCGGTCCGGCGCGGAATCGCTCCTCGGCCTGATGAACGCGCGCCCACAGTTCGTCGAGTTCGTCGGTCAGGGAGTACTGTTTGTAGATGGAGAATTCGGCCCGCGCGCCTTCGACCCTCAGCATCGAATCGCAATAGCGCCGCCAGAGGTCGTGCACGCTGCGCGCCTGGCGGCCCTGTTCGGTCGGCGGGTTCCACAGGCCGAGCGAGATCAGGGCGTCGCGGGTCTTCTTCATCCCCGGAAGGGCGCTGTAGAGGTAGAGAAAGGCCGGCGTGGCCGCTGCGGCGTAGCGCGGATGAACCTGCATGTGCCACATGCGATAGGCGGTCAGGAAGGCCTCCCGCCGCTCACGCTCGGGCGGCAGCCAGCTGGCGTCGGCGGCCGAGCCGCTCACCAGCGATTCGGCGACGTGGGCCTGCTGCACCAGCTCTTCCGGCGATTGGCCGCTGCGCAGGGCCACCGCCATGGCCTCGAACGGCACGCCCAGGCGCTTGGCGAGGCTGGCATATTCCACCGGCTGGCCGCCCACACTGGCCCAGAGGCCGAAGGTCTTGGCCGGCACGGGCTCGTTGGCCGCCTGCGTCAGGGCCGGCTGTCGGTCGCGGTGGATCCAGGCGCACTTGCCGGGGGCGTAGGTCAGGTCGCCGGGCGTGACGCGGGTGACCAGATGGTCCGCGTCCGGCGCGGGGCCCATATCGGCCAGGAACTGACGAAAGTTGCGCCAGGTCGGGTCCATGCCCGAGCCGCGGCCGAACAGGATGCGACGATGTTCCGCCGCCTCATGACGATACTTCGCCATGAGTTGCTTCTGGTCCATCGCGCGCGCGTCAGCGACATGTTTCGGCGTCGCTTCAGGGACCATAGACCCCGCATCCCCCGTCAAAATGAGCCGAGGCTTCTACCCAGTCCAGGCGGAATTCCCAAGGACAGGCAAAATGCTGCGGGGGATGTAAAAATTGAGTTATAGCCGAGACTTAGCGCGTTAAATGCTACCGGAAAGCAAGGTTTTCGTGGCCAAGACAACGTCGGATTGGCGCATCAGACTTTCGCCCACCAGCATAGCTCTCGCTCCGGTTGCTTCTAGTCTGGCGACATCGGCCGGTGTAAAAATGCCGCTTTCCGTAACCAGCAAGGCGTTGCTGGGCGCCATCCTGGCCAAGCGCTCCGTCGTAGACAAATCGGTGGCGAAGGTCCGCAGGTTCCGGTTGTTCACGCCGATCAGGTCCGCGCCGAGGGCAGCCGCGCGTTCGAGTTCGGCTTCGTCATGGGTCTCGACCAGGGCGTCCATGCCGAACCGCCGCGCCTCGGCCATCAGTTCGCCCGCCAGGGCGTCATCGACCATCGAAAGGATCACCAGGATGGCGTCGGCGCCCAGGGCGCGGGATTCGGCCACTTGCCAGGGATCGACCAGGAAGTCCTTGCGGATGACGGGCAGGGTGCAGGCCTGGCGCGCGGCGACCAGATAGGCGTCGGCGCCCTGGAAGCTGGGCTCGTCGGTCAGCACCGACAGGCAGGCCGCCCCGCCTTCGGCATAGGCCCGGGCCAGGCTGAGGGGGTCGAAATCGGCCCGGATCAAGCCCTTGGACGGCGAGGCTTTCTTGATCTCGGCGATCAGGGCCAGCCGGCCGGGCGCGTGGGCGGCTTCCAGCGCCCGGCGAAAGCCGCGCGGCGGATCGGCCTCGGCGGCCAGGATCTCGACCCCGGCCTGGGGCCGCTCGGCCTTGCGGGCGGCGACGTCGACGCGCTTGTAGGCGGCGATCTGGTCCAGGATGTCGCTCATGCCGCGTTGGTCACCTCGATCAGCCGCTCAAGCGCCGCCTGGGCCTTGCCCTCGTCGATGGCGGCGGAGGCCATATCGAGCCCCTCGCGCAGGGTCTCGGCCCTTTCCGAGACCACCAGGGCGGCCGCCGCGCCCAGGGCCGCGATCTCGCGATAGGCGCCCTTCTGGCCGGCCAAAAGGTCGCGCAGCGCCTGGGCGTTCTCGGCCGGATCGCCGCCCTGCAGTTCGGCCAGACCTCGGCGCTGCAGGCCGACCGCCTCGGGCGTTACGGTGAAATGACGCAACTGCCCGTCGCGCCACTCGGCGATGCTGGTCTCGCCGGTGGTGGTGATTTCGTCCATGCCCGAGCCGTGCACCACCCAGGCCCGCTCCGAGCCCAGGGCGCCCAGGACGCGCGCCAGCGGATCGACGAGGCGAAGATCATACACGCCTAGAACCTGGCGCTGGGCGCCCGCCGGGTTCGACAGCGGCCCCAGGAGGTTGAAGATGGTGCGGAAACCCAGCTCGGCCCGCACCGGCAGCACATGGCGCATGGCCCCGTGGTGGGCGGGGGCGAACAGAAAGCAGATGCCGGCCTCGTCCAGGGCCCGGCGCTGCTGCTCGAGCCCAGCGGCGATATTGACTCCGATCGCCGTCAGCACGTCCGACGAGCCGGAGCGGGAGGAGAGGGCGCGGGTGCCGTGCTTGGCCACCTTCAGCCCGCACCCGGCGGCGATCAGGGCCGCGGCCGTGGAGATGTTGTAGGTGTGCAGGCCGTCGCCGCCGGTGCCACAGGTGTCGATCACCTGGTAGGGATGTTCCAGCATCACCGCCGAGCGGCGCATGGCCCTGGCGCAGGCGGTGATTTCGCCCACGGTCTCGCCGCGCATGCGCATGGCGGTGACCGCAGCCCCGATCTGGGCCGGGGTCGGTTCGCCGCGCAGGCACGCGGCGAAGAAGGCGTCGGCGCTCTCCTCGGAAAGCGTGCCGCCGTCGGCCAGGAGGGCCAGGAGCGGCTTGAAGCTGTCGATCATGCGGCCGCCTTCAGACCATCGCCGTGCGGCGGGCGCCGGCAAGGTCGAGGAAGTTCGACAACAGCTGATGGCCGCCTTCGGTGGCGATGGATTCCGGGTGGAACTGCACCCCGTGCACCGGTCGGGTCCTGTGCTGCAGGCCCATGATCTCGCCGTCGTCGGTCCAGGCGGTGATCTCCAGCTCGGCCGGGAACGTCTCCCGCTTGATCGACAGCGAGTGGTAGCGCGTGGCGGTGAAGGGGTTCGGCAGGCCCTTGAACAGGCCCTTGTCGGCGTGGTGGATAGGGCTGGTCTTGCCGTGCATCAGGCTCTTGGCGCGGATCACCTCGCCGCCATAGGCCTGACCCATGGACTGGTGGCCCAGGCACACGCCCAGGATCGGCAAATCCTCGGGCGCGGCGCGCAGCAGGGGAAGGCAGATGCCGGCCTCGTTGGGGGTGCAGGGGCCGGGTGACAGCAGAACGGCCTCGGGCTTCAGCGCCAGGGCTTGTTGCACGGTCAGGGCGTCGTTGCGCCAGACCTCGGTCTCGGCGCCCAGCTCGTTCAGATAGTGAACGAGGTTGTAGGTGAAGCTGTCGTAGTTATCGATAACCAGGATCATGGCGCGACCTCTTGCCCCGGGGGTAATAGGGCCTCGGCTCTTTCGCGCCAAGGGCCGGCGTCTACACTTCCGCCATGACCGAATCCGAGTCGCGCCAATCCGACGAGCGTTTCGCCAGGGCCATGGCCAGGGCGCGCGCCTATCTGCACCATCAGGAGACGCCCCAGAAGGTGTGGCCGGTGCTGGCCGCCGCCGGGTTTTTCGCCGTCTCCTCGATGGTCTTCGCCACCGCCGCGGTGATGGCGCCGTCGCCCGACCTGACCCACGCCCCGGCGGTGCGGGGCCTGCAATAGGCCCTAAGCGAACCGCCAGGCCTCTTCGGCCGCGCGCCTCAGCGCCGCCGACTTGTGCAGGGTCTCTTCGTATTCCGCGTCCGGATCGCTGTCGGCCACCACCCCGCCGCCCGCCTGGACATAGAGGGTTCCATCCTTGACCAGGCCGGTGCGCAGCACGATGCAGGTGTCGATGCTGCCGTCGCAGCCGAAATAGCCCACCGCCCCGGCATAGCCCAGGCCGCGCTTTTCGCTTTCCAGCTCGTCGATGATCTCCATCGCCCGCACCTTGGGCGCGCCCGAGAGGGTGCCGGCGGGCAGGGCGGCCATCAGCACATCGACCGGGTCCACGCCCTCGGGGGCGTCGCCCTCGACGTTGGAGACGATGTGCATGACGTGGCTGTAGCGCTCGATGGTGAAGCTCTCTGTGACCCGGACGCGGGGGCCCTTCTGGCGCGTCTGCGGCTGGTTGGCGCCTTCATGCCTCAGCATGGCCACACGGCCGACGTCGTTGCGGCCCAGGTCCAGCAGCATCAGGTGCTCGGCCCGCTCCTTGGGGTCGGCTAGCAGTTCCTTTTCCAGCTGCGCGTCTTCTTCGGGCGTCTTGCCGCGGGGGCGGGTGCCGGCGATCGGGCGGATGGTGATCTTGCCGTCGCGCAGCCGCACCAGGATCTCGGGGCTGGAGCCCACCAGCTGGAAGCCTTCGAAGTTCAGGTAGAACAGGAACGGCGAGGGGTTCAGCCGCCGCAGGGAGCGGTAGAGGGCGAACGGGTCCAGGTCGAAGTCGGCGCTGAACCTGTGGCTGGGCACCACCTGGAAGATGTCGCCGGCCTCGATGTAGCGCTTGGCCTTCTCGACGATCTGGCCGTAGGCGGCCCGGTCGACCTTGGAGGCGAAGGATTTGGGCGCGTGTGGCTCGCGCACGGGCGCCGCGGGCAGGGGCCGGCGCAGGTCCGCCAGCACCGCCTCCAGCCGCGCGCAGGCTTCCGCGTAGGCTGCTTCGGCCGACTGCTTGCCGGGGCGGGCGGTGGTGGTCAGCACGATTTCCTGCCCGATGGAGTCGAAGATCGCCACCACCGAGGGACGGATCATCAGGCCGTCGGGCAGGCCCAGGGCGTCCGGGTTGACGTCCGGCAGCCGCTCGACCAGGCGGATCATATCGTAGCCGATGGCGCCGAACAGGCCGCCGGCCATGGGCGGCAGGCCCACCGGCAGGTCCATGCGGTTCTGGGCCACCAGGTCGCGCAGGGAGTCGAGCGCGCCGACAGGTTCGGTGCGGAAGCGGCCGTGGGCCAGATCATCGCCCTGACAGACCTCGGCCCGTTCGCCATAGCAGCGCCAGATCAGGTCCGGCTTCAGCGCGATCACCGAATAGCGGCCACGCCAGGCGCCGCCCTCGACCGACTCGAACAGGAAGGCGTTGGCCTTGCCGTGGGCGATCTTCAGATAGGCGGAGACCGGCGTCTCCAGGTCGTCGACGATCCGCGTCCAGACCAGCTGGGCCGCGCCGCTGTCATAGAGCCGGCGAAACGAAGCAAGGTCCGGCGCGATCATCACGACTTGGGCGTTCCCTTGCCGGACGAGGCCGGGGTGGTGTCGGCGGAAAGGCCCAGGGCTTCGCGGGCGCGGGCCTGGTCGATGGTCGGCTTGATCTTGGCGATCGCGGCCGAGCGCATCAGCTGGCCCATGTCGTCGAAGAGCTGCTGCGACAAGGGCTGCTCGCCGCGCAGGACCAGCGGCGCCATCTGGGCCGCGGGCGGGGCCTGGATGCTGTCCAGCCGCGCGACCATGATCGCCTGGGCGGTCAGGGTGCTGAAGGTCTCGCCGGCCTTGGCGGCCAGGATCTTGCCGGCGGCTTCGGGGCCGAGCGCCCGGTTCTGGCCCAGGGTGGCGCGGGTCAGGCCCTGGGCATGCTGCGCCTGAGCGCCCATGGACGCGGCGATCGCCTCCATGGTCTCGCCCTTCTTCAGCCGAGCCAGGGCTTCGTCGGCCTTGGCCTGCAGGCGGCTGGTGATCTGGTCGATCATGTAGGCCTGCATCAGGCGGGGCTTGATCTCGGCCAGGGCAGGCACGGAGGGGGGGATCACCTTTTCGACCCGCACGGCGAAGTATTCGCCCGAGGCTTCGTTCTCCATGTCGGTCTCGCCGCCTTGGGGCAGCTTGAAGGCCTCGCTCAGCAGCTTGGGCGTCAGCCCCTGCGGGGGGGCGCCGCCGGCGTCGCTGGGGTTCATGCCTTCGGCGGTGATCGGGCCGATCTGCATCACCACGCCACCGGACGCCTTGGCGGCTTCGGCGAGGTTCGATCCACTGGCGTGGGAGTCCTGGTACTTCTGCACCGCGTCGAACACCTTCTGGCCAGCGGCGTCCTTCTTGACCTGGGCTTCCAGGGTCGGGCGCATCTCTTCCAGGGTCGCCTGGTGAGCTGGCTTGATGTCCGTCACCTTGACGACCGCCAGGCCGAGCGCGCCCTGGATCGGGCCCTTGACCTCACCGGCCTTCATCGCAAAGGCGGCGTCGGCCACCTTGGGATCGGCGACGCCGCTCTGGGCGGTTTCCTGGTAGGAGATCGGCGAAACATTGATCGACTTGGCCACCGCCGCCGGGTCCTGGCCCTGGTTCAGCTTGGCGACCACCGCCGCAGCAGCGGCGGCATCCTTCACCGGGATCTGGACCAGCGAGCGCTTTTCGGGGGTCGAGGCGGTGTCCTTGCGGAAGTTGTACAGCTTTTCCACCGCCGCCGGGTCGGCCGGCATGGACCCGGCCATGGCCTGGGCGCTGAAGCGCACCACCGACAGCACCCGACGCTCGGGCAGCTTCAGGGCCGCGGCGTGGGCGTTCAGGAAGGCCTGCAGTTGAGCGTCGGTCGGCGGTTCGGGCTTGGCCACATTGCCGGGCGACAGCATGAAGAAGGTCAGGTTGCGGCTTTCGAACTCATAGCCGGCGACCATGGCGCCGTAGGTCTTTGGCGCGCGCAGGCCGGCGCCGATGCCGGCCGCCAGGTGGTTCTCGGCGATCTGGTCTCGTTCGATGGTCTCGAACTTGTCCGGCGTCAGGTCGTTTTCGGCCAGGGTGCGCTGGTAGGCGTCCTTGTCGAACCGGCCGGTGATCTTGTTGAAAAAGTCCGGCTGCTTGGCGATGGCGTCGCCGACCAGGGAGTCGGCCGGGATCACGCCCATGCGATGAACGAATTCGTCGAAGGCTTCGGCGCCCGAGAGGTCGTTCAATATCTGCTGGTCGAAGCCGCCCGCAACAGCGTCCTGCAGCGAGACCGGCTGGCCTTGGCGCTGTTCGATCTGCTTCAGGCCCAGGTTGAACATGCGCTTGAACTCTGCGGGCGTCACTTCGCGCGAGCCGGCGGTGACCACCGCATTGGATATCCGCCCGTGGAACACATCGCGGATGCCCCAGATGGCGAAGCTGACGATGAGAAGGCTCAGCAGCACGACGGCGAACGGGGACTTCGCAAAGTTGCGAAAGGCGGCGAGCATGGTTCGGAAGTCCTCGAGGGCAATGACGCCCGCGGCGAAGCGGGTCGAGCGATATAGGAGACTGGCGCGCCCAGGGGCAAGGGTTGACGCTACGTTGGCGCCGTGGACAGGGCCGGCGCCATGACCTAGGCCGTGCTTCCTAGATCTCGAAAACGAGACGGGGACCTACGATGACCACGCACCTGATCGCTGGAAACTGGAAGATGAACGGCCTTGGCGCCGACCTGGCCGAGGCCTCTGCCCTGGCGGCGGCCCTGAAGGCAGAGCCTGCCCGGGCCCGCGTCGCCCTCTGCGCGCCGGCCACCCTGGTCGAGCGCATGGCGCGAACCGTGGTCGGTACGGCGGTGATCGCCGGCGGCGAGGACTGTCACGCCGAGGTCAGCGGCGCCTTCACCGGCGACATCAGCGCCGAGATGCTGGCCGAGGCCGGGGCGGCGATGGTCATCGTCGGCCACTCCGAGCGGCGCACCTATCACGGCGAAACCGACGCCATCGTGGCGGCCAAGGCGCTGGCGGCCCGGCGGGCGGGCCTGGAGCCGATCATCTGCGTCGGCGAGACCTTGGCCGAGCGCGAGGCAGGCCGGGCGCTGGAGGTGGTCAACGCCCAGATCGCCGGTTCGGTCCCCGCGGCCCTGGCCGGATCGCCGGTGACGGTGGCTTATGAGCCGGTCTGGGCCATCGGCACGGGCCTTACCCCCACCACGCCGCAGATCGAAGAGGTGCATCAGGCGATCCGCGCCGCGCTGGTCAAGGCGCTGGGCCAAGCGGGCAAGGGGGTGGCGATCCTCTACGGCGGCTCGGTCAAGCCGGCCAACGCCGCCGAGATCCTGCATGCGGACGAGGTCGGCGGAGCCCTGGTCGGCGGCGCCTCGCTGAAAGCGGCGGACTTCCTACAGATCGTGCGCGCGGCTTAGAGCAGCAGCCCGAACAGCAGGCAGTCCCGGCGTTCGCCGTCGCGCTCGATGTGGCCGCGCAGGACGCCCTCCTGCTCGAAGCCCAGCCGTTGCAGAAGCCGCACCGAGCGGACATTGCCCACGTGGGTGCGGGCAGCCAGCTTCTTGATGTGCAGTTGCTGGGCGGCGTGGTCCAGCACCGCCTGCATGGCCTCCAGCGTGTAGCCTTCGCCCCAGACCGAGCGGGCGGACAGAAAGCCGATCTCGGCCCGCTTGTGCCATGGATCGATGTCGGAGAGGTCGCAGACACCGATGAAGGCGCTGTCGGCGTCGCGGACCATGGCCCAGTGGATCGCCTCGCCCTCCTGCGCGGCCTTTATCTGGCCCTCAAGGATCATCCGGGTCAGTTCGAGGTCGTCGATCTCTCGGATGTCCCAGTAGGCCATCACCAGGGCGTCGCTCATCAGGCCGTGCAGGGCCTCGGCGTCGCCGGCCGCCAGGGGCCTCAAGGTCAGGCGCGGGGTGCGCAGGATCATGTCGCGACCTCTAGCCTTCCGGGGGCCATGGTGCTAGACCGCGCGGCTTGTTGCGGCGGCGCTCCTTTCGCGCCGGCGCGCTTTCAGCTGTCCGCAAGGCCCCATGCTTCTCAACATCCTGCTCGGCGTCATCATCGTGGTCTGCGTCGCCCTGGTGGCGCTGGTCCTTTTGCAGCGCTCGGAAGGCGGGGCGCTGGGCATGAGCGGCGGCGGACCGGGCGCGTTCATGACCGCTCGCGGCACCGGGGACTTCCTGACCCGCACTACCTGGATTCTGGGGCTCACCTTCTTTGGCCTGTGCATGGCCATGACCCTGATCTCCGGCCACAACCGCGCCCACTCCTCGGTGGTCGACCGACTGAAGCTGCAGGCCAATCCGAGCACGCTGAACCAGCCGGCCGCTCCGGCCCAGCCCGCGCAGTCGGCGCCGCCTGTCGGCGGCTTCACCGCGCCGTCGGCTCCGGCCGCAGCGCCCGCGGCTCCGCCGCCGGCCCAGACCAGCCCGCTGAACCCGTTCGGCCCCAACACCGTCGTCACCCCAGCGGGCAAGGCCGAGCCGGCCAAGAAGCCCGCCCAGTAACCTGGTCAGTACATCGCTGTGAAAATTCATCGCACCCCAGGCGAAGGCCTGAGTCATGCCCGCGAATCAGGGGTAATCTGACCGCCCATGGCCCGGTACATCTTCATCACCGGCGGCGTGGTTTCCTCGTTGGGAAAAGGTCTCGCGTCCGCCGCCCTTGGCGCGCTTCTGCAGGCACGCGGCTACAAGGTCCGCCTGCGCAAGCTCGATCCCTATCTCAATGTCGATCCGGGGACGATGAGCCCCTATCAGCACGGCGAGGTGTTCGTGACGGATGACGGGGCCGAGACCGACCTCGACCTCGGCCACTACGAGCGCTTCACCGGCGTGTCGGCCACCAAGGGCGACAACATCACCACCGGTCGCATCTACCAGACCATCCTGGAGAAGGAGCGGCGGGGCGACTATCTGGGCGCCACGGTGCAGGTGATCCCGCACGTCACCGACGAGATCAAGAAGTTCGTCCTCTCCGAGGCCAAGGCCGAGGACGGATCGGACGTCGACTTCGTGCTGGTCGAGATCGGCGGCACGGTGGGCGACATCGAGGGCCTGCCGTTCTTCGAGGCTATCCGCCAGCTGGGCCAGGAGCTGCCGCGCGGCCACTCCTGCTTCGTGCACCTGACCCTCCTGCCGTTCATCAAGACGGCCGGGGAAATGAAGACCAAGCCGACCCAGCACTCGGTCAAGGAGCTGCGCTCGATCGGCATCCAGCCCGACATCCTGCTCTGCCGCTGCGAGCAGGAGATTCCGGCTGGCGAGAAGCGCAAGATCGGCCTGTTCTGCAACGTGCGCGAAAGCGCGGTGATCCAGGCGATGGACTCGGAGTCCATCTACAAGGTGCCGCTCGACTATCACCGCGAGGGCCTGGACGCCGAGGTGCTCGCCGTGTTCGGCATGAGCGACGCGCCGGCGCCCGATCTGTCGCGCTGGGAAGGCATCTGCGAGCGCATCGCCCATCCGGACGGCGAGGTGAACATCGCCGTCGTGGGCAAGTACACGGTGCTGAAGGACGCCTACAAGTCGCTGATCGAGGCCCTGGTGCACGGCGGCGTGGCCAACAACGTCGGGGTCAAGATCGACTGGGTCGAGTCCGAGCAACTTGAGAAAGACCCCCAGGCCGCCGCCGAGCGGCTGGAGAACGCGGACGGGGTGCTGGTGCCGGGCGCCTTCGGCCAGCGCGGCGCGGACGGCATGATCCGCGCGGTCACCTTCGCCCGCGAGCACGCCGTGCCCTATTTCGGCATCTGCTTCGGCATGCAGATGGCCATGGTCGAGGCGGCTCGGAACCTAGCGGGGATCGAAAAAGCCTCGTCGACCGAGTTCGGCCCGACGCCGGAGCCTATTGTCGGCCTGATGACCGAGTGGGTCAAAGGCAACACCCGCGAGATCCGCACCGAGGGTGACGATCTGGGCGGCACCATGCGGCTGGGCGCCTATGAGGCGATTCTTAAGCCCGGCTCCAAGATCGAGGAAATCTACGGCTCACCCACCATCAGCGAACGCCACCGGCACCGCTACGAGGTCAATATCGCCTACAAGGAGCGGATCGAGGCCACCGGCCTGATGTTCCGCGGCATGTCGCCGGACGGGGTGCTGCCCGAGACCTGCGAGCGCGACGATCATCCCTGGTTCGTCGGCGTGCAGTATCACCCGGAACTGAAGAGCCGCCCCTTCGCGCCCCATCCCCTGTTCGCCAGCTTCATCGGCGCCGCCAAGGTTCAAAGCCGGCTGGTCTAGGTCGCCGGTACGGGTTGGATTAGCATCCCGCGCGGGAGGCTCGCCCATGTCCACCCGTGAGGACGCCCGCCGCATCGCGCTCGGACTGCCCGAGGCCTATGAGGACACGCATCGCCGCGCGCCGTCCTTTCGCGTCGACAAGCGCATATTCTGCATGTTCCCGCGCGAGACCGCGCACATCACCCTCAAGCTCGAGCGCGAGGACCAGCTGAACATGATCGAGGGGCATCCCGAGGCGGTCGGGCCGGCCCGGCTCTATGCGCACCACGGCTGGACCTATGTCTGGACCGAGCAGGCGGACGAGGCGCTGCTGGGCGATCTGCTGCGCCTGGCCTGGACCCACGTTGCGCCGAGGCGCCTGGTGCGGAGAGCTCAGCCATGACCGAGGACGACATCCGCCGCATCGCCCTGGCCCAGCCGCAGGCGGAGGAGGCCGACCATCACGGCATGCCCTCGTTCCGGGTTTGCGGGAAGATCTTCTGCACGCTGCACCAGGATCGCCCCCGGGCCATGGTCAAGCTGGATGCGGAGGACCAGGCCAATCTGGCCGCCGGCCACCCTGGCGTGATCGAGCCGGTCCCCGGCTATTGGGGCCGCAAGGGTTCGACCTTCGTCTGGCATGAAAAGGTCGATATGGACTTGATGCGGACGCTGATCGAAATGGCCTGGCGCAACGTTGCGCCGGCCAAGCTGAGGACGGCTCCGCGCGGGCCTTGAATCCTTGGGCGGTTTGAGGCATACACCCGCGCTCACGTCGGCGGCCTAGGCGTTCACCCGGGCCGCCGTCTCCATTTTCATGCCGGTGGGATCTCTCCGATGGCCGTTCCTAAACGCAAAGTCTCTCCCTCGCGCGCCGGCATGCGCCGCTCGCACCACGCCCTGGGCGCCAATTCCTATATCGAAGACAAGGAAACCGGCGAACTGCGTCGTCCGCACCACGTCGACCTGAAGACCGGCATGTACAAGGGCCGCCAGGTTCTGACGCAAAAGGAAGACTGAGGTCTTCGCAAGACCCTTCCCCCTTCGATCGGGGGAAGGGCTTTCGCGCCGCCTATTGCGTGCGCCCCCGCGCCAGCACCGCCTGGCGGTTCGTTTCCACGATCTCTGGCGTGATCCCGGCGTTCCACCGACTGGAACGCTCGTGCTCCAGCGCCATCGCCTGGCCGAAGGGCAGGCCGAAACCGTCATTGATCATCCGCTTGTAGAACGCCGCCATCTCCGGCGGGATGGTCGCCATGTCGGCGGCCAGCTTCAGCGCGGCGGGCATCAGCTCCTCCGGCGGCACAACCCGGTTGACCAGGCCCCAGGCGCAGGCGGTTTCGGCGTCGAGGAAGTTGCCGGATAGCGACAGCTCCTTGGCGCGATAGATCCCGATCGCCCGCGACAGCTTCTGCGACAGGCCCCAGCCCGGGGTGATGCCGACCCGGGCATGGGTGTCGGCGAAGCGGGCGCGGGTTGAGGCGATCAGCACGTCACAGGCCAGGGCCACCTCGAAGCCGCCGGTGATCGCCACGCCGTTGATCGCCCCGATCACCGGCTTGGAAAAGCCCTCGATCGCCTTGACCGGATTGGCGACCGCCTCGGTGGCGTTGGCGGCGCCAAGGCCGCCTGGATCCGAACCCAGCTCCTTCAGGTCGAGGCCGGCGGTGAAGGCCCTGTCGCCCGCGCCGGTGAGGATCGCCACCCGCACCTCCGGGTCCTTCTCCAGCGCCACGAACGCCTCGGCAAGGGCTGCGCGCAGGGCCTTGGACATGGCGTTCATGGCCTCGGGCCGGTTCAGGGTGACGACGGCGACGCCGTCCGACTTTTCGACCAGCAACATCGGTTGGGGCTCCTCCAGGCTCGTTTCGGGCATGGCTGCGCCCCCCGGCGGAAGTCAAGCGGCTTTCCCGCGCGCCCCGCCTGAGGTAAGCCCACGCCGCGCCGCGTTTGCGCGCCACCTTCAGGGGAAGCTCATGACCGAGATCGTCGACATCGTCGCCCGCGAAATCCTGGACAGCCGCGGCAATCCGACCGTGGAAGTGGATGTGACGCTGGACGACGGCGCCTTCGGCCGCGCGGCGGTCCCCTCGGGCGCCTCCACCGGCGCTCACGAGGCGGTGGAGAAGCGCGACGGCGACAAGTCCCGCTATGGCGGCAAGGGCGTCCTGCAGGCGGTGGCCGCGGTCAATGGCGAGATCTTCGACGCCCTGTCCGGCCTGGACGCCGAGGACCAGCGCCGGCTGGACAACCTGCTGATCGAGCTCGACGGCACGCCGAACAAGAGCCGCCTGGGCGCCAACGCCATCCTGGGCGTCTCGCTGGCGGCGGCTAAGGCCTCGGCCATCTCCAAGGATCTGCCGCTCTACCGCTATGTGGGCGGCGTCTCGGCCCGCGTGCTGCCGACCCCGATGATGAACATCATCAACGGCGGCGCCCATGCCGACAATCCGATCGACATCCAGGAATTCATGATCCTGCCCACGGGCGCGGACAGCTTCTCAGACGGCCTGCGCATGGGCGCGGAGATCTTCCACGCCCTGAAGAGCGCGCTGAAGGCCGCCGGCCACAACACCAATGTCGGCGACGAGGGCGGCTTCGCCCCCAACCTGGCCTCAGCCGAGGCGGCGCTGGAGTTCATCGTCAAGGCGGGCGAGGGCGCCGGCTATAAGGCCGGCAAGGACTTCCAGCTGGGCCTGGACGTGGCCTCGACCGAGTTCTTCAAGGACGGCCGCTATCACTTGGAAGGCGAGGGCAAGACCCTCGATCAGGCCGGCATGGTCGACTACCTGGCCGGCCTTGTGGCCAAGTTCCCGATCGTGACCATCGAGGACGGCTGCGCCGAGGACGATTTCGAGGGCTGGAAGCTGCTGACCGACAAGCTGGGCGGCAAGATCCAGCTGGTCGGCGACGACCTGTTCGTCACCAACCCCGCTCGCCTGTCGGACGGCATCGGCCGGGGCCTCGCCAATTCGATCCTAGTCAAGGTCAACCAGATCGGCACCTTGTCCGAGACCCTGGACGCGGTCGATATGGCCCATCGCGCCGGCTACACCGCGGTGATGTCGCACCGCTCGGGCGAGACCGAGGACGCGACCATCGCCGACCTCGCGGTCGCCACCAACTGCGGCCAGATCAAGACCGGCTCCCTGGCCCGCTCGGACCGCACCGCCAAGTACAACCAACTGCTGCGCATCGAGCAGGAACTGGGCGACCAGGCGGTCTATGCCGGGGCCAAGGCCCTCAAAGCGCGCTGATCGGAAGCGGGCGCTGGGCTACTGTCCCAGCGCCCAGTCCACCGCCGCCAGGGCGTGCAGGGTGGTGGTGTCGAAGAGGGGGACCGTGCTGTCCTCCGGCTTCACCAGCAGCATGATCTCGGTGCAGCCCAGGATCACCGCCTGGGCGCCGCGCTGGACCAGCCGGGCGATCACCTCGCGATAGAGCGCGCGCGAGTCCTCGCGGACGATCCCGGCGATCAGCTCATGATAGATGACCCGATGGACGACCGCCCGGTCGTCGTCATCAGGGACCAGCACCTCAAGCCCGTGCTCTCTTGCCAGCCGGCCCTTGTAGAAGTCCTGCTCCATGGTGAAGGCGGTGCCCAGAAGGCCGACGCGGGTCAGGCCGGCGGCCCGGATCGCCGCCGCGGTGGGATCGGCGATATGCAGCAGGGGGATGCCGGTCGCCGCAGCCACCTCGTCGGCCATGCGGTGCATGGTGTTGGTGCAGATGACGATCAGGCCGGCGCCGCCGCGCTCGAGCCGTTGCGCCGCCTCGATCATCATCCCGGTCAGGCGATCCCATGCGCCGGCGTGCTGCAGGGCCTCGATCTCGGCGAAGTCGAAAGTCCACATCAGGCTGCGCGCCGAATGGGCCTCGCCTAGCCGCCGCCGGGCTTCCTGGTTGATGATGCGGTAGTACTCCGCCGAGCTTTCCCAGCTCATGCCGCCGATCAGGCCGATGACGCGGTCGCCCGGCCGCATCGGCTCAATACCCGCCGGAGATGACATCGAAGATCAGGCCCGTGCCCATCGCCACGAGGACGAAGTCGTCGCCCTCGTGCACCCAGTAGTAGCCACGCGGCGGCCGGCGCAGGTGGTAGCGGCCGAAGTCGCTGACCACCGCCCCGCGATAGGCGGGCGGCAGGACCTGGCCGCGTCGCCAGCGGCCGTAGGCCGCGCCCGGGGGGGCATAGCGTGGCGAGCCATAGCCAGGGACGGCATAGGGGCGCGCGCCATAGCCCGGCGGACCATAGGCGGGCGGGCGGTAGCCGGGATAGGTGGGATAGGCGCCGCCGGGGGGGTAGTATTGCGGCCGGGCGGGCTGATAGGTCGGTTGGCCCCGGCCGCCGTAGGGCGGAACATAGTAGCCGCCGCGCTCTGGGTCGCGACCGCCCGGCGGGGCGTATTCCTGACGCCCGCGCGGCGCTTCGCGCTGTTGCTGCTGCTGTTGGTGCTGGCCGCCCCGCTCGCGATCGCCGTGATCGCCATGCTCGGCGCGCGCGGCGATCGGCGCCGTCAGGGCCAGGAGCGCGATCGCGGCAAGGCGAACCCACGATTTCAAGATCCTGCCTCCTTTCCGCCGATCTTCGCCGGGCACCCTGCCGCGTTGCGGGTGAACCGAGGCTGAACGATCGAACTCCAAGCCTACATAGCCCGTCGCGGCCCGGGCGGCGATCCCTGGCCAGGAGGTCGGATCATTCGCACACTGCACACTTGCTGGGCGTCGATGCGACAACTTGTCTTAAAGAAGTATTCGCGAGCCCAGGTGCGACCAAAGTGCGCATGTGGCCAGGTTAAGAATGGCTAACGGACGCCTTAATCATATTTTCAACTACGAGGACGCCTAATGCTCTCGAGGGCGAGAAAACCGCTCCGGACACCGGGCGGCCCGCTCCCCTCATCGAATTTGAGGGAGCTGACAAAATGTACGTTGAGCAAACGCCGCCGGCCATTGTTGGTCTGCCGCTGCCGAAGGCCGATTCCACCGGGGACGAGCTGTTCCGGATGGGCCTTCTCTATTCCACCGGCCAAGGGGGCGCGCCCCTGGACTACGTCTCCGCGCACATGCTGTTCAACCTGGCCGCCATGCGCGGTTCGGTCGAGGCCAAGGTCTACCGCAAGGAGATCAGCCAGGAGATGGATCCGATGGACGTGGCCGAAGCCCAGCGCGCCGCGCGCGAATGGCTGTCCCACGGCTGATCTGATCTCGGCGCGGGCTGCGACAGGCGCCCGCGCGCCGACCCCGAACTGATTTGCTGTCTTATTTCGCGACCGTGCCTGCCAGATAGGTCGGGCCGACGGTGTAGTTGAAGCCGAACTGCACCGGGTTGATGTCGCGGAAGTACTGCTGGACGAAGATCCCCGCCTCGGCGATCCGCGTGCGGGGAACATAGACCACGTCGAACCGTCGCAGCGGCACAACGTCCGTCAGCCCCGGATCGCTCACACCCCGCATCAGGTTCGCGGTCCGCATCATCGCCTGGCCGTTGGGCCCGCGGCGGATGATCACCACCTCGGTCCGCTTCGCCGCGGTCTTGAAGCCACCGGCCATGATCACCGCCTGCAGCGCATTGATGTCGCCGGGCATGTCGTAGACGCCGGGCTTGTCGACCTCTCCGCCAACAAACACCTTCAGGGGCGCCGCCTTGACCGAGACGGTCACCATGGGCTGCAAAAGCTGGCTGGCGTAGGCGCGGTCCAGGATGTTCTCGACATCACCAAGGGTGCGGTCGGCCACCTCGACCGGCGGCAGGAGCGCCAGGCTGATGCGGCCGTCGGGCTGCACCGTAACCGTCTTGGAAAGCTCCGGAGCGGAGGGAACCGTGACCTCGACCTCGTCGCCGGGATAGAGCCGATAGGGCGGCTCGGCCGTGCTCCAGGTGGCGTAGGCGATGTTCGGGAAGTTCGCCGAAGGATGCGGCGAAGTGGCGAACACGTCCGGCCGCGCCTTCTCGACCGTGTCGCAGGCGGCCAGCGTGCAGGCGGCGACGCCGGCTGCGAGACCGAGCAGGCGAGGGCGATGGAAGCGATTGAAAGCCATGGCGAAGGCGAGCTTCGGATCCTCTTGGACACTGAAGCCAGTGTTAAGGAGAAGGGGTAATTTCCGGTTAAGGGCGGTCGCCAAAGTCATCGGTTCATGGGCTCGCCCGGCCATCGAGCCTTCCCCGAAGCCCGGTCAGACCGAGGACTGCCAGGCCGGCGAACCCGGCCCCGGCGAGGAAGGTGGCCGAAGGGCCGACGTGTTGCCACAGTTCGCCGGCGAGCGAACTCGACGCTATGACCGCGAGGCCGGTGGCGAGGTTGAAGACGCCGAAGCCCGTGCCGCGCAACCGCGCCGGGGCCGTGTCTGCGATGAGGGCTGAGAACAGACCCTGGGACAGGCCCATGTGCGCACCCCATAGCCCCGCGCCCACAATGAGGCCTAGCGGCGAGCGGAAGCCGGCGATGACGAGATCAGCGAGGACAAGGACGACGAGGCCGCCGGCCAGCACCTGCCAGCGAGGCCTCCGATCCGACAGGCGGCCGGCTGGCGCCGCAATCAGGGCATAGACCAGGCTCATCGCCGCCATCACGATCGGCGCCTGCGCCGCAGCCAGCCCGACATCGATCGCCCGCAGAATCAGGAAGGCCTCGCTGAACCGGGCGAAGGTCATGATCACGCCGAGGATCAGCACCGCCCAGAAGGCGCGGCCCATGCCGGCGACTTCGGCCAGGCGGATCGGCGTGCGCGCCGGCCCGGAGCTCTCGCGCTCTGGCTCCTTGACGCCGAAGACTAGCAGCAACACGCAGATGATCGCCGGCGCCACGGCCCATCCGAGCACCTTGCGAATGTCGGCCAGGGCCAGCATCAGGCCCATCGCCGCGAGCGGGCCGGCGACTGCGCCGACGGTGTCGAGCGCCTGGCGCACGCCATAGGCGGCCCCTCGCAGCGCGCTGGGCGTTATGTCGGCGACAAGGGCGTCTCGCGGCGCCCCGCGCAGCCCCTTACCCACCCGGTCCGCCAGGCGCGCCGCCAGGACCGCGCTCCAGGTTTGGGCGAGGGGAAAGACCGGTTTCGTCAGCGCCGCCAGCCCATAGCCGGCCACCGCCAGCCACTTGCGATGGCCCAGGCGATCGGAGAGCCAGCCCGAGAAGACCTTGGTGACCGAGGTCGCCCCCTCCGCCATGCCTTCGATCACGCCCAGCAGCGCCGCGCTGGCGCCCAGAGTCGAGACCATGAAGATCGGAAGGAGCGCATGGATCATCTCGGACGACAGGTCCATGAACATCGAGACGAAGCCGAGCGTCCAGACGGCGCGCGGTATCGCGCGCCAGCCCGCGATGCCGGTGATGGGCGGGGCGCGATCGGAAGACCCGTCCCGGGCGGATTCCGTTTCTTCGGTCATCTGGTGCGGCCGCCTTGAGTCGTCACGCGCTGAAGCCGGCGGCCAAGCTTGAGCCGTTCGATCGCCGTCCCCGTGGACCCTACCGGCTCGGCCCTGGGGGCGCGACAGGTGTTTCGATCAGGGCCGATGCGGGCCGCCGCCTTTCGCCGGTATGGGTAACCAGAGCTTAATCGCAGCAGGCCAACCTTCCCGGCCGAGCCTATACTGCCTGGAATCGCATGACCTCCGCCGCCTGGCCATCGCAGACGCCCTATGCCGCGCCTCCGCGCGCAGGCGATGCCGTGCGGGTGCGGGTCCGCTACGACGCCGCCGACATAGCCGCGCTTCTGTGGCGCGAGTGGCCGCTGATGCTGACTGTGTTCCTGGGCCTCGCAGTCCTGGGCGTCGGCTTCGCCCTGACGCTGAAGACCGCCTATCCGGCGCAGTCCAGCATCCTGGTCCGGCTTGGCCAGGAATATGTCTACCAACCCTCGGTCGGCGACGCCGCCCGCGGCGCGGTGCCGGAAAACGACCAGGTGGTGCAGTCCGAGGTCGAGATCCTGTCGAGTCCGCAGCTGAAGCAGCTGGTGATCGGCCGCATCGGCCTGGCCACGCTCTATCCGAGCCTGGCCAGGGCGGCGAATTCCTCCGAGCCCGGCGCCCGCCAGGAGGCGATCGACAAGGCCGTTGGGGCGATGCAGAAGTCGCTGAAGATCGACACCGCGCCCGGCGCGCCTGTGGTCCGTCTCAGCTTCACCCACACCGACCCCGCGGTGGCGGCCCAGACCCTGAACACCCTGGTCGACCTCTATGTCGGCTACCGCCGCACGGTGCTCCTGGATCAGACCCAGCCGCTGGAGGACCAGCGCCGCACCTTCGAGGCGCGGCTGGCCCAGGCCGATGAGGCCTATGAGAACTTCCTCGGCAGCAACAATATCGGCGACTTCGAAGCGGAAAAGGCTTCGCTGGCCCAGCTTCAGGCCAGCCTGCAGCAGCAGAAGTTCGCCGCCGACGCGTCCTTGAAGGAAAAGCAGGGCCGGCTCGCCGCCCTCAGCGCCCAGGTGGGCCAGGTCGCGCCCGAGGTCGGGCTCTATCACGACCTCGATCACCAGGCGCAGGACAAGCTGACCGAGCTGAAGGTCCAGCGCGGCGCCCTGCTCAGCCGCTATCGCCCCGACGCCCAGCCGGTGCGGGACCTGGACAACCAGATCGCCGCCCTGGAGAAGGGGATCGGCGACGGCAGCCTGCAGGGCGAGGGCGCACGCCGCATGGGCGTGAATCCCGTCTATCAGACCGTGCAGGCGGACCGGCTGCAGATGGCCGCCGAGGTCGCCGCCCTGCAGCAGTCGTCCCGCGTCCTGGCGCAGCAGATCGAGCAGGTCACCGAGCGCCAGCTGCGCCTGGCCCAGCTGGAGCCGCAGTATCAGGACCTGTCGCGCGACCGCGACGTCCTGCAGAGCAATGTCCGCGACTTCACCGTCAAGGAGCAGCAGAGCCAGGCCGCCGCCGCCATCGCCCGGCAGAGCAACGACAATATCAGCATCGTCCAGCGGGCTACCCCGCCGGTGCAAGGCAAGAGCCTCAAGCGCCCGGTGATGCTGCTGGCGATCCTGATGGCCGCGTTCACCGCGGTCTGCGCCGGCCTCGTGCGGGTATTCCTGCGCCCGGGCCTTCCCTCGGCCGCCTCGGCCTCCAGGACCCTCGACCTACCGATCCTCGCCACCGCTGCGGCCAAGTGACCCTTGCGGGGAGCTGGGGACCGATATGCTAGAAACTGAGTTTCTCCGCGTGCGGCGATTCGAGTGATGGTGGATCTGACGTCTGAGATGGCCCAGCTCTGGGCCTCGCTGGGGCCGCCGCCCCCCGGACCGGCGCGGGTGATCCAGTTCATCGGCGCCCGCAGCGGGGAGGGGACCTCGACGGTCGCGCGAGAGTTCGCCCGTTTCGCCGCCGAGCGAACCCGCCGGGCGGTCTGGCTAGTGGACCTCGACTTCGCGGACTCCGGCCAGTACCGCGCCATCGCCGCCGAGCCGGAGCGCTTCGGCCCGTTGGGCGCCGCCGCCGCTGCTTCGCCGGACGGCTCCTGCTTCTTCACCGTCCAGCCGCCGGCGCGCGACGCCGAGGGCCGGGTCGTCGCCGACAGCCGCTATCTGGTCGCCCATCCGGTCGGCGGCTCCAAGCTTTGGGTGACCCGGTTCCGGCGCGAGCTGTTGCAGGCCGGGCAGGGCGTCGGGGTCGTCCAGGCGCCCGACTACTGGAACGCCCTGCGGCGCAACGCCGAACTGGTGGTGGTCGATGCTCCGGCTCTCGACCGGGCCCAGACCGGGCCGCTGGTGGCGCCGTTCATGGATTTCTCGGTCCTGGTGCTGGCCGAGGGCGGCGCGGAGGCCGGGGATGCGCTCGCCCTGAAGGCGGCGATCGAGGGCGCCGGCGGGCGCTGCGCCGGCATCGTCTTCAACCGCGTCAGCCTGCAGCCGCCCGGCTTCCTGAAGGCGGTGCTGAGATGACCTCGCCAGCCGTGGCCTGGCCGCCGCCGCAGGAAGCGGGCCTGCGCGCCGAGCCGCAGCCGCGATGGCGCACGGTGCTGGCCTTCGGCCTCTCGGTGCTGGTGCTGCTGACCTACAGCGGCGCCTGGGTCTCGCCCCTGATCGGCGAGCAGACCGATCCGGCCAGCTCGAACCTCGTGCGCAACCTCTATTTCCCGGCCTATGGCGCGACCATCGCGCTGGCGGCCCTGTGCTGGCGCGACGTGCTCAGGGTCCTGCTGCGCGAGCCGTTCCTGATCCTGCTGCTCTGCGTCGCCGCAGCCTCGACCGCCTGGTCGGTCGAACCGGACCAGACCCAAAGGCGGGTGATCGCCCTGGCCTTCACCACGCTCAGCGGGGTGGTGCTGGGCGCCCGATGGCGCTGGGCGCGGCTGGCGGAGGTGCTAGCGACCGCCTTCGCGATCCTGGCTTTGGCCTCATTGATTGCAGGCCTTTTCATCCCCTCGGTCGGACGCATGGCGGTGCTGTTCCCCGGCGCCTGGCGCGGCCTTTGGGACGAGAAGAACACGTTCGGCGCGGTGATGACCTTCGCCGTCCTGTTCTTCGGCGCTGCAGCGCTGTTCGCGCCGCGGCGCGCCCTGCTCTGGGGACTGATGGCCGCGGTCGGCCTCGCCCTGATCCTGCTGTCGACTTCTAAGACCTCGTTGCTGGCCCTGTTCCTGGGGCTCGGCATGATGGGGTTCGTGCTTCTGGCCCGGCGCGGCGGCGCGGTGACAGTGGTCGCTGTCTACGGCGCGGTGCTGCTGGCGGTCACCCTGGGCGCAGCGCTGTGGCTGGCGCCGGACGTATTCCTGGCCCTGCTGGGCAAGGACGCCACACTGACCGGCCGCACGAGGATCTGGGCCGGCATCATGCGCCAGATTCGCCTGAGGCCCGTGCTGGGCTATGGCTATGGCGCGGTGTGGAACGAGACCGGCAATTGGGGGCCGCTGGCCAAGATCACCAAGGAGGCCGGCTTCGTCGCTCACCACGCGCACAACAGCTGGCTGGAGCAATGGCTGGGCCTGGGCCTCGTCGGCCTCTGGACCTGGGCGGCCTACTACTGCATGGCGCTGGGGCGAGCGGTCTGGGCGGTGTTCACCAGCCGCGGCGCGCTTCTCGCCTTCCCGTTCCTGATGGTCTACAGCCTGATCAGCCTCAGCGAGAGCGTGGCGGTGGTCTATAACGACCTGCGCTGGGTGCTGTTCGTCTGCCTGGCGGCGCGGCTGGCCTTGCCGCAGAGCGGGCCCGAAGCCGAATCCCGGCCCTGAAAACGAAAAAGGCCCCGTGGGGGGCCTTGTCGTTTGAAGAACGCCACGGCGGGCCGGGCCCACCGCGACGCTCGACAATGTCAGCGAAGTGGCCGACGTCTCAGCTAAGGGTTTGATCCTTAACGGAGTTTACCAGCGACTCCGCGTGATGACATTGAGACACTGGATCACCTCCTTTCAGCTGTTGAACAGGGACTCCGAATCTAGGCCTCGACTCGGCGTCTTTAAAGCCCAATCGGCGGTCGAAGTGACGCAGGCGGGAATTTTGCGCGAATATTGGAATGCGTCGGCTGGGGGTTACGCGGGCCGCGGCAGGGGCTAAAAGGAGCGCCGAATTGCCATCTGAGAAGAAGTGAGCCATGGCCGCCGATCCCGAAAACACCCTGATCCTGACCCTCGACACCGGCCCGGTGGTGATCGACCTGCGTCCTGACCTAGCGCCGGGCCATGTCGAGCGCATCAAGGAGCTGGCCCGCGAAGGCTTCTATGATGGCGTGGTGTTCCATCGGGTGATCCCCGGCTTCATGGCCCAGGGCGGTGATCCGACCGGGACCGGCCGCGGCGGCTCCGACAAGCCGGACCTCAAGGCGGAGTTCTCCAAGGAGCCGCACCTGCGCGGGGTGTGCTCCATGGCCCGCACCAACGACCCGCACTCGGCCAACAGCCAGTTCTTCATCTGCTTCGACGACGCCACCTTCCTGGACAACCAGTACACGGTCTGGGGCGTGGTCAGCCAAGGCATGGAGAACGTCGACGCCCTGCCCAAGGGCGAGCCGCCGCGCACCCCAGGCAAGATCGTCACCGCCCGGGTGGCGTCGGACGTCTAGCCGCCGTCTTGCTGGTCTCCGACTTCGATTTCGAGCTGCCTGACGACCGCATCGCGCTGAGGCCCGCCGAGCCGAGGGACAGCGCGCGGTTGCTCGTGGTGCGGCCGGGGGACGGGCTGGAAGATCGCATCGTCCGCGATCTGCCGGACTTCCTGCGCCCCGGCGACGCCCTGGTGTTCAACGACACCAAGGTGATCCCGGCTAGGCTGAACGGAACGCGCGAGCGCGACGGCTCGGTGGTAGCGGTCGAGGCGACCCTGCATCAGCGCAAGGCGCCGCATCGTTGGACCGCCTTCATGAAGCCGGGCAAGCGGCTGAAGGTCGGCGATCGGGTGCGGTTCGGCGAGACCAGCGACCGCGCCTGTTTCCTGGGCGCGCTGGACGCGACGGTGGAGGCCAAGGGCGAGGGCGGCGAGGTCACTCTGGCCTTCGACCTCTCGGGCCCCGATCTCGACATGGCCATAGCCGAGCGGGGCGAGATGCCCCTGCCGCCCTATATCGCCGCCAAGCGCGGCGAGGACGAGCGCGACCGGGCCGACTACCAGACCGTCTACGCCCGGCTGGATGGCTCGGTGGCGGCTCCCACCGCCGGCCTGCACTTCACGCCGGGGCTGATGGCGGCGTTGGAGGCCAAAGGCGTCAGCCTGCACTTCGTCACCCTGCACGTGGGCGCCGGCACCTTTCTGCCGGTCAAGACCGAGGTGGTGGCCGAGCATCGCATGCACGCCGAATATGGCGAGGTGCCCGCCCATGTCGCCGAGGCCCTGAACGCGGCGCGCGCCGCCGGCGGCCGCATCGTCTGCGTCGGCACGACCTCGCTGCGCCTGCTTGAGAGCGCGACGGGTAAGGACGGTGTCATCCGCCCCTTTGCAGCCGAGACGGCGATCTTCATCACCCCGGGCTATCGCTTCCGCGCCGCCGACGTGCTGATGACCAACTTCCACCTGCCGCGCTCGACCCTGTTCATGCTGGTCAGCGCCTTTGCTGGGCGGGAGACGATGCGCGAGGCCTACGCCCACGCCATCGCCAGCGGCTATCGCTTCTATTCCTACGGCGACGCCAGCCTGCTATTCCGCCGCCCCTGATGGCGGCATTCCCTTTCCAGATCAAAGCGACCGACGGCGCCGCCCGCACGGGCGCGCTCACGACCTCACGCGGCGAGATACGCACACCGGCCTTCATGCCGGTGGGCACCGCAGCCACGGTCAAGGCGCTGACCGTCGACCAGGTGCGCTCCACCGGCGCCGACATCATCCTGGGCAACACCTATCACCTGATGCTGCGCCCGACCGCCGAGCGCATCCACAGGCTCGGCGGTCTGCACAGATTCATGCGCTGGGACGGCCCGATCCTGACCGATTCCGGCGGCTTCCAGG
The DNA here is from genome assembly GCF_018135625.1 of Phenylobacterium montanum. NCBI lineage: Bacteria > Pseudomonadati > Pseudomonadota > Alphaproteobacteria > Caulobacterales > Caulobacteraceae > Poindextera > Poindextera montana. The sequence continues at coordinate 259,724 of NZ_CP073078.1, forward strand.
TGATGTCCCTGTCCAAGATCAGCAAGGTCACGGAAGAGGCGGTCACCTTCCAGAGCCATATCGACGGCTCCAAACACAAGCTCAGCCCCGAACGCTCGATCGAGATCCAGGCCGACCTCCTGGGCTCGGACATCGTCATGCAACTCGACGAATGCGTCTCCTGGCCCGCGGAGCACAGCCGGGCGGCCAAGGCAGTGGGACTCTCGGCCCGCTGGGGCGCCCGCTGCAAGGCGGCGTTCGGCGAGCGCGAGACCCAGGCCCTGTTCGGCATCCAGCAGGGCTCGACCTTCGCCGACCTGCGCCGCGAATCCTCCGAGCGCCTGGTCGAGATAGGTTTCGACGGCTACGCCCTGGGCGGCTTGGCGGTCGGCGAGGGGCACGAGGCCATGTGCGAGGTCTTGGACTATGCGCCGGGCCTCCTGCCCGCCGATCGGCCGCGCTACCTGATGGGCGTGGGCAAGCCGGTCGATCTCGTGGAGGCGGTCGCCCGCGGCGTCGACATGTTCGACTGCGTCCTGCCCACCCGCTCCGGCCGCCACGGCCAGGCCTGGACCTGGGAAGGGCCGATCACCCTGAAGAATGCGCGCTTTGCGGAAGACTACACCCCGCTCGACCCAGGCAGCGACTGCCCCGCTAGCCGCGACTATTCCAAGGCCTATCTGCACCACCTGGTGAAGGCCGAGGAGATCCTGGGCCAGGTGCTGCTGTCCTGGCACAACATCGCTTTCTTCCAGGCCCTGATGGCCGCCATGCGCGCCGCCATCACCGAGGGCCGCTTCGAAGCTTTCCGCAAAGCCTTCCACGAACGCCACGGGACCGCATGAGCCCTTGCCGCAGGAGGCGCGCCCGACTATGGTCCGCGCCGCTTTCGGGCGCCCAACTGGGTCCGCCGCTAGCGGGCCGGTAGCTCAGCGGTAGAGCATTCGACTTTTAATCGAATGGTCCTGGGTTCGATTCCCAGCCGGCCTACCACTACAAACAATTTCCAGAAGAAATTCAGCCCCTAAGGAGCGAGGCCGAAGGGCTTGGCGTCCGCTGGGATGCGGGGATTGATCGCTACCGCCGACGCAATATCGGCGCCTCCCTCAGCCATTTCACCTTTCCGACGCCGGGCCATGCCTCGAAGGAACAAGGCCCGGCCATTGCGCGGTTCAGATTGAATGACCACGTTCACTGCATTGATCGAGTCGTCTATGCGATTCAGTCGGTAGTAGACGAGCGCCCTATCGAGAACGGCTTCGGTCCCACCCGAGGAAATACGTACAGCGTCATCGCAGTCTTTCAACGCAGCATTGAGCAGATCTTGGCGCATCACTTTCGTAAGACAGCGATCCTCCAATGCGTCCACAGCATCCGGCTTTGAATTGAGCACTCGATCAAAGGCTTCTATCGCGGCGTCGATCTTGCCGCTATCTCTCAAGGCAAGGCCCTTTACAATCACAGCTCGTTCATCCGAGCCTAAGCGTATCGCAGTGTCAAAATCACTGATGGCGGCTTCAAAAGCCTTTAGCCTATAGCGAGCTACGCCACGATCAAAGTACGCGTTGTGTTGACCGGGTTCGATCGCGACAGCCTCGTCATAGTCCTGTATGGCGCGTTCAAATTGTTGGAGAGCCTGGTAGGATTCGGCCCGACCGAGAAGGACATGGTAAACTTGATCTAAACTATTGCCTTTTTGATGAAATATATAGTAAGCATTGTTGTAGTTTTTAATGGAATCGTCGAATTTCCTGTCGGCTTCTAGAGATTTCCCCAGATTATTGTATGCTTCAGCGAAATCTGGTATCAGTGAAATTGCTTTTTTTAAATCTGATATTCCCTGTTCTATGCGGTTTAATTCAACTTCGCTAACGCCGCGGTTGTTGAAAGCCCAGGCTGCGCTTGCGCCCTTTCGAGAGTCTATGATCGTTGAACACGCCGCAATTTCCTGCTCTGGCGTAACGCTAGGCCCTCCGTTGCAAGCAGTTTCTTCGGGCGAGCCAGCCAGCGCCGGGAAGCCTACGGCTACACTCGCTCCAACAATTGCGCAGGCCGCCAAGAGGCTGCATAGTGCTGCATGCGAATTCAGCCCTAGTGGGCGTGTCATTGCGGGTCCTCGCGCACCTTCCTGAGCGGCACAATAGCTAAACTCGCGCGATAGCAAAGCTTCGGAGCGTCGCTATGCGCGATGCGCGCCGTTGCTTCGCCTCACTTCCGCTTCGGCTCCCACAGTTCGATCTTCACGCCGTCGGGATCGAGGATCCAGGCAAAGCGGCCGTTGGGTTCGTTGTCGTCGCGCTTCAGGATGGCGACGCCGTGGCGTTTCAGGCGTTCGGCCATGGCGTCGAGGTCGTCGACCGAAAGGTCGATCATGAAAGGCTGGCTCGATGGGGCGAAATAGTCGGTCGAGCCGGGAAACGCGTTCCAGACGCTGACCGGCGGATGGCCGGGCGCGTCATATTTCAGCACAGCGCCGCCCCAGGGTTCCAATTCGACGCCCAAAACATCACGGTACCAAGCGGCCAGCGCCTTCGGGTCCTTGCTCTTGACGAAAATCCCGCCGATGCCGGTCACGTGGCCCGGCTCGGCGGCCCGACTGATGGGCGCAAGCGCCAGACCGCCAAGCAGGACTAGCGTCAGCACCTTGCCCATGCAGGCCTCCCGTGATCGCCGCGAAGGCCCAGATCAACAGATCGCTGCAGCCTCTGCAACCGGCTGGCGAGCCGCCTACACCGTCTCCGTCACCTTGTTAAGGTGCGGCGGGCGGTCGGGGTCGAAGCCACGAGCGACGGAGAGGGCGTTGGCCATGCGGTAGAAGCTCTGCACCATCACGATCGGGGCTATGGCCGCGTCCGCGCCGGGCGAGGGCAGGGCGGTGACGCCGGCCTGGGGGCTGGCGCCGGCGGCAAGGACCGTGGCGCCGCGACCGGCGAACTCGGCCAGCAGTTCATCGACGCCGGCCAGGGATTCGTCATTTTGAGCGAAGGCGAGGATCGGAAAGCCGGGGCCGACCAGGGCCATGGGGCCGTGGCGCACTTCGGCGGCGCTGAAGGCCTCGGCGTGCAGGCCGCAGGTCTCCTTGAACTTCAGGGCCGCCTCCTGGGCGACGCCGAAGCCGACGCCGCGGCCGATCACGAACAGGTTGTGGGCCGACTTCAGCGCCTTGACGCCGGCGCTCCAGTCCTGGGCCCAGGCCGCTTCCAGCTGCTCCGGCAAGCTATTCAGCGCCTGCATCAGGCCCGCATCTTCGGTCCAGGCGGCCACCAGATGGGTGATGGCGCTGAGGGCGGCGATATAGGACTTGGTGGCGGCGACGCTCAGCTCGGGTCCTGCGCGCAGCGGCACGACCGCGTCGGCCAGGGCGGCCAGGGGCGAATCCTCGACATTGACCAGGGCGACGACGAAGCCGCCGGCGGCCTTGGCCGCGGTGGCGGCTTGCAGGAGGTCCGGGCTCTTGCCGGATTGCGAGACGGCCAGGCACACCACCCCGGCCATGCCGACATTGCCGTCATAGAGCGAGGTGACCGAGGGCGCGGCCGATGCGGTCATCAGGCCCAGGCGTGTCTCGATCAGGTACTTGGCGAAGGTGCAGGCGTGGTCGGAGCTGCCGCGGGCGATGGTGGCCACGGCGCGGGGCTTGAGGCTGCGAAGCCTGGCCGCCAGGGCTTGGACCGCGGCTCCGTTGGCGTCGATCTGGGCGCGGACCACGCCGGCCGCTTCCGCCGCCTCGGCGAACATGCGGGTGGATTCCGGGGCCGGGACCTTGGGCTTTACCAACGCAACCATCTCCAACAAGCGATCCTATGAAGTGAGCGAATTCAGCTCGGCGACGAAGTCGTAGGCGTCGCCGCGGTAATAGGATTGCGTGAACTCCACCGGCCGTCCGTCCTTCAGGAAGCCGCGGCGTTCGATCAAAAGCCCGGCGGACTTGTCCGGCACGCCCATCATCTCGGCCTGCTCGGGCGTGAACAGCACAGCGCGCAGGCGCTGAAGGGCGCGGACCGGCCGCGCGCCGTGCTTTTCCAGGGCGCCGTAGAGCGAGCTTTCCACCACCTCAGGCGAGGGCAGGCAGAAGCCGGGTACGGTGGAATACTCCAGCGCCATGGGCGCCCCGTCGGCGAAGCGGATGCGGTTGAAGCGATAGACGGGAGTACCGGGCGACAGGCCCAGGGTCATGGACTCCTCCGGCGTCACCGCGCCCGTGGAGCGGCTCAGCCAGACGCTGTGCGGCGTGCGCCCGCGGCTGATCATGTCCTCGGAGAAGGAGGACAGCTTGGAGAAGTTCTTCTCTACCCGGGCGGCGACAAAGGTGCCGGCGCCCTGGCGGCGGGTCAGAAGCCCGTCATTGACCAGCCCGTCCAGGGCCTTGCGCACGGTGATGCGCGAGATCTGGAATTCCTCGGCCAGGTCGCGCTCGGGGGGCAGGGCTTCGTCGGGGGCCAGGCGCTTGTCGGCGATGGCGTCGCGCAGGGCGCGCTGCAGTTGCTGATAGAGCGGCGCGCGGCTCTGTTCGTCCAGCGGGCCGATGATATCGGTAAACGACGCCAAGGCTCTAGGTTCCTGTTCGTTCGCGCCGCCGAAGCGATGCGGGATGGGTTATGCCACACCGGCCTACCATTGTCATACCAATATTCGAATTGGTTCGTAATTGGTTTACATGGGCCGGGATGACGGCTAAGTCTGATACCGACGATCTATGACACGCTTTGGTCGCCGCGCCGCCGCTGGACACGTCCAAGCTAGGCGCCCTGGAGGCCCGGTTCAACGCGGCGAAGACCGCATGGCGGACGGAACTGAACCGGCAGGGTAAGGCCGTAGCCGATTCGGACCGAACCGCGAGGAGAACGAAGTTGGCGCAAGGCCAGAGCGGACGGCTTCTATCCCTGGATCTTTTGCGCGGCCTGACCGTGATCGGCATGATCCTGGTCAATTCTGCGGCTTACCTCCAATCCCTGGGCGGATTTCCGGCCTATCCTGTGCTGCTGCACTCGGCCTGGGCCGGCTATACAGCTGCGGACGCGGTGTTTCCGGCCTTTATCATCATGGTCGGGGTGTCGATCGCGGCCTCGATGGCGCCAGTCAAGGCGACGGGCGAAGCTTCGGCAGGAATGATCGGTCAGGTCGGCCTGCGATCGCTGCGCCTGATCGCCTTCGGCCTGCTGATCAGCAACATCTACTGGCTGGCGGATTTTGACCACAACCACTGGCGCGCCTTCGGCGTGCTGCAGCGGATCGGCCTGACCTTCTTCGCCACGGCCCTGATCTACCTCTACGCCGCGCCACGGGCGCGCCTTGTGCTCGCCGCGATCCTGCTGCTGGCCTATTGGCCTTTGACCCTCCTGCCTTGTCCGGATGGGATCCCGACGGACCTCAACGCGGTCGGCGCCAATTTCGTCTCCTGGACCGAGCGGGCTTTCCTCGGCGTCCACGCCTATCGCACCGGGCCGCACGGCTATGATCCGGAGGGCCTGCTAGGCGTCGTTCCGAGTATCGCCCAGGCGCTGATCGGCGTCGCCGCCGGCGAGTGGCTGCTGGCCAAGGGGCGTACGAGCACGACCGTGATAGGCCTCGCCGCCGCCGGCGCAGCCCTGACCCTCGCCGGCCTGGCCTGGGGCCTGGTCTTCCCGCCAGTCAAGGCGCTCTGGACCTCGAGCTATGTGCTGCTCTCCAGCGGGCCGGCGCTGCTGGCGCTGGCCGGACTCTACGCGGCCTTCGACCTGAAAGGCTGGCGCGTCTGGGGCGCGGGCTTTGTCCTGGCCTTCGGGGTCAACGCCATCTTCGCCTATGTGCTGCACGAGCTGGCCTCGATCGTGCTGGAGGCCGAGGCGGCGCGATGGCTTTTCGCTCAGGGCGCGCGCATCCTGCCGCCCGAAGCGGCCTCGCTGGTCCCGGTCGCGGCCTTCATCGCCGCCATATGGCTGCCGGTGGGCTATCTCTATCGGCGCGGCTGGATCGTAAAGATCTAGGCGGTCTCCAGGACTTCGAGGCCGTCTGCGCCAGTATCCGCCAGGGCTCGCCCGCGGGTCTCTCGGCCGAACACGCCCACGAGCACGGCCGAGGCCGCCACAGGCGCGGCGATCATCCAGGCGGCGACGCCGAGCGGCGGGGCCAGGGCGGCGAGGCTGAGGCCCTGGGCGATCAGGCCGCCCGCCTTGCTGGCGCTGGCCACCCAGCCTGAACCGCGGCCGCGCACATGCAGGGGATAGGTCTCCGCCGAATAGGGTAGCAGCACCGCGATCACCCCGTTGGCGCCGACGATCAGGAGTGCGATCGGCAGCACCGGTGTGGCGAACAGGCCGGTGTGCGCGCCGGTCTCCAGCCGCAGGATTCCGGCGAGGCCGAGCGCCGAAACGATCAGCATGGCGATCAGCGCGCCCTTGGTGCTCCACCGGCTGTAGATCAGGGCCGCGACGCCTACGGTCGGGAGGGCTATGAACGAGGACACGGCGATCAGGTGGCTGGCGACCGCGGCGCTGTAGCCCTTGGCCTGCAGATCGGCCGGCAGCCACAGCAGCAGGCCGAAATTGATCAGGCCCCAGGCCAGGCCGGTCACCGTGAGGGCGCAGGTGACGCCCCAGACGCCGAGCGGCAAGCCCTGATGCCGGGCCGGCGCGGCGCCGGCCCCGATCACGACGTCGCGCAGGGTCGAGCCGAACCGGGCGAGAACGGCCCTGGCCTCCTCGCGCCGGCCGTGCAGGATCAGGAACTTGGGCGATTCCGGGACGAAGCGCTTGAGGAAGATGAGGATTGCGCCGGTCGGCAGGTTGAGGAACCACAGGATGCGCCAGCCGAAGTGGCCGATCAGCAGGCTCGAGGCGCCGCTGGCCGCGAGATAGCCGCCGACAAGGCCGACGCCGCCCACGAGCACCAGCGCCCAGCCGCGGTGGCGAGCAGGGATGGTCTCGGCCAGGAGAGTATAGGCGATCGGCATCAGTCCGCCGGCCGAGGCCCCCATCATGAAGCACATGACGAGGTTCCAGACGAACGAGGGCATGGCGCCGCAGATGGCCGTGCCCATGAACATGATGGCGGCCAGAAGAATGGTGGCGCGGCGGCCATAGCGGTCGGCCAGCACGCCCCACACCAGTGATCCGACCACAGTTCCCACCAGCGCCACGAACGGCAGCATCGCCTCGGCGGCCTTGGTGATCCCGTATTCCTTGGTCACCCCCTGGGCGACGAAGCCGAGGGTGGCCGGCTTCATGGTGTCGACGATCAGGGCGATGGCGAGCGTGATCATCAGCGCGATGTGCTCGCGGTTCAGCTTCACCGCCTCGTCGGTCTCGACCACCAGGTCGTGACCCTTGGCCACGTGGTCGCCTGGCGGCGGCAAGAGGCCGAAGCCGGCGACGAGCGTGCCGCCGATGATCAGGCCCATGCCGATCTGCATGCCGAGGTCCATCTGCATGCCGGCCATTTCGTAGTTCATCGACGCGCAGGCCAGGAACATGGGGATGTGCAGGCCGACGCCGACCGCGACGGCTGCGCAGCCGCCCCAGAACGCCAGGTTCTTGCCGAGATTCGAAACCGCAAACGCCCTGAAGGCCGACATCAATGCTTCCCCCTACGGAAGGCTATCCGTCTACACCATGGCGTGGGGGAGCGGGAGCCCGTCTATGACACCGCTACCAGATTTCTCAGGGCCTCCGCCAGGGCCTCGGCGTCGGGTCCCAGGATCACGTGCAGGCTTGCGTTCCCTGGCCTGACCAGACCCCGCGAACCCAGCCGGCGCAGGGCGGCCTCGTCGATGGCGGCGATGTCGGCGACGATCAGCCGCAGCCGGCTGGAGCAGGTGGTGACGGCCTTCAGGTTGGAGGGGCCGCCTAGGGCGGCCAGCAGCGGCGCGGCGTCGAGCTTCCTGACCGGCTGCGCCGCCTGTGCGGGCGCAACAGGTGCGGCCGCCTGCAGGGTGAGGCCGCCCAGACTGTCGCGCATCTCGCGGGCCACTTCGTCGGCGATCGGGCCCACGACCACCTGCAGGTCGCGGGCGGAGGGGCGGATGAAGCCACGGGCGCCCAGGGCCTTCAGGCCCGGCTCGTCGATGGCGCCCTGGTCGTGCACCACCAGGCGAAGGCGGGTGGTGCAGGCGTCGATCGAGGCCAGGTTGCCGGCCCCGCCGAGCGCGGCGACGAAGGCCGCGCCGCGGCCGCCCGCGGCCACCTTGACCGGCGCGGCGACCGCCTCGTCCTCGCGCCCGGGGGTCTTCAGGTCGAAGCGCTGGATGAAGAAGCGGAACAGGCCGTAGTAGAGGGCGAAATAGGCCAGGCCCACCGGCAGCAGCCACAGCGGCCGGCTGGCCAGCTTGAAGTTCAGCACATAGTCGAACACGCCGGCCGAGAAGCTGAAGCCCAGCTTGATGTGCAGCGCGTCCATCAGCGCCATCGCAGCGCCGGTCAGGATCGCATGCAGGGCGAACAGCACCGGGGCCAGGAACATGAAGGTGAACTCGATCGGCTCGGTTACCCCGGTCAGAAAGGCTGTCAGGGCCAGCGAGGCCAGCATGCCCCCCACCGCCTTGCGCCGCTCGGGTTTGGCGGTGTGGTACATGGCCAGGCACGCCGCCGGCAGGCCGAACATCATCACCGGGAAGAAGCCGGACATGAACGCCCCGGCGCCGGGATCGCCGGCGAAAAAGCGGTTCAGGTCGCCCGTGGCCCCGTGATAGTCGCCCAGCACGAACCAGGCGATGTTGTTCAGGATGTGGTGCAGGCCGGTGACAATCAGGATCCGGTTCAGCACGCCATAGGCGAACAGGCCCAGCGGCCCGGCCGCCACCACCGCCCGGCTCAGGCCGTCGACCGTATGGTCCAGCCAGGTCCAGCTCTTTCCGAACACGAAGGCCAGGGCTAGGCCGGCCAGGCCGCTGACGATCGGCACGAACCGCCGGCCCCCGAAGAAGGCCAGGTAGTCGGGCAGCTTCATCGTCCCGAAGCGATTGTAGAAATCGCCTGCGATCAGGCCAGAGAGGATGCCGATCGGCACGCTGAGCTTGAACACCGAGGCGTTTCGGAAATCGGCCGTCACGAGGCCTTGCAGCTTGGTCGAGAGGCCGGCCAGCAGCTCGGGCGGCGGTGCGATCAGCGTCTTGGCCCCATTGGTCGCGACCAGGAAGCAGACTACCCCGGCCAGGCCGGCCGCGCCGTTGCCGTCCTTGGCGAAACCGACGGCCACGCCGATGGCGAAGAGAAGGCCCAGGTTGTGGAAGATGGCGTCGCCGGCTGCGGCGATGAACGGCTGGCCGCCGAACACGTCCGGCTGGCCGAGGCGGAGCAGAAGGCCGGCGACCGGCAGCACGGCGATCGGCAGCATCAGCGAGCGGCCCAGGGGCTGCAAAGCGCCGATGATGGAGGTCGGGCGGGTCTCGGCCATGTTCAGTTACCTCCGGCTGGGGCCAGGGCGCGGACGGCGGCGGGCGAGGCCTGGGCCAAGGCCCGTTCGGCCAGCTCGCGACAGGCGGCCAAGGTCAGGGAGCGAACCAGGGCCTTGACCTCGGGGATGGCGCTGGGCGTGGCCGACAGTTCGGTGACGCCGAGGCCGATCAGGATCGGCACGGCGGCGAGGTCGGAGGCCAGGCCGCCGCAGACCCCGACCAGCCGACCATAGCGGGCGCCGCCCTCGGCCGCCTTGCCGATCAGGCGCAACACGGCAGGGTGCAGGCTATCGACCTGCGCCGCCAACAGCGGATTTCCGCGGTCCATGGCCAGGGTGTATTGGGCCAGGTCATTGGTGCCGATGGAGAGGAAGTCGGCCTCGGCGGCGAGGAGGTCGGCGCTGATCGCCGCGGCCGGGGTCTCGACCATGATCCCGAGCTGAACCGGCTCGGCCACCCCGAGCGCCAGGCGCTCTTCGTCCAGGATCGCCCGGACCCGGCGCAGTTCGTCCAAGCTCGCGACCATCGGCAGCATGATGCGGCACTGGCCGCGCGGCTCGACCCGCAGCACGGCCCGCAGCTGGGCGCGCAGCAGTTCTGGCTTCCAGAAGCCGACCCGAAGGCCGCGAAGGCCGAGCGCCGGATTCTCCTCCGGCGGGATCGGCAGATAGTCGACCGGCTTGTCGCCGCCGATGTCCAGGGTGCGCAGGATCAGCGGCCGGCCGGCGAGGGCTGTGGCGATGGCCTGATAGCTGGCAGCCTGCTCGTCCTCGCTGGGCGCCTGGCTCCGCTCCATGAACAGGAACTCGGTGCGCAGCAGGCCACAGCCTTCCGCGCCGGCCGCGACCGCGGCATGGGCGTCGGCCTCGGAGCCCAGGTTGGCGAACACTTCGATGCGCACGCCGTCGGCGGTGGCGCAGTCAGCGTGGGCGGCGGCCTGGGCGGCTTCGCGGCGCGCCCGGCGGGCGGCGAGGGCGGCCTGGGTCTGTTCCAACTCGGCCTGGCCGGGCGCGATGCGCAGCAGGCCGGAATCGGCGTCCAGCACCAGCGGTGTGCCGTCGGAAATGGCGGTGACGCCGGGGCCCGCCGCCACCAGCGCCGGCAGGCCCATGGCCGCGGCCAGGATGGCCACATGCGAAGTCGGTCCGCCGCGGGCGGTGCAGATTCCGGCCAGCTGGCCGGGCTCCAGCCCGATCAGCTGGGACGGCAAGAGGTCGTCGGCCAGAAGGATCGCGCCACGCGGCAGGATCGCCGCCCGCTCGGGCTCGCCGGTTATGGCCACCAGCACCTGGCGCTCCAGGTCCAGCAGGTCGTCGACCCGTTCGGCCAGCCGGGCGTCGCCGACGCCGCGCAGGGCGGCCACATAGCCGCCGACCGCGTCGCGCCAGGCCTGGCCGGCGCTGGCCCCGTCCTGGACTCGCTGGCGCGCCTGGCCGGTGAGTTCGGGGTCCTCCAGGAAGGCGAGGTGGGCGCCCAGTATGGCGCGGTGGCTGCGTGGGGCGGTCTCGGCCTGGGCCGACAGGCGCTGGCCGACCTGGACCAGGGCGGCTTCCAGGGCGGCTGTCTCTGCGGGAACGCCGCGCCCGGTCGGATCGACGGCGATCTCGGGCGTCACTAGCCGGGCGGCGATACCGATGGCGAGGCCGGGCGCCGCCTTGACGCCGCGCAGCTCGACCAGCGGGCCATCGGGCATGGGCGCCTCGATAGGGGGTTCTGGCTCTGTGTGGACAGGCGCCGGTCCCTTGGGGGCCAGTTCGCCCATGCCGCTCTCGATCAGGGCCGCCAGGGCGTCCAGCGCCGCAGCCGCGTCGGGACCCTGGGCGCTCAGGGTGATGGGGTCGTGCAGGCGCACGCCCAGGGTCAGGATCGAGACCGGGCTCTTGGCGTTGCTGCGCCGGTCGTGGGCGATCACGGCGAGATCGGCCTCGAAGCTCTGCGCCAAGGCCGCCAGCCGCGCCGCCGGGCGGGCGTGCAGGCCGTGCGCCAGGGGGACGATCAGGTGGCGCACAAGCGCGGCCTCGGCTGGAGGGGCGCTCTCCGCGTTGGTTGCGCTGGCCGCGGCGCGCAGGATCATGAGCGGCTGGCCGATCTCGATCTCGCGGTCCTGGGTCCGCTCGACAATGGAGAAGCCGTCGCCATTGGTGACGATGATCGGCGTCAGCAGGCTTCGCGCGCGCTGGGCCAGAAGGTCGATGTCGAAGCTGATCAGCGGGTCGCCGGGCGCCACGGTTTGGCCATCGCGGACATGGACCTCGAAGCCCTCGCCGCCCAGCCCGACGGTCTCCAGGCCGATATGGATCAAGAGTTCGGCGCCGCCCTCGGCCGCCAGGGTCACAGCATGGCGGGTGTGGTGCACGCTGATCACCCGGCCGGCGCAGGGCGCCACCAAGGTCGAGCCGGTAGGGTCGATGGCTAGGCCGTCGCCCATCAGCCGGCCGGAGAACACGGGATCGGGCGCCTCGTCCAGGGGAGCGACCCAGCCCTGGAGCGGGGCGAGCAGGATCAGGTCGGGCATGGGATCAGCTTCCAGCCTTGGCGCTCGCCGAGGCGGCGGGGACGAGCTGGACCCAGTCGATCACCGACATCGGGTCCAGAGACTTGGCGGTGAAGCTGAGGCAGAGGGCGTGGCGGCCGCTCAGCTTCGGCAGGTCGGCGCTGAGGGTGCTCAGCTCCACGCCCGGCCGGGCCGGCGGCAGGGGCAGAACCGCGATCGGCGGCGCATCGCATCTGTCCAGCCTCACCTCCAGTTCGCCGTTCGCCGTGGCCGGCGCGTGCAGGGGGATCTTGGCCCGATCCGCGCCGAGCTGGAAGTTGAACGGAACCTGGCCGACGCTGACCGTCAGCTTTGAGATCGCGCCGAGATCGACCTCGGGATAGATCCAGCAAGGATTGATCACGTCGACCATGAAGCGCGCCCTGGGGCCGCGCGGCGGGCCGTCGTCCTCCAGGTTCAGCACCAGCTTGCCGCTGCAGGACTGCAGTTGCTGGCTGGTACGGCGCAGCACCGACAGGGCGTCGAGCTTGGACTCAGCTGTGGGCGACACCTGGGCGCCGTCCGCGAAGGCTGCAGCCTTCAGCGTCGAGGGCAGGACCACGGTCAGCGGGCTGGCATAGGCCGGCGAGGAGGGCGACGGCGCGGAGCCGTCGGTGGTGTAGCGGATCTGGCCGAGGCCGAGCTGTGTGCTCAGCCGCACGCTCGCCTGGCCGACGGCGTCGCCGGGAGACTGGTCGACCGCGACCTCCAGCGCCGCAGGATCTGCGGGCAGGCCGAGGGCATGGTAGCGCTCGAACTGGACCGGCATCCTGGCGGCGAAGCCCAGCCAATCGCGGCGGCCCTGAGGCGACCAGCCGGCCTCGGCCACCGCGGCGGCGCGGGGAAAGGCCATGGCGGTCAGCCGGTCGTCGGTGCGGATATGCTCCGTCCACAGGTTGGCCTGCAGGCCCAGGATGTGCGCCCGCTGATCGTCGCTCAGCCCGGCCGGCGCCGGATCGAAGCCGTAGACGTCCTTCAGCGTCACCAGATAGCCGCGCCCGGGCGGCTCGTCGGGTCGGCGCGCCTGGGTGTTGTCGAAATAGAGCACCGGCGCCGGGCTGACGACCGCATCATGCCCGGCCTTGGCCGCCGTCACCGCGCCGTCTACCCCGTGCCAGGACATCACCGTCGCCGAGGCGGGCAGGGGGCCGCCCTCCAGGATTTCGTCCCAGCCGATCAGCCGCCGGCCATGGGCGACGATGAAGTCGTCCATGCGGTGGGTGAACCAGCTCTGCAGGGCGTCCTCGTCCTTCAGGCCCAGGGCCTTGATCCTGGCCTGGATCGCCGGATTGGCCTTCCACTGGTCCTTGACCGCCTCGTCGCCGCCCACGTGGATGAAGGGGCCAGGAAACAGGTCCATGACCTCGGTCAGGACATCGCCCAAAAAGCCGAAGGTCTTGTCGTCGACATTGTAGAGATAGGGGAACACCCCCGCGTCGCTCTGGATCGCCGCCGGCGCCGGCCCGTCCGAGCCGAGTTGCGGATAGGCCAGGATCGCCGACAGGGCGTGGCCGGGCATCTCGATCTCGGGCACGATCATCACATGGCGGGCCGCGGCGTAGGCGACGATCCGGCGAACCTGATCCTGGGTGTAGATCCCGCCGTACAGCCGCGGCTTGCCGGTGGCCGGGTCGATGTCGGCCTGGGCCGCAGCGCCCGCGGGCACGCGCCATCCGCCGACCTCGGTCAGCCGGGGATACTTCTTGATCTCCAGCCGCCATCCCTGGTCGTCGGTCAGGTGCCAGTGCAGCACGTTCAGCTTGTGCAGCGCCATCCAGTCGATCATGTGCTCGATCTCGGCGGGCGACTGGTAGTGGCGGGCCGAGTCGATCATCAGCCCGCGCCAGGAAAAGCGCGGGGCGTCGTGGATGCGTTGGGCCGGGATGCTTACCGGACCCTTGGCGGCGTCGGGCGTCATCAGCTGCCAGGTGGTGACCGCGCCGTAGAACAGCCCTGCGCCGCCGGCGGCGGATATGGTCACGCGGCCCTTCTCGACCCGGAGGTCGTAGGCCTCGGGGCCGCCGGCGACAGTGGGGTCGCGCCGGAAGACGACAGCGGGCGAGGCCCCCGCAGAGGCGACCCGCAGGCCCAGGCCACGGGTGCGTTCGGTCAGGTCGCGTAGATAGTCCGCGGCGGCGCGGGCGTCGGCGTCGCCGGCAGGAGTCTCGATTCGGGCGCCCTCGGCGATGGCCACGGGCGATGCTTGGTCGATGATCTCCTGGCTCGCCGGCAAGGGGACCAGGCTGGACGCAGGCGCAGCGCTGGCGGCTGAAGCCGACAGAGCCAGGATCGACGCGCCCAGAACCAGGGCCGTTCGCAACTCAGCCATGGGCGGCCGCCCCGGTATCCAGCCCGTCGATCCAGGTGTCGATCACGTTCAGGTCGTCGTCGGCCAGCACCAGGTCGGCGCGGTAGCCCGTGGCGATACGGCCCAACTCACCGCCCAGGCCCAGGAACTCGGCCGGGCTCTGGCTGGCCATGCGTACGGCGGTCGGCAGGTCGAGGCCCAGCATCCGCACAGCGTTGCGCACGGCGCTCGCCATGTCGAGATTGGAGCCGGCAAGGGTGCCGTGATCGTCGTAGCAGGCGCCGTTGCGGACGCTGATGTGCTTGCCTTGCAGCATGAAGCTGGCCTGGTCCGAGCCGACACAGGGCATGGCGTCGGTGACCAGCATGAACTTGGCGACCGGCCGGCAGCGCAGGGCCAGGCGCAGCACCACCGGATCGACGTGCTTGCCGTCGACCACGACGCCGGCCCAGGCCTCCTGGCTCTCCAGCGCCGCCCCGACCGCCCCCGGCTCGCGACTGGTCAGGGGCGACATGGCGTTGAACAGGTGGGTGAAGCCGGTCAGGCCGTGGGCCAGGGCGTTGCGCATCGTGGCGTAGGTGGCGTTGGTGTGACCGGCGGCCACGACCACGCCCGCGGCGGCCAGGCGCTGGATCATCTCCACCGGGCTGGCTTCGGGGGCCAGGGTGACCAGGGTGCGGCCGGCGCCCAGCGAGGTCAGGAGGGCGAAGGCGGCGTCATCCAGGCTGCGGAACTTGCTGGCGTCGTGGATGCCCTTGCGGCGCGCATTGAGGAACGGGCCTTCGATGTGCAGGCCCAGCACGCCGGGGGCGCGGGCGGCCAAGGCCTGGCGCGTGGCGCCGATGGCCTGCTCCACCGTGGAAAGGTCATCGCTGATCAGGGTCGGCAGGAAGCCGGTGGTGCCGAATCGCCGGTGCGCGGCGCCGATGCGGGCGATTCCTTCCGGCGTCGGCTGCTCGTTGAACAGCACCCCGCCGCCGCCATTGACCTGGGTGTCGATGAAGCCGGGCAGCAAAAGGCCGCCTGCGAGGTCGCGGGCCGGCGCGCCGGCGCCGACTTCAGCCTGGGGGCCGACGGCGGCGATTCGCCCGCCCTGCACGCGCACGGCCAGCCCGTCCTCGAGCCCGCGGTCGGTCAGGACCCGGCCGTTGATCAGGACGAACTCCATCAGGCGGTCTCTCTGGCAGGCGCGGGACGGGAAAGCATCGGCGGAGGGCCAGAAGGATGGGACGTACTCAGCGACATCGAACCGTTCGGCCTCCTCAAGCGCCTTGGGTGTTCAGCTCGGCCACGAAGTCGTAGGCGTCGCCGCGATAATAGGATTGGGTGAATTCCACCGGCCGGCCCTCGCGCACGAAGCCGCGCCGCTCGATGAACAGGCCCGGCGCTCCCTCGGCGACGCCCAGCAGCTTGGCCTTCTCGCCGGTGAAAAGCACCGCCCTCAGGCGCTGCAGGGCGCGCACCGGGCGCGAGCTGTGGATGTCGAGCGCGTCGTAGAGCGACTCGGTGACCGCGAATTCCGAGGGCAGGCAAGGGCCGGGCACGGTCGAATATTCCAGCGCCATGGGCTCGCCGTCGGCGAAGCGGATGCGGTTGAAGCGATAGACCGGCGATCCGGGGCCGATCCCCAGGGCCAGCGACTCTTCGGGATTGGCCGAGCCGGCGGCTCGGCTGAGCCAGGCGCTCTCGGGCTTGCGGCCGCGGCTGATCATGTCCTCCGAGAAGGACGTCAGCTTGGAGAAGCTCTTTTCCACGCGCGCGGCGACAAAGGTGCCGGCGCCCTGGCGGCGGGTCAGCATGCCTTCGCTGACCAGGGCGTCCAGCGCCTTGCGCACCGTGATTCGCGACACCCCCAGCTGTTCGGCCAGGATTCGCTCGGGCGGCAGGGCCTCCTCGGCGGCGAGCCGGTTGTCGGCGATGGCGTCCCGCAGGGCGCGGCGCAGCTGTTGATACAGGGGCGCGCGCCCCTGTTCGTCGAGCCTGCCGATGACATCGGAAATCGAAGCCAACTTCACCCCTCCCGCCGCGCGCCCGGTCTCGTTGGGCGGCGTGAAGCGTATCTGACACACAACAATACCATTTGCATATCAATTTTTGATTGGTGTGAGATTGGCATAGTTTTGGGCTTGCAATTTGTCTCAGTCTGGTGACAGTCTCGCTTCGCAAGGACCAAATGGTCGCATCTAGGCGCCATAACCGGTCCTACTGGTAATGAATTGGGCTTGAGGGAGCCGGCCGCCATTTGGTGGAGCCGCAGAGGGGGAGATACCCATGAATATTCGTAGGCGTGTGCTCATCGGATCGGCGAGCGCGGCCGCTATCATCTGCGCCGGGGCGCCCGCGTTCGCGGCGGCTGCGGCGACTTCGCCCATCGACGAAATCGTCGTCACCGGCATCCGCGAGTCGCTGCAGCGGGCGATCGAGGTCAAGAAGAACTCGGACAACCAGGTCGATGCGATCTCGGCCACCGACATCGGCAAACTGCCCGACAAGAACGTCGCCGACGCCCTGCAGCGCATTCCCGGCGTCAATATCTCGTCCGCCGCGAGCGGCGAGGGCGGCTTCGACGAAAACGACCGTGTCTCCATCCGCGGCACGCCGGCCAGCCTGACCAATGTCACGATCGACGGCCACGCTGTCGCGACCGGCGACTGGTTCATCCTCGACCAGTTCCAGACGGTCGGCCGCAGCACCAGCTTCGATCTGGTGCCGTCCGAAGTGGTTCAGGCGGTCGAGGTCTACAAGACCCAGAGCGCTGAACAGCTCGAGGGTGGCGTCGCCGGCGCGGTCGACGTCATCACCCGCAAGCCGCTCGACTTCCACAAGCCGTTCTCGGCCGAGCTTTCGGTGCAGGGCGCCTACAACACCATCTCCGGCGAGACCAAGCCCCAGGTGAACGGGCTGATCAACTGGAAGAACGACGCCGGCACCTTCGGGGTCTTGCTGCAGGGCTTCTACGAAGAACGCAGCGTCGAGCGTCATGGCCAGGAGACCCTGGGCTACATGACGATCGACAGCACCATGCTGGCCGGGGCGAACCACCCCGACCTGATCGGTGTGCAGGCGCCGACCCTGATCGGTTCGACCCTGTTCCGCCAGGAGAAGGAGCGTAAGGGCCTGGACGGCCACATTCAGTGGGCGCCGACCGACAAGTTCAGCCTCGATCTCAGCGGCTTCTACTCGAAGTTGGACGCCAGCAACCGCAACTACAACTACATGTATTGGGGCAGCCGTGAGCTGACCTACAACAACGGCGCCGGCAACCTGACCGGCAACTCGCCGACCAGCTATACGGTCGCCAACAACACCCTGGTCGCCGCTGCTTGGCCAGGCGTGAACAGTTTCGGCAAATCGGTCGAAGGCCTGGTGGTCGACAACATCATCCGCCCGCACGCCGGATCTGAGACCTACTACGTCAACCTCGACGGCAAGTATGCGGTCAACGACAAGCTGACCCTGAAAGGGCAGATCGGCTATACCGAAGGCCTCGGCGAGACGCCGCAGTCGCCGTCGTTCGAAGCGGACGGCGCCCCCGGGATTTCCTACGCCGCCTCCGGCAACGGCTGGGCGGTCAACCCGTCCATCGACCCGCAAAACCCCGCCGGCCTCGCCAATGACTGGGCCTGGAACGAGACCTTCCGGTCTCAGGACAAGGAAGTCTACGGCAAGGTCGACGCGGACTGGGAAGTCGCCCACGGGCCGTTCAAGGCGGTGCTGGCCGGCGTCCGCGCCGCCGAACACACCCGCCAGGTGGACGGTTGGGACCGCGGCTGCACCCTCGGGGCCAACGGCCAGTGCTGGTCTTCGCCGACCATGCCGTTCTCGGCGGTCAATCCGACCACCTATGGCCACGGCTACAGCGGGGGCGAACTGGGCATTCCCGGGCTGCTGATCCCGATCGCCGGTGATCCCGGAGCGGTCGAAAACGCGCTGAACAGCATCACGGACGGCGTGCACGGCCCGATCTCATCCATCCGGCAGGCGCAGAACTACTACTGGATGGGCAGCTTCAAGGTGCAGGAGCGGGACATCGCCGGCTACGCCATGGCGAAGGTCGGCGGCGAAGGCTGGCGCGGCAATGTGGGCGTCCGTATCGTCGACACAGAGGAAAACGCCTACGTCAACTCGCCCAGCCAACTCAGCGCTGGCGCGCCGCTGATCACGACCTCGGCCTACGGCAACTACTACCTCAACCACGTCCAGCACGACTATCTGGACATCCTGCCCAGCGTGAACTTCACCTTCGACCTGCGCAGCAACCTGCTGCTGCGCCTGTCGGCGGCGGAAACCATGTCCCGCCCGGACTACAGCGCGCTGGGCGGCACGGTTTCGCTCAACGACCTGACGCTGACGGGCAACGGCGGCAACGCCAACCTGAAGCCGATCAAGGCGGCCGTGTATGACGCGGCGTTGGAATGGTATTATCAACCGACCGCCGTCGCGGCCGTCAGCCTGTTCTACGACGATCTGTCGTCTTACGTGACCTTCGGCAATTCGACCGGCGTCTACATCGACCAACTGCTCACCGGTCACAACGGTCCGCCGGTCTATCGGTCCTACACCATCACGTCTCCCGCCAACACGACCGGCGAGGTCAAGGGGATCGAACTCCAGGTGCAGCAACCGCTGCCGATGGGCTTCGGCGTGCAGGCCAACTTCACCTATGTCGACGCCGAAGACGCCAAGGGCACGGCCTTGGTCGGCACCTCTCGCGTGACCTACAACCTCGTGGGCTACTACGAGAACAAGTGGATCAGCACCCGCCTGGCCTACACCTACCGTTCGCACTACTTCGTCGGCCTCGACCGTGGCGCCGAAGAGAACGAGGACGGCGTCGGCACGCTGGACGCCTCGGTGAA
The DNA here is from genome assembly GCF_018135625.1 of Phenylobacterium montanum. NCBI lineage: Bacteria > Pseudomonadati > Pseudomonadota > Alphaproteobacteria > Caulobacterales > Caulobacteraceae > Poindextera > Poindextera montana. The sequence goes on from NZ_CP073078.1 coordinate 278,773, forward strand.
CGTCAATGTCACGCCGAACGTGGCCCTGACCTTGGACGCCAAGAACATCACCGATCCGCTGCTCAAGTACTATGCCGCCAACAAGACCCAGCCGCGCGCCGTCTACGACAACGGCACCCAGCTGTTCTTCGGTCTGCGCGCGAAATTCTGAGGGCGCGCGAACGGCCCGCTTTCGGGGCCATGGGGGGCGAGATCCGGTCCGGGCGGGCCGGATCTCGATCCTCCGACACATCTCCTCGTGCCGAAATCCCCAAGGCACGGCAAACTGGCGGAGCGGTCGAACGCTCCGCCTTTTTCTTTGGCTATTCCCGCCGCCGGTTCGCAGCAGGACGGTCTGAATGACAGATGACTCGAGCAGTATCCGACGGGGGTTTGATCTGCTGGCGTCCGATCCCGCCGCCGCGGAACAGCTGGCGCGGAGCTTGCTCGCGATGGACCCCGAAGAGCCGCGGGCCGGCCTGCTGCTGGCCGCGGCCCTGCGCCGGCGGAGCGACCTGCCGGGCGCTCTGGTGCGGCTGGATCCGCTGGCGGTGCGGCTGCCGGATGACTGGGCGATTCAGGCCGAACGCGCGGAATGCCTGTTCGCTCTCGGGCGGACTGCTGAGGCCGAGCTGCGGTTTGTCCGCGCCCTGGCCTTGAACCCGGCGCTGACGGCCGCCTGGCGGCGCCTGGGCGACATCCGCCTCGTCTCCGACCGCTTCCTGGACGCGCGGGAGGCCTATGACCGCCACCTGGCCTCGATGATCCGCGATCCGAGGCTTCGGGTCGCGGCCGAGGCCCTGGCGGCGGATCGGCCGAATGACGCCCAGAGCTTGCTGCGCCCTCTGCTGCAGCGCGATCCGAATGGGCCGGCGGCTTTGCACCTGATGGCCGAATGCCTGCGGCGGCAGGGCCAGGGCCAGCCCGCCGCGCAGCTCCTGACCCGCGCCCTGAAGCAGGCGCCCGGCCTGCATCTGGCCAGGCAGGCCCTGGCCCTGGTGCTGTTCGGCGAGCGGCGCTTTCAGGAAGCCCTGGTCGAACTGGACATCCTGCTGGCGCAGGATGCGCACGATCATCGCAGCGCCATGATGAAGGCGGCGGCCTTGACGGAGCTCGACCAGCATGAGGCGGCGACGGACTTGATGGCCAGTCTGCTTCGCGTCTTTCCAGACCAGCCCCATCCCTGGCTGCTCTACGGCGCGGGCCTTCGCACCTCGGGGCGCACGCGGGAAGCCGTGGCGGCTTACGAGCGCTGCCTGGCCCTGGCTCCCGGCTGCGGCGAGGCCTGGTGGGGCCTGGCCAACCTCAAGACCCATCGCTTCGACGCCGCAGCGGTCCAGAGCATGGACAAACAGCTCTCACGGCCTGACATCGCCGCAGAACCCCGCAGCCAGATCCTGTTCAGCCTCGGGAAGGCCCTGGAGGACGAGCGTCATTACGCCGACGCCTTCGCCCGCTACGCCGAAGCCAACGCCCTGCAGCGCAGCCTGCGCCCGTATCTGCCGGAGGCGACCCGTTCATATGTACGCGTGGCCAAGAGGGCGTTCACGCCGCCTTTCTTCGAGGCCCGCTCCGGCTGGGGCGCGCAGGACCCGGCGCCGATCTTCATCATCGGCCTGCCGCGCTCGGGCTCCACCCTGGTGGAGCAGATCCTGGCCAGTCATCCGCAGGTCGAGGCTACGCGGGAACTCGGCGATATCCAGGGCCTTGCCGACTGGCTCGGGCGGGCGAGCCCAGGCGCCTATCCCAAGGTGCTGGAGACCCTGACGGCGAGCGAAGTCGAGGCGTTGGGTCGCGGCTACCTGGACAGCGCAGAGCCGCTTCGCCGGCTGGGGCGGGCGCATTTCATCGACAAGGCGCCTTGGAACTTCCTGCACATCGGCTTGATCCATATGGTCCTGCCTCAGGCCAGGATCGTGGACGTGCGTCGCCATCCGCTCAGCTGCGGCTTCTCCGTGTTCAAGCAGCATTTCGCCCACGGCTCGGACTTCTCCTACAGCCTCGCCGACATCGGCCGCTACTACGCCGACTATGTCGAGCTGATGGCCCACTATGACGCCGTGCTGCCGGGGCGGGTCCATCGGGTAGTCTACGAGCGGCTGGTCGCCGACACCGAGGCGGAGGTCAGGGCGTTGCTGGACGATCTCGGCCTGCCGTTCGAACCCGCCTGCCTTCGCTTCTTCGAAAATCCGCGGGCGGTCGCGACGCCGAGTTCCGAGCAGGTGCGCCGCCCTATCTTCAGCGACGCCGTCGACCAGTGGCGTCATTTCGAGCCCTGGCTGGGGCCTTTGAAAGACGCCCTGGGCGAGGTGCTGGACGCCTATCCCGAGCCGCCTGCCTATTCGTAGCCGAACCGCAAGACCCATGGCGCCAGGGGCGCCGCGACCGGCGCCAGCTCCCGCTCATAGGCGCGCCAGCGGCCGAGGCCGCGGCGGCTGAGGCCCGCGCGGACTTGGGTCGCGCTGGGCGTGCGCACCTGGCGGCGGGCGGCGGTGGCGGCGAAATCGGCCATGGCTGGCGTGACCTCGAGGCCCACGAAGGCCGCGACCTCGGCCAGCACGGTGTCGAAGTCCTCGACCAGGGCCTCGTGGCGCAGATCCAGCCAGGGCAGGGGCAGAAGGCGCCGATAGACCTCGGCCAGGCCCATACAGGCGTCGTAGCAGGCGGCGGTCTCCGTCAGCGTGGTGAAGGCGTACGTCATGGCGTTGAGCTGGAAATCCTGGCGCAGGCAGCTCAGCACCACGTCCCGCGGGTCGCGAATGGCGAACAGCGCCTTGGCCTGGGGGAACAGCTTGGCCACCAGCGGCAGGTACAGGGTTCCGGCCGGCGCCTTGTCGACGAAGATCTTGCCGGCGGGCTCGGCGCCCATGGCCCGGACCTCGGCCCAGTAGCGCGCCCGCCATAGCGCGGCGGCCTCGGCGTCCAGCGCGGCCAGGCGCTGAAGGCCAGCGTCGTCGACCATGAACTCGGCATAGTGGGCGGCCAGGGTCGGCGCCTCCTCCAGCGCCACCACGTCCGGATGCCCGGCCAGGACCTGCTCCAGAAGGGTGGTGCCCGAGCGCGGGAAGCCGACCAGGAACACGTGGCCGGCGGCTTCCGGCGCCCCGGCCGGCGGCGCCTGGCGCCACGCCGCGGCGTCGGCCTTGGCGAACCAGCTGGCCAGGCGCTTCAGCTTGGCGACCTCCGCCTCGCGCCCGGCGGCGCGCTCGGCGAACAGCTGGCGCTGGATCGCCTTGCCCTGCGCCGCGGCCTGGAAAGCCTCTGGGCAGCGGTCCAGGGCGTCCAGGGCCTGGCTCTGCATCAGCAGCGCCTCGGCCCGCTGTTCCGGGCTGAGCTCCCGGGTTTCGAGCAACTGGGCGATGGCGGCGCGTGCGGCCTGCGCCTCGCCTCGGCCCAGCGCGACCTTGGCCGACAGCCAGAGGGTCGGCGCCGCCTCGCCGGTGCTGGCGCGAAGGGCCTGGCGGGCGGCTTCAGCCTCGTCCCAGGCGCCCGCTTCGACCGCCAGGACCGCGACGCCCATGGCGGCCTCGGGCAGGCCGGGCCGGATGGCCAGTGCGCGGCGGAACAAGAGGGCGGCCTGGTCGACGCGGCTGAGGCTGCGCAGGATCTGCGCCCGGCCGCACAGCAGGGCCGGCTCGTCCGGCGCACGCTTCAGCGCCTCGGCGCTGGCTTCGAGCGCGGCCTCGGGCCGGCGCGCGGCGAACAGGCAGGCGGACAGCGCCGCCCAGCCGTTGGGATCATCGGGCGTCAGGCGCACGGCCCAGCGGAACAGGTGGATGGCTTCGTCGAACCGTCCGACCCGCTGGCGACGGGTTGCGGCGAGGCGCAGGGGCAGGGGATGGATCAGCCCGTCGGCCAGGGCCGCCTCGGCCTGGTCGATGGCGTCCTCATGCCGGCCGGCGCGCAGGGTCTCGGCGAGGCGCGCGAGGGTCGCCTGGTCCTTCTGGACATCCCGGGGTGGGACTTGGGGAGTCATCGAACGATCCGCGCTGAACTGCGGCGGCAGCCTACAGGCTTGGCCGAGGGCGGACCATGCCCGGCGTTGAATCGCCGGACAGCGGCTGTCAGCCGAAGAGGCCCAACGCCAGGGCCCCGCCAAATCCGGTCAGGCCGACGAGCACGCCCACGACCACCATGGCCAGCTTCGATTCAGCGAAGCTGGGGCGCGGGACGACGATCTCCTCATATTCGATCGGGGCTGGAAGGCGGTTCATCTCACTGATCCCAAAACGAGACTGACCAGGTCAGTCGCCCCGGGACTTGCAAGGCCAGGGCCAGGCAGGCCCGCGATGCTGTTTCAGGCGCACTCGTCCAGCACGGGTTCGACGGCCTTACCCTCGCCCGGCGGCGGGAAAGGCGTCTTGAAGGTGAAGGCTTCCGGCGATGGACCCAGGCGGCGCAGGGTCTCCAGCCGCGCTATGGCCTCCTGCGGCGTCGGGACATGGCCGGCCGGAACCCACCACAGGACCATGTAGAGTTCCATCCTGTGGAACCACTCGGCCCGGCGGCGCATCACGTCGCGGTGGTCGGTGCGATAGACGAAGGCGGCCAGAGATTCGAGATCGGTCCAGACCGACATGTTGAGCAGGGTCATGGGGTCGTCGAAGAATTTGAGGTCGGTGGCGTTGTCGGCCTCGCCGACCAGGCGCCAGACGAAGCCCGGCTGGTTGTCGGCCAGGGCGTTGATCCGCTCCAGATTCTCCGCAAACCCAGCCGTCTCGGGCGCATCCATCGGCGCCTTGAGGGTCCCGATATTGATCTGGGCCAGATGGTAGGCGGTCATGCGCGGTCTCTCCCTGGAGGCGGCCTGCGCTTCGGGGGCGAGCACTGGCTTCGCCGCCTGATATGGAGGCGATGATGCCGCCGCCAAGGCCGCTGACGGTCAATCGAACGCAGAGACCATCTCTGGCTGCGGGGGACCGACGATCCGACCCCTCCAGACCAGGGCCGCGACCAGTCCCAGCATGGCGGTGGCGACCAGGACATCGAGCCACATCAGATGCGGCGTGGCCTGGGTGAAGAGGCCCGGGCTGCCGTGGAAGACGTCGCCGCCCGAGACCACCACCACGGCGCCATAGAGATTGTTGACCAGGTGGATGCCCCAGCCGAAGGCGAGACCGCCCGTGCGAATGGCGATCAAGGCCAGGACGACGCCGAAGATCACCGCATTGGCGGCCTCTGGCCAGCCGTTGGGGATGTGCACCGAGCCGAACACAAGCCCGCTCAGGATCGCCGTCACGACCGGCCGGCGCGTCGCCAGCAGCAAGGCCTGGGTTACGTATCCGCGGAAGACGAACTCTTCGGCGAAGGTCTGCACCATGAGCGCCGGGACGGCGGCGGCGGCCAGCATCGGCGTCTGGCTGTTGGCGGTGATGGAAAAGCCGCGCGGGGCGACCACGAAGTCGATCAGGCTTCCCGTCAGCAGCAGCAGGCCCCAGAGGCCGAACCCTCTGGCCCAGGCGCTCCAGCGCCAGTCGCCGACAAGGTCGCCGATACTCTTCCGGTGCAGCAGCCAGGCGGCGCTGGCGAAGCCGGCGAGGAAGGCGGCGAAGGTGGCGCCGGTGAAGGCGAAGAAAGCGCCGGGGTTGGTCGGATGCTGCGCCTGCTGGGTGAAGTCCGGCGGCAGAAGGTGAGCCAGGGTCAGCGGCAGCAGCACAATCACGCCGATCACTACGCTGAGCAACATGGCCAGCGGCACGGCGACTAGGTAACGCCAGACGGCGTTCTTTCCTCGGGCGGCGTAGGTCGAAAAGCTCATGATCGCGCAAGACCACAATCTGTGGAGGATGTCGAGGCGCGGCCTATCCCAGGACCGCAAGGGCGTTGGGGCTGACGACGCCCAAAAGGGCGCCCCAGATCACGGCCGCGCCGCCCATGGCGATGGCGACGCCATAGGGAACCCCACGCCCGAAATCGCCCTTGCCCTTCAGCGTCAGCATCACGGCCGCACGCTGCGGGCGGGCGATGATCGAGCCCACGACGATCAGGCCGCCGCTCAGCGCGGTGGCGAGGGCGAACAGGGGCAGGTAGCTCAGGCCGGTGAAGAGGGCGGTCGCCGCGAACAACTTCACGTCCCCGGCGCCCATGATGTTGAAGGCGTAAAGGCCGAAGCCGGCCACGAGGCCGATGCCGCCCGCCGCCAGGGCGGAGCCGAGGCCGGCGCCCGAGCCGATCACCGTCCAGACCCCGTAGAGCGCCATGACGAGCAGGACGGCGGCGTTGGGAATACGCCGGGCAATGATGTCGCTCACCGCGGCCCAGACCAGGATCGCGGTCAGTCCTGCAGCCGCGGCGATGTGGGGGAAATCAGGGTGCGGCATGCGCCTGCTGGGCTTGCGCCGGGCCGGCGAGGGCTTGAACGATCTTCAGATTCTCAGATGCGCGCTCATAGTATTCGCTCTTGGTGGCGATGGCGCGGTTCAGAAGGTCCAGGGCTGTGTGGTAGTCGCCCCGCATGGCGGCCGCGAAGCCGGCGTTGTTGAGCAGGGCCGCCTTATCGCCGGGGGAGCCGCCGGCAAGGGCGCCGTCATAGTCGCCGCCCATGGCCAGGGCGAGGCGCAGATTGGTCCGCGCCTCGGCCAAGTCCGGCTTCTTGCGCAGGGCGGCCACAAGGTCTGCGACCGCCTCCTCCCTGCGCCGTTGCAGCAATCGGGAATAGCCTCGGTTGTTGAGCACGATGGCGGCGCCGCCCGAAGCGGTGAGGGCGGTCTGATAGGCCGCTTCGGCCTGGCCCCATTGCCCGCGGGCGTCGTATTCGCTTCCCAGCGCGTTCCAGGCCCGCCAGGCTGTCGGGTCTTTGGCGACGGCCGATTGCAGGATGGGCAGGGCCTTTTCCGACGCGCCGGTCAGAGACAGGACCAGACCCTCGCCCTGTAGCCCGCGGGCCGCCGTAACCGGCGAATTGGCCGCCTGGGTGAAATCTCCAAGCGCGTCGCTGAGCCGTCCGCGTTGCAGTTCGAGTTCGCCGTCGAGCAGGATCAGCCGCGGGTCGTCGGCCCCGGCCAGTGCGGCGTCGTCGAGCAGGCGTCCGGCGTCCATGAGGCGCTGTTCGTCCAGCGCCCGCTGGATTTCGGCGACCGCCCGGTCGAGCGTCGCCGCCGCCGGCTTTGGTTTGTGAGCAGCGCTGTCCGCGAGAACCGGGGATGCCGAAAGCGCCAGCGCCAGGCCGGCGGCGAACATGGACAGACGCATGTCAGCGCCCTTTCAGGGTCAGGGGCGCGTTCGGCTTCGCCGGAGCAGGCTTAGCGTCTTGGCCCAGCACCAGTTCGAACTGATCACAGGTGGCGCCGCAATCGATCAATTGCGCGCCGTTCGGAAGCGTGCGGGCCAGGGCGTGTGCGGCCTGGGCGCGGTCTGAACGGTAGCGGATAGTGGTGCGTGCGACGGGCGCCGTGCGGGGCATGGCGCTGGCCGGGGTGGTCCAACCCAGGTCCGACAGGCGGCCGCGTACGCTCTCGCCGCCATCCTTTCGGCCTGACGCATCGGCGATCGTAAGGCGGGGGAGGGCGGCCAAGGTCACAGCCGAGGCCTGCGCCTGTGTTTGCACCTGCGCGAAGCCCAGACGCACAACCACGGGCCGGGCAGGCTCTTCAACTGGCAGGGAAGCGTTGGCGAAGGTGACCGGCCGCGTGGTGGCAGCCGGCGCGGACGCCAGGGCCGGCGCCGGCGCAGCCATCCTGCCCTGCATGACCGCGGAATAGGCGAGGTTATTGGCGAGAATGGTCGAGGACGGGTCCAGGGCGCGCGCCTGGGCGTAGTAGCGCTGGCTGAGGTCGAAGCGGCCCAACTTGTCATAGACCACGCCGAACGCATTCAGCACCCGGACGTCGTCGGACTTCCCCTCCTGGGCGGTCTGCAGCAGGTCCAGGGCCGCCGCGTAATCGCGGCGCTCGATCGCCGACCGGGCGGCGGCGTAGTAGCCATCGTGATGGTCGATCAGGTGGTCCTTTGTCGGAACCGCCGGCCGGATCGGCGCCCAGGACGCGAAGTGCGGAAAATGGGCGCACCCGCCGAGGCTGACCATCAGCAGCAGAGGCGCTGCGACGCGAACCGTGCGGAACCTGGCCATGAGGGCCTCCTCAGCGGCGCGCCGGCGCTTGCGCGGCCGGCGGCGGGTTTTCGCCTTTCAGCGCCGGCGTCAGGGTCCTGACGACGTCGATGGCGGGCGGCAGCAACAGGGCGACAATAATGACCGGCATGAAGCAGGCCACGATCGGGACCGTCATCAACACCGGGATGCGCATCGCCTTTTCCTCGGCCTTGAGGAAGCGGGCTTCACGCATCTCGACGGAGTAGGTGCGAAGGCTCTGGGCGACGCTGACGCCCAGGGTGTCGCTCTGGATCAGCAGGGCCACGAACGAGGAGACGTTGCTGACGTCGACCCGGTCGGCCATCGCCCTCAAGGCGTCCGCCCGGCTCTTGCCGGCGCTGAGCTCGTCGGCCAGCGCGCCGAATTCACGAGCGATTCTAGGGTGGGACTCGCTGACCTCACCGGCCACCCGGATGAAGGCCGCCTCCAGGCCCAGGCCAGCCTCGACGCACACCACCAGAAGGTCGAGCGCGTCGGGAAATTCGTTTTCCATCTCGGCCCTGCGGCTGCTGGCTCGGGCGGAGACATAGAGACCGGGCATGACCAGACCGAGCATGCAGAGCACGACCGGCACTACGATAGCCTGCATGCCCGCCAAAGGTCGGCCGGTCAGGCCAAGAAGCGTCATCAGCCCGATCGGCATGCCGAGGGCCAGGCCGAAGCGGCAGATGGTGTACCAGATGGGCGCCGCCGGGTCGTTAAAGCCCGCAAGGGACAGATTTCGCCGCAGCTTACTGCTCTCGGCCTCGTCCTTGGATGCGGTGGCGGACTGGACCCACAGCAGGAAGCGGTTGCTGACGGTCTGGTTCTTGATCACCGAAGAGGCGGTGGGCGTCACCACCGCCACGTCCTGGCCGATCCGGCGACGGACCGCCAGGAAGCCGCCCAGCGATCGCTCGGCCAGCAACGCCCCGGCGAACACGGCCGCGAAGACCAGAATTTCGATCAGGAGGTCGAGAAGATTGGTCATCGGCTCGTCCTCAATATTTGAAGTTGATGATGCGATGGACCATCATCCAGCCGAACATGTAGGCGATCGCCGTCGCGGCCACGACCGGCCAGAAGATCGGGTCAGAGAACTTTTCGGAATAGACCTTCGGGTGGGCCATGAGCTGGACGCCGATGACGAAGATCGGCAGCACGCTCAGCAATATGGCAGAGGCGCGGCCTTCGCTGGCCAGGGCCTTCACCCGCATGGTCAGGGTGTGGCGTCCGCGCATAACCGAGGCCAGGCCCTCGAGGATCTCGGCGAGATTGCCGCCGGTTTCCGACTGAATACTCACGCAGACGGCGAAGAAATGGCCGTCCGAGGATCCGGTGCGCCGGGCGAAATTCGCCAGGGCGTCCTTGAATTCGACGCCATAGGTGGTCTCGTCGACGATCAGGCCGAATTCGGAGCCGACCGGGTCGCCAAGCTCCTCGGAAGCGAGATGTACTGCGGAGATCACCGGGTGACCGGCCCTGACCGCCCGGTTGACGATGTCGAGGGCGCTGGGCAGCTGCATTTCCAGTTTCTTGATGCGGCCAGCGCGCCGGGCGCTGACCCACATCCAGACGCCGGCGGCCGAAACGACGCAGGCCCCTACGAGCGAGATGCTGCCGTTGAGGATGAAGCCGGACAAGGTGCCGCCGCCAGCGAAGCTCAGCGAGAGCAGCCACAGGACGGCGGCGATGCCGCCGGCGATCGCCAGCACCTGCACGGGGGTCATCGAAAGGCCCGCCTGCATCAGATAGGTCTCTGCCTGTTCGTAGAACTGGCCCAGGCGCTCGCCGGCCATCCTGGCGGTCGGCGCCTTGCGCACGAGGGCGGCATAGACCTGATCGTGGGTCATGCCCGCGTCGAGCATGGTCAGACGACGATTGACCCGTTGCTGGCGATCCCTGGCCGACAGCAGCAGGCCGCCGACGGTCTGGGCGAAGATGACCACCGCCACCAGGGTCAGGACGTAGATGAGGGGTCGCAGGGCGTCCAACATGATCAGCTCGATCGGCGGCCAGCGGTGTAGGTGATGTCGGGAACGGCGATACCGCGCGCGGCCAGGTTGTCGAGGAAGCGCGGCCGGACTCCGGTGGTCTCAAACTGTCCAACCACCTCCCCGCCGTTGGCGGCGCGCCCGGTGCGGCGGAAGCGGAAGATCTCCTGGATGGTGATGACATCCTCTTCCATGCCGACGACCTCGGTGATCGACACGACCCGTCGGCGGCCGTCTTCCATCCGTTCGGCCTGGATGATGATGTTGATGGCCGAGGCGATCTGCTGGCGCACCGAGCGGGGCGAAATTTCCAGACCGGCCATGCCGATCATCTGCTCGATGCGCGCGAGGGCGTCCCGGGCGGTGTTGGCGTGCACGGTGGTCATCGAACCGTCGTGGCCGGTGTTCATGGCCTGCAGCATGTCGAAGGCTTCGCCGGACCTGACTTCGCCGACGATGATGCGGTCCGGGCGCATGCGCAGGGCGTTGCGCACCAGGTCGCGCTGCACCACTTCGCCCTTGCCCTCGATGTTCGGCGGCCGGGTTTCGAGGCGACCGACGTGCGGCTGTTGCAACTGAAGTTCGGCCGAGTCCTCGATCGTGACCACGCGTTCGTGGTGATCGATGTAGGCGGAGAGGGCGTTCAGCAGCGTGGTCTTGCCCGAGCCGGTGCCGCCCGAGATGAGGATGTTGCGCCGCGCCTTGACCATGGCTTCGAACAGGCCAGCCATCTCCTTTGTGACGCTGCCCAGCTCGATCAGCCGCCCGACGTGAATCGGCACGGCGGAGAACTTGCGGATCGACACCAGCGGGCCGTCGATCGCCAGCGGCGGGATGATCGCGTTGACCCGGCTGCCGTCCGCGAGGCGGGCGTCGACCATGGGCTGGGATTCGTCCACGCGCCGGCCGACCGCCGCCACGATCTTGTTGATGATCCGCACCAGGTGCTTGGTGTCCTGGAACTGGACGTTGGTTTTTTCCAGGATGCCCTGACGCTCGACATAGACGGTCGTGTGGGTGTTGATCAGGATGTCGTTGACCGTCTCGTCCTTCAGCAGGGGCTCGAGCGGCCCAAGGCCGAGGAGTTCGTCAAGCACGTCCTCGATCAGGCGGTCGGTCTGGCTGAGGCTGAGAATCCGCTTTTCGTCGGCCAGCAGCGCGCTGACCGTGCCGCGGATCTCTAGGCGCAGGGTGTCGCGCGGGGTCTTGTCCAGCAGGCTCAGGTTCAGAAGCTCGATCAAGCGCTGATGAATCCGCACTTTCAGCGCGGTGGCGCCTTCGATCGGCGCGACGGTCGGCGCCGACACGCCGCCTTCAGGGGCTTTCCAAAGCACGCCACTCATGACTTGGCTCGCGTAAGAGCGCCCGCGGCCACCATGGACGCGAACTCGGCGACCGCTTTTTCCAGTTTCGTTCCCCGGCGCACGGCGGTCAATTCGACACCCTGGTTGATGGTCGCGGTCATCAGCTTGCGGTCTTCCGGGATCACCATGTCGAAGCTGCGGCCCAAGGCTTTTTCCGCGGACTTGAGGGTGACCGCGGCCGACTGTTCCGGCGACAGGCTGTTGCAGACCAGGATCAGCGGCTTGGAGTCCAGTTGCTGAGATATCAGGATCCTGAGCTGCCGCTTGACCTGCTGGATGTGCGGCACCGACAGCTGGGTGACCAGCACGATCCGGTCGGCTTGCTGCACGATTTGATTGGTCCAGGCGGTCCACACGCTGGGCAGATCCACCAGGGTCAGGGCGAAATCGCGCCGCAGGCCGGTCATCAGGCTGTCCGCCTGGTCCGGGCCCATGGTTTCGAGGGGAATGATCTCCCGCGGCGCGGACAGAAGTTGCACGCCGGTCCGATGGGCGCCGAGGGCCGTTGCGTAGGGCGTTTCGGCCAGGCCGGGGCCGGCGGCTAGGCAGTCGGTCACCGACACCGCCTCGGGCATGTCGAGATAGAGGCCGGCTGAGCCGAATTGCAGATCGAGGTCGGCGATGCAGACCCGCCCCTGGCCTTTCGCAGCGAGCATGGCGCCGGTCTGGACGCAGAGGGATGTGGCGCCGACGCCGCCGCCGGCCTTCAGGAACGCGACCACCTCACCCTTGCGGCGACGGCCGGCCGCTGCCGCAGCCCCGCCGAGCAGGCGCTCGAGGGCGATGGCCAGGGTCGGCTCGCTGAGCGGGGCTGGCAGCACGTCCGCGGCGCCCGCGCGCAAGAGCTGGCGGGTGACCATCACGTCGGCGTCGCGCAGCACGATCACGATCTGGGTCGAGCCGTGATCTGTGGCCAGGCGGCGAAGCGCGGTGTCGATCTCGTCGGCGCGGCCTGCGTCGACGGCGACGATCAGGATATCGAGATGAGCGTCGGTCCGGTCCGGCCAGACGGGTCCGGCGGATGCGAACTGCACGTGCGGGAACAGGGCCGCGATGGAGGCGAACCTTGCCTCGCCGCCGATCGCGCCCTCCACGATGGCCACCTTGGCCGCGTGTGGGCCGGCGGTCCCAGCGCGGCCCGAGCCGGATGTACGAAACAGTCTGGGCAGATCAACCATCGCGGCGGGTTCCCGTCAGCGCTCCCTTGTTCCAGCGCCTCGGCCCCGGAACAGCCTGGCATTCGTCCAGCAAGTTCCAGGCCAGATCAGCGGGCCGGCCCCGTCCCGACAGGGCCGTAAAACGCCCGGTCTGGGTGGCGCGGCCGGCTTGCATCCTACGGCCCTCCCAGGCTCGACCCGCCGCTGTCGCCACCTCCACTGCCGCCGCTCGAACTCTGCCCGACGCCAGACTTGGCGCCGAATTCAGAGGCCTGTGCATTGGACTGCACGGGCTTGTCGGCCTTGTAACGGGTTTGGGCGAGGTTGGCGCGCATGCCGTCCGCGGGCGGCGGCGGACCATAGGTAGCCTGCGGGTCAGCGATCTGGGCCACCACGTCCTGACGGACCGCCACGCCGAGATCGGGGCTCAAGGTTTTCTGACTCTGAAACCAGCCGGCGATGCCGCAAGCCAGCAGGCTCGTTGTCACAATCGTCCTGATCGGGGTCATCACAATCTCCCTAGTAGAGGACATGGCCGTGGGGGCCATCGACGCCGGCCTTGGTCGGGTCGGCCGAAAGCAGCGCGCGCTCTTCCGGCTTGACCGTGTTGGCCGAGGCCTGTTGCTGGCCGAACAGGAAAAGCTCGAAGTCGGACGGCGGTACGAAGCTCTGCTCGGGCGTGGCGATGTGGCCGCGACGCCCCGTCACCAAGTGCGGAGTGACCACCACCACCAACTCGGTCTCGTCCCGCTTGTAGCCGTTGGAGCGGAACAGGGCCCCCAGCACCGGCACGTCCCCGACGAACGGAAACTGGCGGATCTGGGTCTGGTAGTTCTCAGCCAGCAGGCCGGCGATGGTGAAGGATTCGCCGTCGCGCAGCTCGACCGTCGTGTGGGCCCGGTCAACCTTGATGCCGGGGATCTGGATCGGACCGACGACGATCGAAGTCGAGGGGTCGATGGCGGATACTTCGGGGCTGACCACCAAGTTGATCATGCCGTCGGACAGGATCGTCGGGGTGAACGACAGGGCCACGCCGAACGGCTTATACTGGACAGTGATTGTCGAGGAGCAATTGTTGGATCCGGGCAAGCAGGTGCCGTTCTGCGCCACCGGGATTGGGAATTCGCCGCCGGCGAGGAAGCTGGCGGTGTCGCCCGACATGGCGACCAGATCCGGCTCAGCCAGTGTCTTGACCAGGCCCTTGTTCTCCAGGGCGTCGAAGATCACGTTCAGCCCGCCTTGGCCGCGGCCGATCCGGGCAGCCATGGGGCCGAACAAATTGTTCAGGATGTTGGTGTTGCCGTTGATCGTGTCGCCGGTTCCGATGGAGAAGGCTGGGCTATGGCCGACAGCCTGGGCCGCCGACTCGACATTGACCTGCAGGTCCTTGGCCATGGTGCGCTTCATCTCGACGAAGCGGACCGAGAGCATGACCTGCTGGGTGCCCTCGACCCCCAGGAGATTGACTACCTTCTGCGGGGCGTAGGACTCTGCGAGAAGGGCGGCCTGGGCCGCCGCGGCGGGGCTGGAAACCACGCCGGCGAGGACGATCGACTGGTTGGCGGAACGCACCGAGATCGAATGCTCGTTCGGCAGCAATTCGTGCAGCCGGTTCTTCAGGCTACCGACATCGCTGTCGACCACCACATTGGCCGAGGCGATCAGCCGCTTGCCCGGACCGTAGACGGTGAGGGCGGTCGAGCCCATCGCCTTGCCGACAACATAGATCGAATGGTTGCTGAGTGGGACCACGTCGGCGATCTTGGGATCGGCGATCATGGCGTCCACATAGGGGCCGGGCAGCTCGATGACCTGGGACTTGCCAGCCGAAACGCTCACCTCCGCCGGTGACGCCGCATCGGCGCCCGTCTGGGCCAGGGCCGGGCCTGCGGCGCCCAGCGCCAGGCCAATGGCCAGGGCTGCGCCCGCAAATCTCTGATGGATGATGTGGCTGATCATCTCGCTCCCCCTCAATCCGCCGTGCTTTGAAGCCGGCTGATCTTGATTGTCGTCGTACTTGCCCCCGCCCAACGCTAGTTCACCCCGACGGAATAGGCGGTAGAGTCGACGCCGCGGACAACATGGACTTCGGTCAGGCCCAAGGGCGGGCCGGCCTTACGGATACGATGCGCGGGCGCGGCGTGATGTTCGCCTGTTTCGCCCAGGTCGGAAACGGTGGTCACGTGGTGCTGCACCGGCGCGCCGTCGGTCACTTGCCGCAGGTCCAGGCTGACCTGGCCGACCGAACTGGCCAGCGAAATCCGCTGCGCCTGGTCCGGCGTGACCTCGACAGTGACCGACTTGGTCACCACCGGCTTGTCGCTGGCCTGGTCTGCGGTCTGGTCGACGCCCAGCACCAGGGCGTTCTCCGCCAGGACCTGGGTGATGCTCGAAGCCTTGTCGCCCGTACCTGCGGTGCGCGTCACCAGGATGTCGACCCGGTCGCCGGGCAGGACGAAGCCGCCGACGCCGGTGACGTCGTTCGAGCGCAGGCTGACCGCCCGCATGCCGGGCGAGATCGTGCCGGACAGATTAACCTTGGCGCCGGCGCCCGTGAGCTTGCTCGCCAGCACCGGCTCGTTGGCCCCCATGGCCCGGAGCGCCGTGCGTGGCGTGGCGGTCTTGCCGACCAGCTGGTCGAGGGATTGGAAGGCGCCTTCCGGCACCGCGTCTGCGGGATAGTTGACCACCCTCAGCAGGGTCGGGTTCAGGGCGACGCCGCGATCGATCGGCTTGGTCGCCACCACGACCGGCGCTGTGCCGGCGCCGCCGCTCTGGCCGCCTTTTTGTGAGGTCAGCACCCCGCGGACCATCAGGACCGCTATCAGGCCGAGGAAGATCGCGATTGCGAAGGAGGCGATCGTGCGAAGGGACATCGCGGGCCGTCCGTTCTGCTGAAGGGCTCGAATCGAGCCGCAGCTCAAACTGTTGTTAACGCGCTACGGTAGTATTCAGGCGGTAGTGATAAACAATTCCTGAAGAGAGGCCGGTCGCCCGGCTTGCGGCCGGACGACCAGGTATTCGCCAGAGATTTGGCGCCAGTCTTAGAAGTTCACGGCGCTGATCGCGGTGCCGGCGCTGTTCAGGGCGGTGGCGATGGTGTTGCCGAAGGCGGTGATCGCCACGACGATCGCCGAGCCCAGGATGGCGAGGATCAGCACGTATTCGGCCGCCGCGGCGCCGGATTCGTCCTTCATGAAAGAAACAAACTTGGACATCTTCATCTCCATTAAAAGTTGACGACAGGCCGGTTTATGGCCGGCGTGAAAGCAGGAAGGTGAAGTGCAGGGCGCCCCCCGTGCGCTACACCCTGAGTAAGCATCATCCACAGGCTTAGCCGTTTGTAAACGTAAATGTATAGTTAAAGTCGATGTTTTTGGAAAGAAAACGCATTCAATTCAACCGATAAGCGGCTAAGTTACCATATTCGTGTAATGTTATAAAATGTTAGAGATTAGCCATTACCCAATTCGAGCCGGTCGATCGCGCGAACGGGCCGCAGGGCTCTGCAGTTCTTTTGATTTCAGGGGACGCCGAAGTTCGGCGTAAGCGAGCGAGGTCATGTTCCCGGTGTGAGCGTTGCATGGTGTTAAGATTGGCCCGCCATGCGTTCGCCGTGTCCAGGCCGCGGAACGACCACGAATATACTTTGTGTCGTTGCTGAAAAACGCAGGTATACTGATTTCCGGCTCTTCGAGCTGGTTCGGCCTGAGGCCTATGTCCGCCGGCCTAGGCCGCTGGAGGGGCCGGAACGGTGTGATCGGTCCTAGAAGCTGAAGTTCGAGAGTGTCGCGGCGGCTCTGTTCAGCGCGTCGCTGAGGTCCCCGCCGAAGTTGGTGACCGCCGCCACGGTCGCTGCGCCGAGCACGGCCAGGATCAGGACGTATTCGGCCGCCGCAGCGCCGGATTCGGCGTTCAGGAAAGCAATCACTTTCGGCATGCGAATCTCCATGGGCGAGTGGCGGAACCGGCTCGTCGGGCGGCGAGAGGGGCCGCCTTTAGACCAGAAAGGCGCCGCTCGGTCTGGCCGGGCGACGCCTCCACTGGACAACTTCTGCACGTTTCGAACGCTTTGAGCGCTCAGAAATTGACGGCGCTGATCGCGGTGCCGGCGTTGTTCAGGGCGGTGGCGATGGTGTTGCCAAACTTGGTGATCGCCACGACGATGGCCGAACCCAGGATAGCCAGGATCAGCACATACTCGGCGGCGGCGGCGCCGGACTCGTCTTTCAGGAAAGAAGCCATTTTCGACATACTCAGTCTCCTTGAAGAACCATGATTGCGCGTGGCTCGTTGCTGAGCCGATGAAAAGGTGAGTTTCAGGGCGCCCCCCCGATCTCTGCACCTTAAGTAAATATCAGCCATAGTTGTTGGGGTTTGTAAACGTAAATAGATGGTTAACGAATGCGGGCTTCATTGGGAAACATTTTAAGATTCAACCACCAAGCGGCTTCGTGCCAAGTTCGTGGATAATGTTAAAAAATATTAGGAAAAATGGGACCATATTGGCACACAAGCATTCGCAGGCGATACCCACCTTGGGCTGTTTGCGATCTGGGACGGCGAGCGACGACAACTGGCGAGACCGTCGTTATCCGACCTCGGAACCGTGTCACATCGCCTGAAGCGGGTAGTATTGGCGTTTGGCCCGGCGATCCGCGGCGTCAGGCCGAACGGCGCTTTGGGGACCGGCCGGGCGACGGGTCCAGCGTGACTGCCCGTATGGCGAGGCGGCCGGCGATGACAGTCGACAAAGCCAGGAGCGCCAGCGCGGCGAGTTCCGTCGGCGCCGGCTGGGGATGCAGCAGCAGCATGAACGGCGTGAACGGCGGCGCATAGGTCAGCCAGGCCGGCGGCGAGGCGGCGCCGATCGAGAGCAGGGCTGCGAAAAACACCGCCAGCAGGACGGCGAACATCGGCCGAGCCAGGTTCTGCGCGTCGGCGCTGTCGCGGGCGCGGGCGCCGATGGCGACGGTGGTCAGGCCATAGAAGGCGAAGGTGGCGAGGTAGATGCCAAGCGCGCGCAGCAGCAGCACCGGCTGGTCCATGCCTTTTAGGAGGCCCGAGACCATGCCGCCCGAACCGCCGAGCAGCGCGCCGAAGGCCAGGGTCGAGCCCAGCCAGGCGCCGACCACCAGCGCCGACACCCCGCCGATGCCGATCAGCTTGCCGCCGACGATCTCCGCCGGGCTCGCGGCCGCCAGCAGGCTTTCCAGCGCCTTGTTGGCCCGCTCGCGCACCGTGGCCTGCAGCAGCATGCCCAGCGACCCGGCCAGGGTCATCCACAGCATCATCACCAGCACGAAGCGGGAGATCGCGCCGGCGTCGAGGGGCTTGGCCGCCGGTTGCGGCGCCAGCCGGATCGGGCCTCGGATGCGGGTGTCGCGCCTGAGTATGTCGAGCAGCTGGTTGCGCGCCTGGGCGGCCATGGGGAAGCCGTCGGTGAAACGGGCCTCGACCACGCCGTCCGGGGCGCGGGACAGGGTCAGGGTCTGGGAAGCGGCGGGGGGCGCCGGCTTGTGCGCCAGCGCCATCATGCCTACGCCCATGATTAGCGGCCCGACCGCGAGCGCGATCCAGAAGCTGGCCGTGGCCACATAGGCGCGGAATTCGCGGCCCGCGATCAACCAGGCGGCGGAGGTCATGCGGCGCGGCTCCGGGGCACCTCGGCTTGCGCCTGAGGGGCGGCGAGGTCCCAGAAGGCGCTCTCCAGGTCGGGCTTGATCGGCTCGAAGGCGAAGATTGGCACGGCGTATTCGGCCAGGGCGCGCATCAGGGCGGGGTGGGTGACCTGCCGGGGCATGGTGACCCGCCAGCGCGCGGCCTCGCCCATGCCGGCGGACATGGGCCGCACATCGCCGCCGATGGCGGCGGCGGCGGCGAACAGGGCGGCCTCGTCCGAGGTGACGATCACCGCGCCGTGCGAGGCCTGGCCTGCAGCTTCGTTCAGGGGGCCCTCGAACACGGTGCGGCCGCCGGCCAGGATCACCACCTGGTCGCTGAGGCGCTCGGCGGCGGCCATGGAGTGGGTGGAGAACAGGATCGCCCCGCCGCCCGCGCGGAATTCGGCCAGCAGGGACAGGACATCGCTCTGGCCCACAGGGTCCAGGCCGGAGAGTGGCTCGTCCAGGATCAGCAGGTCCGGGCCGTGGGCCAGGGCGCAGAGAATCTGCACGCGCTGGGCGTTGCCCTTGGACAGTTCGCCGATGCGGGCCCGGCGCCGGTGGCCAAGGCCGATCCGCTCAAGGAGCCGGTCGGCGGCCTTCAGGGCCTCGCGCCGGCCCAGGCCCTTCAGGCGCGCGTGGAAGGCGATGGCGTCGCGGGCCCGATCGCGGGGCGACAGGCCGCGCTCCTCCGGGAGGAAGCCGACCCGGCGGCGGGCCTCCTTGTCGGCCGGGGCGCCGAACAGGCGGATATCGCCGGCGTCGGGGCTGAGCAGGCCGAGCACGCAGCGCAGGGTGGTGCTCTTGCCGGCGCCGTTGACGCCGATGAAGCCGGTGACCTCGCCGCGGCGCACGCTCATGCGAACATCGTCGACGCCGCCGCCGCTGGGATAGCGCTTGGCGAGTCCCGTCACGGTCAGGGCGTCGGTGGGATTGGCGCAGTGCATGACCCCATTTCTACATGGTTCGGTTGCGGTCATGTTAACGACGACCAATAGAGATGGGTTCAATACATCGTTTACCAAGAATAACGTTCGCGATACTCTTTCGGTGCTCGCTTCTTTGTTAAGGTTAACGATCTGTTAAAATAGATAGACACGGCCCGAGTCTCAGTATACCTTGTAATAAAAGACGAGGGCTTTCATGCATCGGCTCGCTCGAATAGCGCCCTTTTTCCTGATCGGCCCAGTCAGCGGGCCCTTGCTCGCCGGCGTGGTTTTTAACCTTCGCGGCGGCCGGCCGGTGCTGGCGGGCCTCTATGCGATCGCCCTGGCGCAATACACCGTCCTGCTGCCGGCCCTGGTCGGCAAGTACGGCGCCGCCCTGATGGTCAAGTATGGGCTGCCGCTGATCTGAGCGGATCGGCGTCGAAACAGGGCCTTCGCCGCATCAGTGCGGTTCCGTATTTCTCAGAAAATCGCCGGCGCGCCGGCCAGGTAGAGCCGGATCACCGCATAGCCGGCTGACGAGGCGACGAGATAGATCGCCAGCCCGGCCGTGACGACCCGGCGAACTGGCCCGGGGCCGGCCCAGGACCACATCAGCGCCAGCGCCAGGGCGAAGCCGGGCCAGAGACCGTAGTAGTAGCGGGGCTGGGCGAGGTCGAGAAAGCCGTGCTGGACGAGCGACATCCAGCCGAACCAGAACTGCAGCGCCACAGTGGGGACAAGCGCCAGGACCGCCGCGGCGGCGACGCGCCAGGCGGCCGCCTCGGGCTCCGGCCGCCGCTCGCGGAGCGCCAGCGCTGCGGCCGCGGCGCCCAGCAGCAGCACAGCGTAGAGGGCGATGGTCAGCAGCGTCGGCGTCGGTCCAGTGGCCGACCAGCCGTCGACCATCTGGCGCAGGAATGTCAGGCCATAGGCCGCAAGGCCGATCGGCGTGCGCTGGCTGGGCGGAACCGCGCGCGCCTCGGAAAAATAGACGAACCCGCCGTAGCGCACGAGGTTGACCAGGCTCGGCAGGGCGCCGATCGCCCCGCCGGCGATTACCGTGGCGTAGGCGTAAAGCGGCGGCGGGCTGGAGCGGTCCTTGAGCCGCAGGGCTTCGGCGAACGCGAAGGTGAAGCCGACCATCAGGGCCGTGGTCAGCTTGGACCAGCCGGCCAGGGCGAGGCCGGCGCCCAGGACGGCTGCATCGACCAGGCGCCCGCGCAGATGAAAGTCGGCAAGGCCCAGGAAGGCGAGGCCGGTGGCGACCAGGGCGGCGTTGTCGTCGTTGATGATGCCGCTGATCAGGCCCAGCTTGGGGAACAGCACCAGGAACAGGGCGAACACGGCCCGCGGCCGCCAGCCGCGCAGCAGGCGAAAGCCGCCCGCCAGCATCAGGGCCACCCCGACCGTCGAAATCGCCACATCGGCGATGCGCAAGGCGATGAACGAGCCGCCGGACAGCCGGTCGATCGGGGCCATCAGCAGGTAGTAGGGGGAGGGGTGGGGCAGGTAGTTGGGCTGGGCGCCCCAGCACAGGCAGCCAGGGTCGAGGGTCCGCAGGGCCTCATAGTGCGGGAACAGGCTGGGCTGCGCCTCCATGGCGCGGACGAAGGACAGGTGCTGGATCTCGTCCAGGCTCTGCGGAAAATGGGCGAACCAGACGATCAGGCCGGCGCCCAGCACATGGAAGGCGAGGGCGGCGGCGGCGATGGCCAGGGCGCGCGCCCGTTCGCTACGCATCCAACCATGCCCGGAACCCATGGCGCGCGGTCAGCCCAGCGGCTGGCAGGCGGTGGCGTGGAGGGTCAAGGTGAAGCCGACTAGGCCGGTGGTGAAGTGATAGGGGGCCGAGGCGACGACCTGGTTGCCGCAGCTTTGTCCTGAGTTCAACTGGAAGCTCGCCGACCCGGTCGGCCCTTTGTAGGGGAAGGCGGCGATGTAGGTGCCGGTGCACTTGGTGGGCTGCACGGTGGCGCAGCGCGCGGCGGTGGCGGCGGCGTATTGCAGGGTCGCTTCGGCGTACATCATCACGCTGATGTTGATCACGCCGAAGGTGACCAGCACCAGGGCCGGCACGATCAGGGCGAACTCGACCGCCGAGGCGCCGTTTTCGCCGGGGAGCAGGCGGGAAAGGCGAGCGATCAGGCGCTTCATTTGTCGAGCCTCAGCCAGGCGGTCTGGGTGATGGTCTTGGGCAGGAACGAGGTCACGGTCGCGTTGGGGAAGAAGGAGGTGAAAGGATAGCTTGCCGTCGCCTGAACATATTCGCCGGGAACAGTGATACTGCCAGCGATAACGCTAGAGCAGTTGCCTGGCCCCTGCGGCGCCGTTGTGGCGTTGCCATCAGTTGTGGCGACATGGACCAGGGCTCCCGAACCATTGGAGCAGTAATAGCTGTCGATGATTGCACTCGCCCCCAATGAGACATTCGTCCCCAGCGAACCGCTCTGGGCAGCGGTCTTCATCACCGTGTAAACGCCGGAGCAACTGGCCAGTGGCAGAGCGGTGCTGGCGGAGCTCTGGTTGCAAAGGTGCCAAGCAGCCTGAACCGCAGCCTCAGCCGCAGACGCCACCTGCATCCGCTTGACGCCGTACATGCCGAGGTCAACCACATTCGCGGTCGGAATGCTGAGCAGGCCCATCCACAGCACGAACTCTGCGGCTGCCGCCCCCCGGGTTTCGCCAAGGAAGCGCGGCGCCAGACAGGAGAGGCGAAGGTTACGCATCATTGAACTAGCGCCTGCCTGACCAGAACCGAGTCCGGGGACGGTATCAGCCCGGAGACGCCAGCGCGATCGCACTGGCTGGTAGGATTGGCGAAAATCGAACCGGTGCCGCTGGTCGTAAAGTTGCTCGCAACGACGGAAAGGCAGGCGTAGCCTCCGCCCGCGATCACGGAAGATTTAGTTTCGTGATTGATGGCCCCCTGGAAAGTCAGGTTTGTATAGGGGGCATAGACCAGTCCAGTTATGTCGAAGGTCGGCGAATTACCCGAATAGACCTGATTTGTCGGGGACGTCATAGCCGGATCCTGGTAGATGGCGAATCCAGACCACGCGCCGGACGATGGCGCTCCATAATCGATGGTGCCGTTTCCGGTGATAAAGCCAGGCGCGCCGCCTGCTGTCCCCGTAAAGACTATGGTTAAGCCCGAATTGGCGACAGTGAAGTTCCCGTTCAGCACCAAGTTCCCATTATTGATGACCAGAACCGTACCTGGCGTGTTCGTTGTCGCCTTCGTCCCCGCTGAACCTGCGGGGATGGTGAAGTTCCCGGTTATGGTGACACATTGAGCGGTTGACCAATTGAGAGTTGTGCCGTCCGCAGATGGGGAGCTAATAGCGGTGCAGTTCTTTAGCGGGTTGTTCTTCAATTGAGATGTGAAGGGGTCGGTGAAGGTGCCAGCGCCAGTGATTTGCTTGGTTCCGCAATTCTTATCGGTCGTGCTAACGGTAATCGTATCTCCAAAGCCACCATTGTGTCCGTTGCACGTGGCCGATCCGTTTGAATAGAGGACGCATCCGCCCGCATCGAAATTAGCGCTGCCGTTCAGTTGAAAGCTTGAGTTGTTCCCATGAGCTGGCTGGGTATTGGCTGTCGCTAGCATGCATGGGTCGAGTGGTGTGGCGTAGCTGGCCATGGCGGTGACGACGATCTTTTCCGCCGGCGCGCCCGAGATGCTGCCGCCATTGCCCTTGTAGCCAACGATGTTGACCAGCGAGATCGGCACCAGCTTGGTGATGGTCACCTGATAACAGTTGGTGGCGGTCGAGGGGGACGGACAAGTCTGGTTGTCCGCCGCCGTCACCGTGGTGTTGTACGAGCCATTGGGGAAGTTGTAGCGGGCCGCGACCGCCTTGGCCTCGTCCGAGAAGCTTGGGGTCTTGTAGTCGGTGTAGCAGGCCGCCGACGGGTCGCAGCCGTTGGAGGCCGCCGCCAGCACAGCCGCATCGGCCGCCGTCTGGGCCGCGCGCTTGATCAGGAACCAGCTGGACGCCTCTGCGCCGATAGACATGGCGCCGATCAGCGGGATCAGCATAAGGGCCAAAAGGGGGCTGACGCTGCCGCGGCGATTGCGGAGCAGCGCGATCACGGGATGCAGCCACGATCTACGCATCGGCTTCGTCCTTCTTCCTTCGCTCGGCCTGTCATGCTGTCTCGACAGGCCAAGGCGCGATTGCGCCAAGACTTTGGCGTCTATAGCACAATCGCCAGTACGTTAAAAACTATCGCGCCAGAGATGATGGTGTATCAACCCAAGTCTACTCTCGCGTGGATATTTCTTAACTAGCTATAATTTCGCCGGACGCCCCTTTGGGCCACGGCGAAGACCTCTCCTACTCGCACTTCAGCCTGTAGCCCTGGCCGGCTTCGGCGATCAGGAAGCGGGGCGCGGACTGGTCCGGCTCGATCTTCTGGCGGACCTGCCAGGCCAGCACCCGCAGGTTCATGTAGTCGGCCTCGCCGGACCGGCCCCAGATGGCCTGGATGATCTCGTCGTGCGGAACGATGGAGCCGCCGGCGTCGGCCAGCAGTTGCAGAAGCTCCGTCTCCTTGCGCGACAACCGCACAGGCTGGCCATCGATGATGGCCCGGCGCGTATCGAAATCGATCACCAGGCCTCGCTTGGGCGTATCGGTCGCATCGGCGCTCTTGCAGCGCCGCGGTGGGCGCAGGGCCACGCGGATCCGCGCCAGCAGCTCGCCGGTGTCGAAGGGCTTGCCCACATAGTCGTTGGCCCCGAGGTCCAGGGCGCTGATCTTTTCCCGTTCCGAGGCGCGGGCCGAGATCACCAGGATCGGGGCCGAGGAGATCGCCCGGGCTTCCTGGATCACCTCCTTGCCGTCCATGTCCGGCAGGCCCAGGTCAAGCAGCACCACGCCGAACTCGCCCTTGATCAGCTGCTCCAGGGCGCCCATCCCGTTCTTGGCGGTGGCGACCTCGTAGCCGGCTTGCACCAGGGTCGATTGCAGCATCCGCAGCAGCTGCTCTTCGTCTTCTACGATGAGGATTTTATTGACGTTTTGCATGGTTTTCTTATGGCTTGTGTCAAATCAGGACTGCGACAGCGGAAGCTTGATGGTCACTACAAGGCCCGGGCCATCCTCGCCACGGTTGCGGGCGCTGACCGAGCCGCCCAGCATCTCGACCAGGCTGCGGGTGATGTAGAGGCCGAGGCCGAGGCCGGGCGCCTGGGCGCCGCGGCTGCGGTAGAAGCGCTCGAACATCCGATCGACCGCATCGCCCGGCGCGCCGCAGCCCTGGTCGGCCACCTCGATCACCAGCCAGCCGCCCTCGCGGTGGCTGCGGATGCGGACGACGGATTCCTCCGGCGAGTATTTGATGGCATTTTCCAGGATGTTGCCGAACACCTGGGCCAGAAGGTTGGGGTCGGACCAGATGGGTTCGGGATCGACCTCGACATGCAGGTAGCGCCGCGTGCTGCCGACCTCGCCGAAGGTGTCCCAGACATCGTAGATCAGGGAGTCGATATTGACCTCGGTGCGGTTGACCTCGATCGATTCCGACTCCAGCCGGGCCAGGCTGATGAAGTTGTCGACATAGCGGCTGAGGCGGCCAGCCTGCTCCTTGATGATCAGCAGGAGTTGGCGGCTGACGCTGCGGTCGTGGCGCTCGGGCAGGTTCAGGATGCTGGTCACAGAGCCCAGAATGCCGGCGAGCGGCGAGCGGAAGTGGTGCGAGATGGCGTCCAGCAGCACGGTGCGCAGGTGCTCGGCGCGGGCGACATAGGCCATTTCGGCCTTTTCGGCGCTGAGGCGCGAGCGGACGATGGCCGAGGCGCCGAGGTCGATCAGCGAGGCGGCGATCTGGTCGGAGATCTCGGCGCTGGCGGGCGAGCCGGGAAAGCGCCAGCGGACACAGCCCACGTCGCGGCCGTCCGCCTCCAGCCTCTGGGTCCGCCAGCGGCTGCCTTCGCCCTCCGCCCCCGCGGCGTCGTCGGCCTCGAAGCGGCCCTCACGGCGTTCCAGCATCTGGCCGGCGTCGTCGAACACCTGGACCACGCCGCCGCGGGTGATCTGGGACAGGCTGTCCAGCAGCACGCGGCGGTTGGCGGCCTCGTCGGTGCCGGCGGAAAGGTCGCGGCTGGCTTCGACCAGGGTCTTGAGCGCCTCGCGCTCGTGCCGCACCCGATCGGCGAGCAGGCCGACGCCGCCGCCGAAGGTGGCGAATAGGAACAGGTCGATGGCCTGGTTCGTCAGGGGGTGCGGGGGCGGGACACCGATCGGCCGCAGGATCACCGCCGCCGCCAGGCCGGACGTCACCCCCGCCGCGATCCCGAACCGGGCGCCGGTCAGGCCGCCGACGATGATAACCGCGCCAAGGGCGATCAGCAGGGACTGTGCCTGGCCGATGAGGCCTTGCAGCAAAGCGGCGGTCAGGAGGCCGGCGCCGATCACCACCAGGGCGGAAAGGGCTTGGCGGGCCTCGACGCGAACCGGCGCGCGGCTGACCTGTGGGCCTTTCTGTTTGGCGACATCGAAGAAGCGGCCGACGGCGGGGCCTGACGCTCGGGCGGACAGTCGCCGCCCCACTTCTAGCAGCGATCGGGCTTGGCGATGCCGGTGGCGAACGGTGTCGGTGTAGAAGCCGACCACCGCCACGAATAGGCCGAACGCCGCCAGCAGCAGGGTCTCGCGCGATTGCAGGTCCAGCGCGGGCGTCGCGCGGCCGCTGAGCAGGTTGAAGCCGATGAAGCCGGCCGCAGCGGCCAGCAGCCCTGCGACCAGGCCGAAGGCGGCCGCGGCGAGCAGGATGCAGCCCAGGATGAGCACTTCCGGCGTGGTGAGGCGCTGGCCCTCGAAAACGCGCAGGGCCACGGCGCCGACGGCCAGCAGGGCGACGATGCGGATCAGGGTCTCGGCCAAGCGGTTCCAGTCCGGCGCCGCGAGGCGGGACGGGGCTGGCCCGTATGGCTTTTCCTGCCGCGTGTTGGTCATTTGCGGTTCCAGGCGTGGAGCGGGACGCCGAGCGACCCCTTGAAGCTTGCCGATTTGGGGAGCGCTACGGCGACGCCAGATGGTAGCATCTGTTAAGATTGCAGCAACGAATAAAGAGATGAGGACTGAATATTCAAAGACGATTCAGGGGCGCGGCTCGGCGCTGTGACCTCCAGGTAAGCGATGATTCGTCTTGGTTAACGTGTTTGGCCGGCCTTGAAAGGTCGAAGATTGTCGCTTTAAATCAAGGCCCAAGGGTATATCGTGACCATAACCGTGTTCGCCTTGGTCATCGCGGCGGAGACTGGTCGAGCTGCCGAAATCGGCGAAAATAGTTTGGTATCCGAGATGTCTATTCGCGCGGGCGGTGAGCGCATTACAAGATATTAGAGTTTTGAGTATCGTTGTTTTCGGGACATCGCTCCCCGAATTGGGGTGTGATCCTGGGCCGGAGGCGCCACTTAAGAGTGGTGAAACCTGTCGGCCCGATAGTCCGGGCCGCCGTCCGGGCTCTGGCGGCCGTAGATCGGGGGCGTCGTGCGGCTTTCCAGGATACCGGATCTCAGCTCGGACAGAGCCCTGGTGCGCCTGGCGCTGGCCGTCACCCTGGTGGTCGCCGCCGCCCTGACTTGGCGTGACTGGAACCTGGCCAAGTCGCTCGGCGACACAGACGACGCCATGCGCCTGGTGCTGGTCCGCGACCTGCTGTCCGGCCGGGGCTGGTACGATCAGTGGGTCGGCCGGCTGCAGCCGCCGATGGGCGTCTATATGCACTGGTCGCGGCTCCTCGACGGCGGCCTGGCGGCGATGACGGCGATGTTCCGGCTGGCCTTGCCGCCGGCGGCGGCGGAGACCGCCACGCGGCTGGTCTGGCCCCTGATGTGGATCTTTCCGGCGGCGCTG
The DNA here is from genome assembly GCF_018135625.1 of Phenylobacterium montanum. Classification (NCBI taxonomy): domain Bacteria; kingdom Pseudomonadati; phylum Pseudomonadota; class Alphaproteobacteria; order Caulobacterales; family Caulobacteraceae; genus Poindextera; species Poindextera montana. The sequence continues at coordinate 305,792 of NZ_CP073078.1, forward strand.
TGCAGCCTGGCCCTGGCGCGCCGTCTCGGCGGGTCTGCGGCGATGTTCGTCTGCGCCGCGATCCTGGCCGTCAACCTGCAGATCTACGAGCAATTCCATCCGGGGCGAGTCGATCACCACGACGTGCAGATCGTCATGGCCCTGGTGGCGGCGGTTTGCGCCATGACCCGGGCGCGGCGCGCGCACTGGGCCCTGGTGGGCGGGGCCGCGACGGGATTCGGCCTCGCCGTCGGCATGGAGGCGCTGCCGTTCGAGGCCGTGGTCGGTGCGAGCTACGCCTTGCGCCTGGCATGGGATGAGGGCGAGGCGGAGGCGGGCCGCAACTACGGGGCGGCGCTGGCGGCTTCGACGATCGGCTTCTTCCTGCTGCAGACGCCGCCCATGCGCTGGGGGATCGCCGCCTGCGACGCCCTGGGCCTCAACCTCGTCGCGGCGGTCACCGTCGCCGGCGCTGGTCTCGCGCTGCTGGCGGCTTTCGCCGGCCGCCTGTCGAGACCGGCTCGGCTGGCCGGTCTCGCGGGCCTGGGGCTGGCCGTCGCGGTTATCTATTTGAAGTTCGATCCGCTCTGCCTGGGCGGCCCGTTCGCGGCGGTCGATCCGCGGCTGAAGCCCTTCTGGTTCGACCGCATCACCGAGCTTCTGTCCTGGCCGCAGCTGTTACGGTCCGATCGCGTCACCGCTGTCTTCACCATCACCGCCGGGGTCGGCGTCGCCCTGGCCGTGATCGTGCGCCTGCTGCTGGAGCGTAGCCGGATCAGCGCGGACGTCGCCCTGGCCTGTGTGCTTGGCTTGTTGGCGGTGGTGTTGGCCTCCCAGGCCTACCGCATGCAGGACTATGTGTTCTGGCTCGGCTTTCCCATGCTGGCCTGGCTGTTCGGCTGGATCGTCGAGCGCTGGCTCGGCGGCGTGACCTTGGCGGCGGTCGCGATCAGCCTGTTCGCCTCGCCGCTCTTCCTGGGCGCAGGGGCCGGCAAGGCGGTGGAGCTGGCGCTAGGGCCGCCGCCCGCATCGGCGATCCGGCCGGTGATCAGTTCGGCCTGTTACGACACAGCCGCCTACCGGCAGCTGGCCGCCCAGCCGCCCGGCCTGGTGCTGGGCGGGATCGACCTGGGCTCGTTCGTGCTGGCTAATACGCCGCACTCGGTCGTCACCGCGCCGTATCATCGCATGTCCTGGGGCATCTATGCGGCGCACCAGGCCATGGCGGCTTCTCCGAACGAGGCCGAAGCCCGGGTGAGGGCGCTGAAGGTCGACTATGTGGTCGACTGCCCGACCGCGCCGCTGACGAGCGGTCCGTCCAGCCTGGAGGCCAGCCTGCGCCGGGGCCTGGTTCCCTCGTGGCTGGATCCCCTGCCGGCCAAGGGACAGGTGCTGAAGACCTATCGTGTCCGCCCCAGGATAGGCTGAGCATGAAGCTGTCGCCGATCCCCGACCTCGCCACCGGCCGCCGGCTTGGTTGGACGGCGCTGGCCCTGACGGTCCTGGTCTGCGCCGGCCTCGCGCTTCGTAACGGCCAGGCCATATCCTCGCTGGGCGACACCGACGACGCCATGCGGCTGGTGCTGGTCCGCGACCTGTTGTCCGGCCGCGGCTGGTATGACCAATGGGTCGGGCGGCTGCAGCCGCCGGCGGGAACCTTCATGCACTGGTCGAGGCTGTTGGACGGGGCCCTCGCTGGCGCCGTGCTGGCCTGTCGCCAGGTGATGGCGCCGGCCTTGGCCGAAACCGTCGTGCGCCTGGTCTGGCCGCTGACGTGGATCTATCCAGCGATTCTCGCGGCCTTGCTGATCGCGCGCCGGTTCGGCGGCGCCGTCGCCGTGTTCGTCTGCGGCGTCGTGCTGGCGACCAACTATCAGGTCTATGAGCAGTTCCGCCCCGGGCGGATCGACCATCACAATATCCAGATCGTCATGGCGGCCGTCGCCGCCGCCTGCGCCCTGGTGGCCGGTCGTTCCACGCGCTGGGCGGCGGTGGCTGGCGCGGTCTCCGGCCTGGGCCTAGCGATCGGGATCGAGGCCCTGCCGTTCCAGGCCCTGATCGGCGCGAGCTACGGCCTGCGCCTCCTGAGCGAGGATGGCGACGAGCGAGGCCCTGCACGCGCCTACGGCCTGTCGCTAACCGCCTCGCTCTGGGGCTGCTACCTCATCCAGACGCCCCCCTGGCGCTGGTCGCTGTCCTTCTGCGACAGCCTTGCGCTCAACCTCGCAGCGGCGGTGGCGATCGGTGGGCTCGGCCAGGCCGCGCTGGCGACCTGGCCGCCGCGCGGCCGGGGCGCACGCCTGGCGGGGCTGCTCGTGATCGGCGGGGCGGCGCTGGCGACCTATCTGGCTCTCGATCCCAGCTGCCTCCACGGGCCGTTCGCGGCGGTGGATCCGCGGGTCAGGCCGTTCTGGTTCGATCGGATCGGCGAACTGCAATCCTGGTCGGGGCTATGGAGCCTGGACCGGCATGCGGCGGTCTACACCATCTGGGCGGGGGTTCTGGTCGCGGCGGGAGCTGTGGGGCTGCTCGCGAGCGGGCGCGGCCGGCTGAGCGTCGAGACCCTGTTGGCCGCCGGCCTGGCGTTGCTGGCCGTGGTGTTGGCTTCACGGGCGGTGCGGCTTCAGGACTATGTCTTCTGGCTGGGCCTGCCGGTGTTCAGCGCGGCGGTTGCGCCCTTGATGCGAAAATGGCTGGGCGGACTGATGCTGCCCACGGTGGTCGCGGCCACGGCGATCTCGCCCGCTTATATGGGCGGGGCGGCCAACGCCCTGGGAGACTTGGCGCTCGGCAAGCCTGCGCCAGGCCAGGCGTCGGCCCAGGCAGAATGCTTCAGCCCCCGGGCCTATCGCCGCCTGGCCGCACTGCCGCGCGGCCCGGTGCTGAGCGAGTTGGACAACGGGCCGTTCATCCTGGCCTATACCCACCACTCTGCGCTGGCGGCGCCCTATCACCGCATGTCCTGGGGCATACTCGCGGCGCACGACGCGCTGGAGTCTGCGCCGGATCAGGCCGAGGCGCGGGTGCGAGCGCTCAAGCCCGCTTACGTGGTCGTCTGCGCCGCCGCGCCGGCCCCCGCCTCGGCGAACGGTCTGGAAGCCTCGCTGCGCCGGGGACGGGTTCCGGCCTGGCTGGCGCCCGTGTCGGCCCCCGGCGAGGTTCTGCAGGCCTATGCAGTCAGGGTCGCTGGCCGCTGAAGCCGACACTGGGCTACGCCCATGTTAAAGGTTGTGAATGTATTCGGTCGTACAATTCCAGGTATAGGAGAATAAACTCGGCCATCCAAAACGCCAATTAGTATAGTGTGGCGCGCAGCCGGTCTTTTGGGGGTGTCGTCTTGTCGGCGTTGGCGGTCGGGTTGGCGGTTTTCTCGCTGTTGGCGATCTATCCGTTCGCCCTCTATCCGCTTTCGCTGCTGCTGATCCCGAGGGTGCGCGAGGAAAGCCAGGCGAGTCCCTGGATCCGGCCGCCGATCGCGGTCTGCATGTCGGCCTACAACGAGGAAAAGGTCATCGTCGAAAAGGTCGAGAGCCTTCTCGCCATGGCCAGGGCCTATGGCCCCGCCGAGGTGCTGGTGTTTGTCGACGGGGCCGAAGATTGCACCGCCGAGCTGCTCCAGCCCTATGCCGACCGCATCCGCCTGACCGTCTCGTCGGGCCGAAACGGCAAGACGGCGGGCCTGAACCATCTGGTCGGCCAGACCGACGCCCCGCTCCTGGTGTTCACCGACGCCAATGTCCGCTGCCCGATCGATGCGCTGATCCGGTTGGCGCACCATTTCCGGGACCCTTCGATCGGGTGCGTCTCGGCGTCGCTGGACTACGACGTCGATGACGAAGTGGCCGGGGTGGGCGCCGCCTACTGGTCGGTCGAGGAGGCGATCAAGCGGCGCGAGAGCGACACCATCGGCCTGGTGGGCGTGGACGGAGCGCTGTTTGCGATCGACCGCAGCCTCTACGAACCGCCGCCGAACCATCTGATCGACGACCTCTACGTCTCGCTGCTGGCCCTGGCCTCCGGCCGCCGGGTGATCTCGGATCGCCTGCTCAGGGTGCGCGAACGCGGGGCTGCGCGCTGGGCCGAGGAGCTTACGCGCAAGCGGCGCATCGCCTGCCAGGCCTGGAGAGTCCATGCCGCACTTTGGCCCCGGTTGCGACGGCTGCCGGCGCCGCGGCTCTACGGCTACTGCGTCCATCGGGTGCTGAAGTGGCTTAGCCCGTTCGCCGTGGCCCTGGCGCTGGACTGCGCCCTGGGCCTTCTGGCGGCGAAGGCGGGCTGGCCGATGGCGATCGGCCTGCTGACCGGGGTGGCGCTGCTATGGGCGGGCGGGGCGCGCCTGGGCGTTCCGCTATGCCGTTCGCTCGGCGCGGTCGCGGTGTCGTTCGTCGGCGTCGGCCTGGGCGGTATCGACGCCCTGTTGACCGACAGGACCTACACGGTGTGGACGCCCGCCGCTTCGGTGCGCGACATCGAGCCCGCGGGCGAGGGCGGGTCGGGCGAGGCGGAAACGATGCGGAGGGTGGCTCCCCGGGCAGGACTCGAACCTGCGACAAGTCGGTTAACAGCCGACTGCTCTACCAACTGAGCTACCGGGGATCAGCGATATCGCCGAAGGACCGCGGCTATAGACTGGGGCGGTTTGCGGATCAAGCCCATGCGGCGAAACGTCTGGCGAAAAAAGCAGCCCGGCGGAGAGCCGGGCTGAAAGTCGTTCGGTGATGGTGGGATGTCTTCGAAGAAGACGCTGAAATGATCGGATGATCGTGGTTAACCGGGTCTTAACCGGGAGGTCTCAAGGGACCAGGATCACACGGCCCACGGCGGCCCGGCTTTCGATATAGCGGTGGGCGGCGGCGGCTTCCGAGAGCGGGAATTCGCGGTCGATCCGGACCTTCAGAGCCCCCTTGGCGGCGTCGTCGATCAGGGCCTGGATGTTGTCGTGGACCCGATCGGTCATGATCTCGGCGCCCAGGAAAACCCCTGAAATCGAAGCGTTTTTGCCCATCAGACTGGCCACGTCGACCTTCATCGGCTCGCGCCCCGCAGCGCCCACCATCGAAACCCGGCCGCGATAGCCCAGGGACAGGATCGAACCTTGCAGGGTTGAGCCCCCGACAGGGTCGACGACCAGATCGACACCCTTGTTGTCAGTCAGGCGCATCACCGCCTGGACCACATCTTCCGATTGGTAGTTGATCCCATGATCCAACCCGAAAGCGGTGAGGGCCTCCAGCCGCGAATCGGTTGACGCGGTGGCCAGCACCCTGGCCCCCGCCCGCTTGGCCAGCTGGATGGCGGCGACGCCGACGCCGCTGGCGCCGGCCTGGACCAGCACGGTCTCGCCGGCCTTGAGCCGACCGAACTCGAACAGGCAGTCGTGGGCGGTGCCGAAGGTGACGGGAATCACCGCCGCCAGCTTGGGGTCATAGCCGTCCGGCACGACCCAGCAGTTGCGGGCCGGCACGGCGCGCAGTTCGGCGTGGGAGCCGAAGGCGTTGACCGTGGCCACTTTTTGCCCGACGCGCAGATTGTCCACCTCGGGCCCGACCTCGACGATCTCGCCCGCAGCCTGATAGCCGACGATGTGCGGCCGCGTGACCAGGGCGCCGCCCTGGCGGTTCAGGGTGTCGCCGCCCTCGATGCTGACCGCCTCGACGCGGATCACCACCCCCTTGGCGTGGCAGGGCGGATCCTCGACATCTTCGTACTTCAGGACCTCGGGTCCGCCGTTCTCGTAATAGACCGCCGCCTTCATGGGTTCGCTCCCTCGATTGTTCGTGAGAACTCAGTAGCGAATCCGAACGGACCCCTCAATTGACCTTTGGGTGATCAGCCGCCGAACAGCTGGCCGGGCAGGGCGCCGACCACCGAGGCGGTCATGCAGGTGGCCAGGAACCCGGCCAGCATGGCCTTCCACACCATGCCCATGACCTCGATGCGCCGGCCGGGAACCAGGACGCTGTAGCCGGCGACATTGATGCCGACCGAGGCGATGTTGGCGAAGCCGCACAGGGCGTAGGTCATGATCATGCGGCTGCGGTCGGACAGGGCGGCCGGCGCCACGTGGCTCATGTGGATGAAGGCGCTGAACTCGGTCAGCACCAGCTTCACGCCCAGGAGTTGGCCGGCGGCGGGCGCCTCCTTCCAGGGGATGCCGATCGACCAGGCGAGGGGGGTGAAGAGGGCGCCCAGGGCCCGCTCGATGCTGAGCGGCGCGCCCTGGAAGGCCGGGGCCATGGCCAGGCCCTTGTCCAGCATGGCCACCAGGGCCACGAACACCACCAGGGTCGCGGCGACGTTCAGCACCACGTTCAGGCCGTCTGTGGTGCCCTTGATCACCGCGTCGATCGAACTGGCGTAGGTCTTGTCGCCGGCCTTGGGGTCGAAATCGGTCCTGGCCTCGATCGGGTCGGGCGGAACGATGATCCGGGCCAGGAGCACGCCGGCGGGCGCCGAGATGATCGAGGCGGTCAGGATGTGCGAGGCGACGTTGGGCAGGACCCCTTTGAGGATGGTGGCGTAGGCGACCATGGTCGAGCCGGAAACGCAGGCCATGCCGACGCTGATCAGCATGAACAGTTCCGAGCGGGTCAGGAGATCGAGATAGGCTCGGATGAAGATCGGCCCCTCCACCTGGCCCATGAACACGGTGGCCGCGGCGGCCAGGGCAGGCGGCCCCCTGAGGCCCAGGGTCTTCTGGAACAGGAAGCCGAAGCCCTTGGCGATCCATTTCAGGATCTTCCAGTGCCAGAGCAGGGCCGAGAGGGCGCAGACCACCAGGATCACCGGCAGGACGTGAAAGGCCAGGATGAACAGGCCCGACGGCGTGGTCACCGGATAGGGCTGCTGCGGCCCTCCGGCCAGGAAACCGAACACGAAGGCGGCGCCGTCATTGGCCGAAGAGCCCAGGATGTCGACCCCCACGCCCACGCCGCGCAGCACCGTCTGCGCCGCCGGCACGCCGAACAGCAGCAGGACCAGGGCGACCTGTATGGCCACCGCGCCGATCGCCAGGCGGAAGGGAAAGCGCGAACGGCCCTCGGAAACGGCCCAGCAGGCGGCCATGGTGAGAAAAAGCCCGGTCAGGCTCTGCAGATTTTGCAGCTGAAACATCATTCCCCCTGCGAGGCCCAGGTGCTCGGGCCGCGCCCGGGGCGATTGATGACGCGCCGCGCGCGGCTTGCAAGCCGTTCTTGGCGGGAAGGGCTATGAAATCGGCGGCGACAGGTGATCGGCGGAGCCAGCCAGCGGCGCTGGGTCACAGTTGCCCGGGCCTTCGCAAGGGCTTTGCATTGAGGTCTCGATTCGCTCCCAGCCCGCCGCCAGGTCTCGATGAAAGCCAGGGTGGACAAGATCAGCACGAGGCCGGCGCCCGGACCCGGCCTGCAATACGCCGCCCTGCCGTTCCGGCGGGACTCGGGCGTCAGCATCCTGCTGGTCACCTCGCGCGAGACCGGCCGCTGGGTCCTGCCCAAGGGCTGGCCGATGAAAGGCCGCAAGCCCTGCGATGCAGCGGCGCAGGAAGCGCTGGAAGAGGCCGGCATCGTCGGCCGGATCGAAAGTCAGGCGATCGGCTTCTATCGCTACGACAAGCGGTTGCCGGACGGCTCGGACCGGCGCTGCGTCGTGCATGTCTACCCCTTGGAGGTCGAGGGGCAGCGCAAGCGCTGGCGCGAGCAGGGGCAGCGGACAGTGCGCTGGTTCCCGGTCGAGGAGGCCGCTGCGGCGGTGAAGGAGCCGGAGTTGCAGGACTTGATCGCGGTGTTCGGCCACCACCTGAGCGCGGGCGCGAACGAAGGCGGCTCTACCGACTAACTGCACACTGCCGGAGGTGGAGGCCTGGGCCGGAATCGAACCGGCGTGCACGGATTTGCAGTCCGCTGCGTCACCACTCCGCCACCAGGCCACCGGTGCTGCCGCGTCCCTGTCTCGAGGGCCGCCGTGGAGAGCGCGGATGGCTAACAGAAGCGGCCCGGCCGGGCAATATGGCTTTTCGGGCGCAATGGCCCGATTGCGTCGGGAAGGCGAGGGGACCTATAAGCGGCGGCCAAGCCGGATTCCCGGCCGTCCGCCCGCTACGAGGCCCGCATGACGTTCGACTACGCCGCCGCGCGCAACATCATGGTCGACAGCCAGGTGCGTCCCAACGACGTGACCGACCTGGCGCTCCAGCACGCCATGCGGACCGTGGCGCGCGAAGCCGTGGCGCCGGCGGACAAGGCCCACCTGGCCTATGCCGACTGCGAGATCGAATATGCGCCGGGCCGCTGGCTGATGCGCCCGCGCGACGTGTCCAAGCTGATCCATCTGGCCCGGCCCAAGGCGGGGGAGCGGGCGCTGGCGATCGCCGCCCCGTATGCGGCGGCGGTGCTGGAGGCGATGGGCCTGAAGGTGACGCGGCTGGAGGAGGGAGACCTGAAGGCCGCTCCGTCAGGTCCCTTCGACGTGATCGTGAGCGAAGGCGCGGTGGCCGAGCCGCCGGCGTCCTGGCTCGGCGCCCTGGCGGTGGGCGGGCGCCTGGCGGTGGTCGTGCGCAAGGGGCCGGCCGGCCGCGCCCGGCTCTATCTGCGTAGCGCGCAAGAGACCGGCTATCGCGAGGTATTCGAGGCTACGCCCCCGGTCTTGCCAGGCCTGGAGGCGGCGGCGGGCTTCGTATTCTGAAACAGCGGGCCGCGCTGAAAGGCGTCGCCGCCAACGGAATATGGTGACTAAACCGTAACTGGTCTTAAACCAAAAGGCGCGCTCCTAATCGCCGCCGTCCGCAAGGGGCGTCGGAAGTGATTCGGAGGCTGGGCTTATGGTTGGATCGGGTCGCATGGGCGGTTGGGCCGTCCTGTCGGCGGCGGGGATGCTGGCTCTGTCGCCGGCGATCGCGCAAGCCGAGACCCTGGCCGACGCCATCGCCCTGGCCTACCAGACCAATCCCACCCTGCAGAGCGAGCGCGCCCAGCTGCGCGCCCTCAACGAATCCTATGTGCAGGCGCGGGCCGGCTTCCGTCCGCAGGTGTCCGGTTCGGCCGAATACGACTATTCCAAGTCGCCTTCGACCTACGAGACCGAGGTCGACAACGCCTCGGCCACCCTTTCGGTCACTCAGCCGATCTACACCGGCGGCCTTGTCACCGCCCAGGTGCGCGCGGCCATGGCCGACATCCTGTCCGGCCGCCAGAAGCTGCGCCAGACCGAGGCGCAGGTGATGCAGCAGGTGATCCTGGCCTATGTCGACGTGCGCCGCGACCAGGAAGCCCTGCGGATCGCCCAGGACAATGTCAGCGTGCTGAACCGTCAGCTGGACGAGACCAAGGCCCGCTTCGACGTCGGCCAGATCACCCGCACCGACGTCGCCCAGTCCGAGGCGCGCCTGGCCCAGGCCCAGGCGCAGCTGGCCAACGCCATGGCCCAGCTGGGAGTCAGCCGCGCCGGCTATGTCGCCGTCATCGGGCAGTCGCCGGGCGAGTTGGCGCAGGAGCCGGAGCTGACCGCCGTGCCGGCGACTATAGACGAGGCCTTCGCCATCGCCGACAAGAACAATGGCGGCATCCTGGCGGCGGACTTCGCCGAGCAGGGCGCGGCGGCCCGCGTGGCCGAGGCCAAGTCGGCCAACCGGCCCACCGTTTCGATCCGCGCCGGCATTGGCGCGTCCTCGACCCTGCAGGAGTCGAAATCGCTGTCCTTCGGCCTGGTCAAGCTTGGGGTCTATCAGGAGAACGTCACCGCCTCGGCTGTGCTCACCCAGCCCCTGTTCACCGGCGGACTGAACTCCTCGCGCATTCGCGAAGCGCTGGAGGACGAGAACGTTCAGCGTATCGCCATCGAGACCGCCCGCCGCACGGCGGTGCAGCAGGTCTCGCAGGCCTGGAACCAGCTCCTGGCCGCCCGCGCCGGGGCGGTGTCGAACCAGAAGCAGGTCGACGCCGACCAGGTGGCCTGGGAAGGCACCCGGCAGGAAGCCCAGGTCGGCCTGCGCACCACGCTGGACGTGCTGAACGCCGAGCAGGAGCTGCACAACGCCCAGCTGGCCCTGGTCAATTCAAAGCACGACCAGTACGTCGCCAGCGCCGGGCTGCTCAACGCCATGGGCCGGCTGGAGGTGAAATACCTCGACGCCAGCATCAAGCCCTATGACCCCGAGAAGGCGTTCAACAGGGTGAAAGGGGGCGGCGCCCTGCCGCTGGATATCCCGATCTCGACCATCGACGGCCTGGGCTCGCCGCATGTCTCCAAGCCGCCGCCTCAAGGCCCGATGGTCACGGCCGCGCCCGTGACCGCGCCGCCGTCAGCGCCTGCCCAGGCAGGCAGCACGGTGATGCCGTAGGCGCCGGACAGCCCAAATCGGGGATCGTCCAGCGCCATCATCGCGTTTGCAGGAAAGCGTTTAGCCGCTTAGTTTGTGAACGAATCTGTCTTCACTGCGAAAGATCGCGCCCCGATGTCCGAACCGAACGCCCCGGAACCGACAATGGAGGAGATCCTGGCTTCGATCCGTCGGATCATATCCGAGGACGAGCCCCCGCCGTCGCGCGCTGAGGCGGAGGAGGAAGAGCCGGAGCCGCTGATCACGCCGGCCGCGCCGCCGCCTGTCATCGCCGAGCACGAAGACGTGCTGGAGCTGACGGAGCCGATGCACGAGGCGGATTCGCCGTTGGAAACCATCGGCGACCTCGACATCCTGCCCGCGCACACGCCGGCCGCGCCGAGCCTGCCGCCGATCGCGCCCGCCGCAACGTTCGAGTCGCCGTTCGACGACGAGCCCCTGGTGGGGCCATCGGCCGCCGAAAGCGCCGCCAGCGCCTTCGGCTCCTTGGCCCATCACGTGCTTATGCCTGCCGAGGGGCGTACGCTGGAGGAAGTGGTGCGCGAGATGCTGCGTCCACTGCTCAAGGCCTGGCTGGACCAGCACCTGCCGGGCATCGTCCAGGCCAAGGTCGACGAGGAAGTGGCCCGCATCGCGCGCCGCCGAGTATAAAGGCCGACAACAGGCGCGCTTTTTCCGGCGCGCCGCCGGCCGCTAAGCCTGAAATTCATGCTATGGCGGCCGCCGACGCGATCGGAAGCGGGCTGGATAGGCCTGTCTCCGATCGCCCTCGATTCCATCCGAGCGCTTCGTTCGCTCCCCGCTTCCGGTTTGCGCCATGCTTGAGAAGACCTTCGAACCCCAATCCGTCGAGCCGCGCCTTTATGCGCAATGGGAGGCGTCGGGCGCCTTTTCGCCCACCAGCGATCCCGCGGCCGAGCCGTTCTCGATCGTCATTCCGCCGCCCAACGTCACCGGCTCGCTGCATATCGGGCACGCGCTGAACAACACGCTGCAGGATGTGCTGACGCGTTTCGAGCGGATGCGCGGCAAGGCGGCCCTGTGGCTGCCCGGCACCGACCATGCGGGCATCGCAACGCAGATGGTGGTCGAGCGGCAGCTGGCGGCCGAGGGCAATATCGGCCGTCGCGAGATGGGCCGCGAGACCTTCGTCGACAAGATCTGGGAATGGAAGGCCAAGTCCTCGGGCACGATCCAGAACCAGCTGCGCCGCCTGGGCGCCTCATGCGACTGGACCCGCGAGCGCTTCACCCTGGACGAGGGCCTGTCGGCTGCGGTCCGCAAGGTGTTCGTCCAGCTGCACAAGGAAGGGTTGATCTATCGCGACAAGCGGCTGGTCAACTGGCAGCCCGAGCTGCAGACCGCCGTCTCGGACCTCGAGGTCGAGAACATCGAGGTCAACGGCCACATGTGGCGCTTCCGCTATCCGGTCGAGGCCGAGGAGGGCCGCTATGTCGTGGTCGCCACCACCCGGCCGGAGACCATGCTGGGCGACACCGCGGTCGCCGTTCACCCCGACGACGAACGCTACAAGGACCTGGTCGGCAAGCGGGTGCGCCTGCCCCTGGTCGGCCGGCTGATCCCGATCGTCGCCGACGACTATGCCGATCCGGAAAAGGGCACCGGCGCGGTCAAGATCACCCCGGCCCACGACTTCAACGACTTCCAGGTCGGCAAGCGGCATGGGCTGGAGGCGATCAACGTCTTCACGCCCGACGCCAAGATCAACGAGAACGCGCCCGAGGCCTATCAGGGCCTGGACCGCTTCGTGGCCCGTAAGCGCATCGTCGCCGACCTGGAGGCCCTGGGCCTCCTGGACGGGATCGACAATCACCGGCTGATGGTGCCCTACGACGAGAAATCCAAGCTCGTCGTCATCGAGCCCTATCTGACCGACCAGTGGTACGTCGACGCCGCGACCCTGGCCAAGCCGGCCATAGCGGCGGTGGAGAACGGCGACACGGTCTTTGTCCCCAAGAACTGGGAGAAGACCTATTTCGAGTGGCTGCGGAACATCGAGCCGTGGTGCGTCTCGCGCCAGCTTTGGTGGGGCCACCGAATCCCGGCCTGGTACGGCCCCGACGGCCACATCTTCGTCGAGGAGACGGAAGCCGAAGCGCTTGCCGCGGCCAAGGCGCACTACGGCGCCGCTGCCGCCCTGACCCAGGACGAGGACGTGCTCGACACCTGGTTCTCCTCGGCCCTGTGGCCGTTCTCGACCCTGGGCTGGCCGGAAGAGACCGCCGACCTGAAGCGGTTCTATCCGACCCACACCCTGGTCACCGGCTTCGACATCATCTTCTTCTGGGTCGCCCGGATGATGATGATGGGCCTGCATTTCCAGAAGCAGGTCCCCTTCAAGCGCGTGGTCATCAACGCCCTGATCCGCGACGAGAAGGGTCAGAAGATGTCCAAGACCAAGGGCAACGTCATCGACCCCCTGGAGTTGATCGACGCCTATGGCTGCGATGCGGTGCGCTTCACCATGGCCGCCATGTCGGGCCAGGCGCGCGACGTGAGGTTGTCGCGGCAGCGCGTTGAAGGATATCGTAATTTCGGCACAAAACTCTGGAACGCCGCGCGCTTCACCCAGATGAACGGCTGCGTCCGCGTCGAGGGTTTCGACCCGGCGACAGTCAAGGACACGCTGAACCGCTGGATCCGCGGCCAGGCGGTCAAGACCGTGGGCGAGGTCACCGCGGCGCTGGAGGCCTGCGCCTTCGACGACGCTGCGGCGGCGATCTATCGCTTCATCTGGAACGTGTTCTGCGACTGGTATCTCGAGCTGGCCAAGCCGGTGCTGAACGGCGCCGACGAGGCTGCCAAGGCCGAGACCCGGGCCATGACCGCCTGGGTGCTGGACCTGTGCCTGGTGCTATTGCACCCCTTCAGCCCGTTCATCACCGAAGAATTGTGGGCCAAGCTGGGCGAGGTTGGGCCGCCGCGCGAGGGTCTGCTCATCTCCCAGCCCTGGCCGAAGCTGCCGGCTGGTTGGGTCGACGCCGAAGCTGCGGCCGAGATCGACTGGGTGGTCGAGCTGGTCACCCAGGTGCGTTCGGTCCGCGCCGAGATGAACGTGCCGCCGGCCGCCAAGCCGCCCCTGACCCTGAGCGGAGCAAGCGGGCAGACCCTGGCCCGGCTGGAACGGCATAAGGACCTGATCCTGACCCTCGGCCGCCTTGGCTCGGCCGCGCCGGCCGAGGCTGCGCCGCACGGCTCGGTCCCCTTTGTGATCGGCGAGGCTACGGCCGCGCTCTCCATCGCCGAGTTCATCGACATCGCCGCCGAGCAGGCCCGCCTGAAGAAGGAGATCGCCAGCTTCGACGGCGACATCGAGCGGACCATGAAGAAGCTGGGCAACCCCGACTTCCTGGCCCGGGCCAAGGAAGAGGTGATCGAGGAGAACCGCGAGCGC